>NZ_QCZL01000005.1:0-190966 GCF_003634395.1 Yersinia sp. IP36721
TTATTATTATTTCTAATGCGGATTTTTATTAAACTTCATTAAATTTGATATTCGTATAAACGAATGTTATTTGCTTTTTTTCATTAACTAAATTAATTACCCCTGAACTGTTAACTAAAATGTATTTTGATGGCCATAATGTTGAAGTTGATATCTGCCCAGACTTTGTTTGAGGCGTTTGTTATCTATCCAAATCCGCAGTGGCCGGATATTAATCCGGCCATTTAGATTATTAATAATCGTAGAGGTTATCTGGGGCTAACTTCAATGGGGAGAAAATCTGATGCACCCCATTCGGCCCAGGAACCGTCATATAAAGATACAGAACGAGCTTTTATTGCGTGTAACCCCAATGCCAGTACCGCAGCGGTTACGCCGGAACCACAGCTAACAACGATCGGTTTTTCCAGATCGACACCGTTAGATTGGAAAATATCCCGCAGAATCTCTGGCGATTTGAGCTGGCCTTGCTCAATCATCTGCCCCCAGGGAATATTGATGCTGCCGGGAATATGCCCTAATCGCAGGCCGGGGCGAGGTTCCGGTTCCGCGCCAGCAAACCGTGGCGTCGGGCGCGCGTCCAGGATCTGCGTGTCCGGTTCGTCTATAGCGGCGAGAACCTGCTCGTAATTTTTAACAGATTTCTCGTTTAGCGTGGCGGTAAACCACTGTGGAGCCGGATTGGCTGGCCCGCTTTCCAGTGGCAAACCGGCTTGTTTCCACTGTTCAATACCGCCTTCCAGCACGCGAACGTCACGGGCGCCAAAAGTGCGAAATGTCCACCAGCCTCGCGGGGCTGAGAAAAGGTTGCCATCGTCATACAACACTATCGTGTGCTGATCGTTGATACCCAATTTACCCATTGCTTCACCGAATGCTTCGGCGCTGGGCAACATGTGAGGCAGATCGGTACTGTGGTCGGAAACCTCATCAATATTAAAGAAAACCGCACCGGGGATATGGCCTTGCTCAAACTCGGCTTGAATATCGCGTTTAGGGTTTAGCCCCGGCGGTGATAGCCGGGCATCCAGAATAACCACTTGTTTATCGTCTAAATGTTCAGCCAGCCAGTGCGGGCTAACCAGAAAAGAAGGGTTCATCGAAAGTCACCTGTCCGTGGGTTAATGAAAATATTTAGCTTACAACTATATATCTAAATTGGGCACAGAGGCTTTTCTCTCGTCACTATCTTTCCCTATTGCGCGTTGGCTCGAATTTTTCCCGTTCCCTTGGTAGGGATTAATACGGGCTTATCAGTAGCGCCGCGGGGGATTTGTGGTGAATGGCTATACTGTATGGTTAGGCGAGTATGCATGCCAGCCGAGCGAGGTTGAAATTCACCCGTTTCACGACCTTGGGGCTGACTACCCATCATGATGATAGCTGGGAGAAGTGGCTAAGTTTGCGTAGGTTTAATGGATAGCCGCTGAAGATTAAACGAACGACTAAGGCAAATAAAGTCGACATAGTTATTGATTTGTTAATAGTTATTGGGTCATAAAGAACCCTGTAACTCATTAAAATCCTTCGATGATAAGAGGCAAACCGATGGCACTAACCCTTACCCTTAGACCTGTTATAGCACTGGCAACCATCATGTTAAGCCTGACGACTGGTCTAGCACAGGCGGCAGATAGCGTGCGTGTGGGGTCTAAAATCGATACTGAAGGCTCACTGCTGGGCAATATTATTGTGCAGGTTCTGGAGGCCAATAATATTAAAACCACCAACAAATCTCAGTTGGGTACGACCAAAGTGGTGCGAGCGGCGATCAGCGCGGGTGAAATTGATATTTATCCTGAATATACCGGCAACGGTGCCTTTTTCTTCTCAAATGAAAAAGATCCGGCGTGGAAAAACGCTCAGGCCGGTTACGAGAAAGTCAAAGCGCTGGATTATGAAAAAAATAAGCTGGTCTGGCTGGATGCAGCGCCGGCAAACAATACTTGGACCATTGCGGTTCGTCAGGATTTAGCCAGTCAAAATAATCTTAAGACGCTGGCTGATTTAGGCAAATGGATAAGCGATGGTGGTCAGTTCAAACTGGCGGCTTCGGCAGAATTTATTGAACGCCCAGATGCGTTACCTGCGTTTGAGCAGGCGTATGGCTTCAAATTAAATCAGGACCAACTGCTGTCGCTGGCGGGAGGCGATACGGCTGTCACCATTAAAGCGGCGGCGGAGCAAACCTCCGGTGTGAATGCGGCTATGGCTTACGGCACTGACGGCCCAGTGGCCGCTTTGGGCTTACAAACGCTGACTGACCCTAAAGGCGTTCAACCGATTTATGCCCCGGCGCCGATTATCCGCGAAGCGACGCTGAAGCAGCATCCTGAAATTCCTGCCGTGTTGAATCCGGTTTTTGCAACTCTTGATGGCTCAACCCTGCAAAAACTGAATGCGCGGATTGCCGTCGAAGGACAGGATGCGAAGAAGGTTGCCGCGAGCTATCTAAAAGAGAAAGGGTTTATCAAAGGTTAATCCTCGTAATGAAATACTGACCGGCGACGGATTGCATCTTTAGCCGGTCATGGAGACTTTTTGTTTATGTTAGTCAAAAACCGCGTGCTGCTGGCGCTGGTGACGTTGCTGATTTTGGCAGGTGCCGGGCTTCCTTTTCTCAGCCACGCGCAGAATCGGTTGATTTCAGGGCAGGGTATTGCCTTCTTGTCTTTATTACATGGGCCTGCGGGGTTAGTGCTGTTGCCCGTTATCGCTTTGATTGCCCTTTCTTTCGTTTCCCCTAAACCTTGGATTTACGCGGTTATTGTCCTGATGGCGGAGTTGCTGCTATTCGGTTTGGTCTGGTTGGCGGGATTTACTGCCTTTCAGCTTTCCGGTGGCGAAGAGAGCCTGGTTCGCACTTCGCTGAGCGGCGCTTTCTGGCTAATGGCCGGATTAACCTTTCTGATTGCCGTCGATAGCCTTTCCAGAGCAATTACCAGCCCGCTGTGGCGTATGTTAGCCAGCGTGCAGGTACTCGCCCCTGTGATTATTCTGTTGTTTATCGGTCAGTTGGATCAACTGTCGCTGATGAAGGAATATGCCAACCGACAGGACGTCTTCGCTGATGCCTTCTGGCAGCACCTCGGAATTTTGTTGGCGACAGTTATTCCTACCGTTTTGCTGGGAATCCCGCTTGGGATGCTGTGCTTTCGTTCTTATCGCCTGAAAACCGCTATTTTTTCCGTGCTAAATATCATCCAGACGGTGCCTTCTATTGCGTTATTTGGTTTGCTGATCGCGCCGCTGGCGGGGTTAGCCGCAGCCTGGCCGTGGCTGGCAAAGCTGGGAGTGAGCGGGATCGGTCTGGCTCCGGCAATTATTGCATTGGTACTTTATGCCTTGCTGCCGTTGGTTCGCAGCGTGGTTGCCGGATTGGAAAGCGTACCGGATAGCGTGATGGAATCGGCGCGGGGAATGGGGATGACCGGTAGCCAACTGTTTGTTCGGGTGCAAATCCCGCTGGCGTTGCCGTTGATTCTATCGGGCATTCGCATTGTGGCAGTGCAAACCGTCGGGTTAGCGGTGGTTGCAGCCCTGATTGGTGCCGGTGGATTAGGCGCTATCGTGTTTCAGGGATTATTAAGCAGCGCATTGGATTTGGTGTTGCTGGGCGTTATACCGGTGATAGTGATGGCCATCGTTGTTGATTCACTGTTTAAATTTATGGTTTCTTTTCTGGATGTGACCCGCCGATGATTCATTTTTATCAGGTTAGTAAATATTTTGCCGGCAAACTGGCGGTAGATAATCTCTCACTGGATATTGCCAAAGGGGAGTTTACCGTCTTGATCGGCACTTCTGGCTCGGGTAAGTCCACGACGTTAAAAATGATTAACCGGCTGATCGAGCACGATGAAGGGCAAATTCACTTTGCCGGTGAAGAAATTCAAAAATTCAAACCCGAAGATTTGCGCCGTCGGATGGGCTACGCGATTCAATCTATCGGCCTGTTTCCGCATTGGACGGTAGAGCAAAATATCGGCACCGTTCCGCAACTGCTTAAATGGCCGCGTGAGAAAATCCGCCAGCGGGTCACGGAGTTATTGAATCTGTTGCAACTGGATGCGGATCAGTTCCGCCACCGTTATCCTCATGAGCTTTCGGGTGGGCAACAGCAGCGGGTTGGGGTTGCCAGAGCGTTGGCTGCCGACCCGGAAGTGCTGTTGATGGATGAACCTTTCGGCGCGCTGGATCCGGTGACTCGCTCAGCGTTACAGTTTGAAATTGCCCGTATACACCAAATGTCAGGCCGAACCATAGTGCTGGTAACCCATGATATTGACGAAGCCTTGAATCTGGCCGATCGCATTGTGCTATTGGATCAGGGGAAAGTGGTGCAGCAAGGCACGCCAATTCAAATGTTGACGCAGCCGGCTAACGATTTTGTGCGTGATTTCTTTGGCCGGAGCGATTTGGGGATCAAACTGTTGGCACTTGGTTGGGCGGCGCAGCGTATGAGGGTTGGGGAAAGCGTGGCGGGAGAGCCGATTTTGGCGTCAACCAGCCTGCGGGAAGCGCTTTCGCTGTTTGTCTCACGTAAAGCCGATAGATTGCAGGTGATCGATGAATTATCACAGCCTCTCGGCGTGCTCTATTTTTCCGATCTGATCGCCAGTCAGGAGCAGCCATGACCTCATCTATTTGCCGTTGGCTATGGCGTAGAGTTACCGATCCATTGATTTGGGCAATATTACTACTGCTGGGATTGGTATTTGGCATGCCATCGCTGCATGGCCTATTTGCCGCCTGGTTCCCCAATCTCGATCGCCCTATTTATTTACAGGATACGTTCTGGTCGTTATTGGAAGCTCACGTGTTGCTGGTGCTGATTTCCAGCCTGATCGCCGTGTTTTTTGGCGTTGCAACAGGCATTGCCGTTACGCGTCCGGCAGGGAAGGAATTTCGTTCGGTTGTAGAAACGGTGGTGGCGATAGGGCAAACCTTCCCGCCGGTGGCAGTGCTAGCGATAGCGGTGCCGGTGATGGGGTTTAGCGAGAAACCGGCAATTATTGCGTTGGTACTCTATGGGTTGCTGCCGATACTGCAAGGCACGTTGACAGGGCTGGAATCCGTGTCTCAGGCCACCCGTGAAGTCGCTCAAGGCGTAGGTATGAGTGCCAGGCAGATTTTGTGGCGCGTAGAATTGCCGCTCGCCGCTCCGGTTATCGTCGCGGGGATTCGCACATCGGTGATCATCAATATTGGGACTGCCGCAATTGCTTCTACGGTCGGTACCAAAACCTTAGGTTCTCCAATCATTATCGGTTTAAGTGGTTTTAATACTGCTTATGTTATTCAGGGCGCTTTGGTTGTCGCGCTGTTAGCTATCATTACCGATATGTTGTTTGAACGTTGGACGCGAAAACTCGCGGCCTGGCGCGAGTTACAATCGGTATCTCCGTCGAATAACCCGTAATTCAGGCTTGTTATCTTCAGCGATACACAGGAGTTTTTGGTGATCTTCTTAATTGTATTCGGAGTGCATCAAAGTGACGCTTTGCCATTCTGGCTGTGTTGACGCAGGCATTGAATCGCTCAGGCGTGCATCAGCGGGCCGATAGCATGCTTTAGCCAGAAGAGCTATTGGTACATTGGCGGCATCCGGACTGCCACTAGTTTGCTCGGTAAATATATCTAGCGGGTAATTAACCTTAATTAGACAGGGAATTAAAGCGGCCCTAACTGAGCCAGCAGCGTGAGAGAGGCTATTGCTGCTGGATTTTCACGTCACCTCTTTCTCTGAATATACACTGATTAACGATATGTGAATTATCGCGGTCAGACAGGGCTTGGCGAATTTATAACATAAACAAAAATAATTAATTAACGGTATTAATTTGCTTACTTATTAACTGTAGTCAGTTAAATAAAAATCGTGTCTGAAATCATTAATGTCTAACACCAGGGTTGACTCAAATATGATTTATATCAATTCGCTTGATTATAATTAATTTTTAATATGTTTATTTATACAGCGTCGTTTCATTTATTAGAAGAAATACAGCCATTCCCTATAATTAAATTAATTGAAGATAACTGTAAATTCATGTATTTACAAATACATACAAAAATATACAAACATTTTTTTATAAATTACGTTTCATCTTACATCTGATTTTATTGGTTATGCTCGAATTACATTCATATTCTATTAATCAATGGCTTGGCTGGTTTATAAAGTCAAAAATATTAATTAATTGTGATGAGTATGTTTTAATTCGTAATATTAAGTAATTTATTGATTTAATTCAATTGGTTGTAGTTGACTGATTTTCTGGTTGATTGTCTATTTTTTATTAATGTTTTTTTACGATTTAGATAATTTACGAATTTTTTACCTACCTAATTGGTTGTTGCGTCATGTTTTTTTGATCAGGATTAAAATTTCCTTAGAAAATTTATTTTCTTTCTTTATAAATTTTATCGTCTATCTTTAAATACGCATGCGGTTATTACTCATTATTTCATCCCATTCCTAGGGGTTTGTAAGGATTACCTATGTCTACAGATGATCAAAAGGTGGGCCTCATTCCTGTCACCTTGATGGTAGCAGGCAATATAATGGGCTCTGGCGTTTTTCTTTTACCTGCTAACTTGGCTTCAACGGGCGGAATAGCTATTTGGGGATGGTTGGTCACTATTATTGGTGCGCTAGCACTTTCGATGGTTTACGCAAAAATGTCATCCTTAGATGATAGTCCCGGTGGTTCCTATGCCTATGCACGTCGCGCATTTGGGCCATTTTTAGGGTATCAGACCAACGTACTTTATTGGTTGGCCTGCTGGATTGGGAATATTGCTATGGTGGTAATTGGGGTCGGTTACCTCAGTTATTTTTTCCCAATCTTAAAAGAACCTATGGTATTAACCATCACTTGCGTAGTGATCCTGTGGATATTTGTTGGGCTGAATATCGTCGGTCCTAAAATGATTACGCGGGTTCAGGCTGTTGCCACCTCATTGGCATTAATCCCAATTGTTGGGGTTGCGCTGTTTGGCTGGTTCTGGTTCAAAGGCGAGACCTACATGGAGGCATGGAACGTCAGCGGACTAGGGACTTTCAGCGCGATTCAAAGCACTTTAAACGTGACTTTGTGGTCATTTATTGGGGTTGAAACCGCCTCTGTAGCCGCTGGGGTAGTTAAAAATCCTAAACGCAACGTACCTATTGCTACCGTCGGTGGCGTATTGATCGCCGCGGTATGTTACGTCCTGTCCAGTACCGCCATTATGGGGATGATCCCGAACGCCGCGCTGCGTGTTTCTGCCTCGCCTTTCGGTGATGCGGCTCGTTTAGCATTGGGTGATACCGCGGGTGCCGTGGTTTCCCTGTGTGCTGCAGCCGGTTGTCTAGGCTCACTGGGGGGCTGGACGCTGGTAGCCGGTCAAACCGCCAAAGCGGCGGCGGATGACGGCCTGTTCCCGCCGATTTTCGGTAAGGTCAATAAAGCCGGTACGCCGGTAGCCGGGTTGCTTATTCTTGGCGTATTAATGACTATCTTCCAAATCAGCAGCATTTCGCCAAACGCGGCGAAAGAGTTTGGTCTGGTCTCTTCTGTTTCGGTCATATTCACTTTGGTGCCTTATATCTATACCTGTGCGGCCTTGCTACTACTGGGGCACGGGCATTTGGGCAAACAGATCAAGACCTATGTCGCCATTACCATGGTTGCGTTTGTGTACTGTATTTGGGCTGTGGTGGGCTCCGGTGCAGAAGAAGTGATGTGGTCATTTGTGGTGCTGATGGTTATCACTGCGCTTTATACATTTAACTATAACCGTACCCACAAAAACCCGTTCCCGCTGGATGCTCCATTGGATAAAAGCAATTAATTCATCACCCCGCGCCGAAAGGGGCGGGGAAGCATAAATCTGATGTTTTGGTCTTATAACAAGGACAACTACGATGATTGATTTAAGTCGTCACAAAAAACGCAACGTTTTGGTGGTGGACAGTAATATTCTCGAAGCCAATACCGCGAATGGACGAGCCGTTAACGAACTGATTGAAGCCCTGAGGGACATTAATTTCAATGTTATTGCCGCCGCGACCTTTGAAGACGGTATCGCTACGGTCGCTTCAGACTCTTCTTTGTGTTGTATTTTTGTTGATTGGACATCCGGTGGCAATGACGATGCCTCCCACAGCCAGGCTTCCGAGCTACTAAAAGAAATTCGCCGCCGCAATAAGGATGTGCCGGTATTACTGATGGCAGAGCATTCTTGTATTAATAGCCTTAGCCTGGAAACCATGCGCTTGGTGAATGAATTTGTCTGGATGCATGAAGATACCGCTGAATTTATTGCCGCTCGCGCCCATGCGCTGATCGTAAAATATTATGAACAGCTGCTGCCGCCGTTTACCAAAGCACTCTTTAAATATACCGAAGATAACCCTGAATACTCTTGGGCCGCTCCCGGACATCAGGGCGGGGTAGCATTCAGTAAAACGGCTGTAGGCCGCGAATTCCTCGATTTCTTCGGTGAAAACCTGTTCCGTACCGATACGGGTATCGAACGTGAATCATTGGGTTCGCTGCTGGATCACAGCGGCCCGATCAAAGATTCAGAAGCTTACGCCGCCCGCGTTTTCGGGGCGCATATGAGCTATTCCATGCTGAACGGGACCTCTGGTTCTAACCGTGCGATTATGGCGGCGGTAGTGGGAGATAAAGAAGTTGCTCTGTGTGACCGTAACTGTCACAAATCCATCGAGCAAGGATTGGTCATGACCGGCGCGCTGCCGGTGTTCTTTATTCCTACACGTAACCGCTACGGTATTATCGGGCCGATTCCCAAGTCTCAATTCAAGCCGGAGTCTATCCAGCAAAAAATTGAGCAAAACCCATTGAAATCACAGGCTAACAGTACAAAACCAGTCTATGCCGTAGTTACTAACTGTACCTATGACGGTATGTGCTACAACGCTAAACAGGCGCAGGATCTGCTGGCGGAAAGTGTTGATCAGATTCATTTTGATGAAGCCTGGTATGCTTATGCCCGCTTCAATCCAATGTATCGGGATCGCCACGCGATGCGCGGTAATCCGGCGGATCACGATCCCGATGGTCCAACGGTGTTTGCGACCCAATCAACCCATAAACTGTTGGCGGCGCTGTCTCAGGCTTCTTATATCCACGTGCGTAACGGTAAGAAACCGATTGAGCATTCTCGTTTTAACGAGTCTTACATGCTGCAATCGACCACTTCTCCGCTGTACGCCATTATTGCCGCGAACGAAGTTGGCGCAGCGATGATGGACGGCGAGCAAG
Source organism: Yersinia sp. IP36721 (assembly GCF_003634395.1). NCBI lineage: Bacteria > Pseudomonadati > Pseudomonadota > Gammaproteobacteria > Enterobacterales > Yersiniaceae > Yersinia > Yersinia sp. IP36721. Next base: position 9,279 of record NZ_QCZL01000005.1, read on the forward strand.
GACACGCTTTGACGCAGGAAGTGATTAACGAAGCGGTCGATTTTCGTCTGGCGCTGGCCAGAGCCCATGATACTTTCGCTAAGCAAGGGGAATGGTTCTTCAAGCCGTGGAACGCACCGGAAATTACCGATGCTAAAACGGGTAAGAAAGTGCCGTTTGCGCAGGCATCTCGCGAGCAGCTGGCAACGGACCCGTCTTGTTGGGTTTTGAAACCGGGGGAAAACTGGCACGGCTTTGATCAATTGGAAGACGATTGGTGCATGTTGGACCCAATTAAAGCCGGCATTATGGTGCCGGGCATGGGTGACGACGGCAAAATGCTGGACAAAGGGATTCCAGCGGCGGTGGTAACGGCCTACCTCGGTCAGAAAGGGATTGTCCCTTCACGGACCACCGATTTTATGGTGCTGTGCCTGTTCTCAGTCGGCGTAACCAAAGGGAAATGGGGAACGTTAATCAACGTATTACTGGAATTCAAACAGCACTACGATGACAACACGCCAATTGCCCTGTGTCTGCCGAATTTGGCGAAAAACTACCCGCAGCAATATGGAAAAATGGGGCTGAAAGACCTGTGTGACGACATGTTCGCCCACATGAAAACCAGCGAAATGGATAAATTGCAATCTGAAGCTTTCAGTAACTTACCTAAACCGGTTACTTTGCCGCGTAAAGCATTCCAGGATCATATGGCAGGTCGGTGTGAATTGCTGCCGATTGATCAATTGGCGGGTCGTATTTCAGCGGTTGGGGTTATTCCTTACCCTCCGGGCATCCCTATCATCATGCCGGGGGAAAGCTTTGGTTCTAACGATGAGCCTTGGCTGCGCTATATCCAGAGCATCGCGGAATGGGGTGAAAAATTCCCAGGTTTCGAGAAAATTCTGGAAGGCTCCGAGCAGAAAGACGGTAAATACTCTATTTGGGTACTGAATAAATAATATTTGGGTACTGAATAAGTCATTACCGATCGTCAAACCGCAGAGAGAATTCTGTTTGTGGTATTAAAGGGCAAAGAGCGATGGACGCGCACTTTGCCCTTTTGGCGTTTAACGGTCTGACAAAGTTAAGAAATATTTATGATTGACAGGGCGTTATAATTTGGACAAAGGCAATGCAGACGTTGTTAAGGAACTGAAAGAGTAACGGAGGGTTGATCTGTCTATTCGCTGTGCCCCCCTCCGCTCGCAGGTGGTTGAATGGGGGAGGGGCTAACAGTCTTTTTACAGCAGCGATGCATGATGAATAGAGTAGTGATTAAGGCTGCTTTTGACCGGCGTTAGACATCCCGGCCGGCGCGATGTCACCCAGCGGAGAGTGTACCGTTTCGGTTTCCTGCGGCGTGGTTGAACGGGTATACATGTTCAGACCCGCCAGGAATACGCCGCCCAGAGAACTCAGAGCCATCACCGCAAACAGGGCGATCAGTAATTTCTTCTGCATAGTTATATTTTCACTTTTTATCGAAACAGCAGGAATTATAGACGGTTCCCTTAGCGAAACAAGGGCGCGGCTTTTAACGCTTACCAATTAAAAACTTGCCCAATGTTATCAATACGACCGCCGAGACAATAACCGCCAGTGCCAGCCACTCGGTTAGAGACAGACTCTCGCCGGCAAATCCGATGCCCAACAATACTGCCACCACCGGGTTAACGTAGGCATAGCTGGTCGCCACCGCCGGAGGGACGTTTTTCAGCAGGAACATATAAGCGCTAATGGCCAGCATTGAGCCGAATACAATCAGGTACATCAATGCCAGAATTCCGCTGGTGGTTGGCGGTTGCGTCAGTTTTTCTCCGCTTAAGGTTGAGCCCAGCAGTAATACTACGCCAGCAACTAACATTTGAGCCGCGCCAGACATCGCGCCTGCGGGTAATGCCAGTTTGGAACTCCAGATCGAACCAAAGGCCCAGCTCGCCGAAGCCAGTAGAATCATCAGCGCGCCGGTAGGATTTCCCAGTAAATTGCTGCCAGTATTCAGCAAAATGATACCAACCAGTCCCAGCCCAATGCCAGCCCACTCCAGTTTGGTATTCTTCATGCCCCACAGCATACTAAAACACAGGGTAAATAGCGGAACGGTGGCGACCATAACCGCCGCGATACCGGAAGGAACGTGCTGATGTTCAGCAATAGTCACCAGCCCGTTACCAATGGCTAATAGCAAAATTCCGATGGCGCTGGCCGCCAGCCATTGGCGTGGTGTCGGTAACTGATGGCCGCGAATAGCCAGAAAACTGAACAGAATAATCCCCGCCACCAGATAACGAATCCCGGCCATCATCAACGGAGGCCAGCTTTCTACGCCAATACGAATCACCAGATAGGTAGATCCCCAGACGAAATACAGCGTGAAAAGCGCACCAATTAACGCCCACGGGTTACGGCTAGTTTGCTTTAGCATGATTCTTCAACAGGTAAGGACGGGAAAGAGTGGTTTAGTAAACATGATCTGGCTGATGATAAGCAAAGGATTAAATCTGTTTTTTGCCCCATTATCTATGGGGATAAACTCCCCGCAATCAATAGGTCTTTATCTATCGTATTTTTGGCGTCAATGGATTGAGGATATTTGGACACATTTAAACCAATGAAAATTTTTTTCTGATATAGCATGCTGAATAAATCAGCATTTTCAGTTATTGGTTTGGAGTCCCGCTTGAGAATATTGAACATTCGAGGGTCAGTGCCAGGTATTCTGGGGCTGGCGATGACTTACGGGTTGCTAAGCCATAGCGCAGCCGCCAGCCCACCCTATGCATTTTTATCTACTGAAGATCTCCAGAAGAATCGGCAGCTTATTACTGAGCAGCAGGCGCCGGAACTCACTCAAGAAGCGTATTCCCAGCTAATTCGACAGGCGGATAAGGCGTTAGCGCGGGAAAATATGAGCGTGATGGATAAACGCATGACGCCACCCAGCGGTTCTAAACATGATTATCTCAGTCTTAGCGCCTATTGGTGGCCGGACAGCCAGCGCCCTGACGGTTTACCCTGGGTTCGTCAGGACGGCGACATTAATCCGGCCAGTAAAAATGAGGACAGCGACGGCGTTCGGCTGGCGGACTTCACCGCGCAGGTGCAGGCTCTGACACTAGCCTGGTATTTCTCCGGTCAGCAAAAATATGCGGATAAAGCTGTCGGGATGATCCGAGCGTGGTTTTTGGTACCGGCTACGCGGATGAACCCAAATCTTAATTTTGCTCAAGGCGTTCCCGGCGTGGCAGAAGGGAGAGGTTCTGGTGTGCTGGACGGACGTTATTTCGCTATCCGAGTCGTGGATTCGCTGATCATGCTGCGTAAAAATCCGAGCTGGACGGCGCAGGATGAACAACAAATGCATCAGTGGATGACGGATTATTTGTATTGGTTGCAAACCAGCCCGTTGGGAAAAAAAGAGGCGGCGGCTAAAAACAATCACGGCAGTTGGTACAAAGTGCAGGTTGCCGGAATTGCCTGGTATTTGCAGCGTGACGACTTGGTGTTGGACATGGCCGAACAGATGAAGCCGCTGCTGAATTATCAGTTGGAGGCCAATGGCGCACAGCCGTTGGAGTTGGCTCGAACGCGTTCTTTCCATTATAGCGACTTTAATTTACAGGCAGTGACGCAACTGGCTACGCTGGCGAACAACCTGCATTTGGATTTATGGCGCTACCAAACGCCTAACGGCAGCGGGTTACTGAAAGCGCTGGATTTTATGGCACCTTATATCGATAAAAACCTAGATTGGCCTTATCCCACGCGGGATCGCTTTGGCATTCGGTTGATACCTTTATTGAGTCAGGCGGACAAAGCGTTGGGCCAACCTCGTTATCAGCATTGGATCGCTCTGGGCAGTTTCAGCCCCCCGACAGGAAAATCTGTAGCCAAGGCTCGTGGGGCGGTGAACGGGGCTTTACGAGATAACTGGCTGCTCCAGGCTCCCGAGACGCGTTAATGTTGTGTATGAATGAGATTAACATATAAAAAAGCCGGGAATTAATCCCGGCGAATGACCTGAAAAATACTTCATATAAAATGAGGGTAATGCTTTACAGAAGACTTAGAACTGATAAACCAAACCGACGGCAACGATATCGTCATTATTCAGTTTCAGTTTATTGTCGTTGCTCAACTGGTTAATTTTATAATCTACGTAAGTAGACATGTTTTTATTGAAGAAGTAATAAGCGCCTACATCAATATATTTAACCAAATCGACATCGCCTAGACCTTCAATATCTTTACCTTTTGACTGAACATAGGCCAGAGAAGGTTTCAGACCGAAATCGAACTGATATTGAGCCACTAATTCAAAGTTTTGTGCTTTATTTGCAAAGCCGCTCACTGATGTTGGGGTGTTATTAATACTGGCCGTACCGGAAATTGGCGTCATATTACGGGTTTCGGCATAGGTTGCCGCCAGATAAACGCCGTTATCATCATATTTCAGCCCCGTGGCGAAGGCTTCAGCTTTATCGCCTTTACCGAATGTGCCAGCCTTCTGAGCGGTTGTGCGGTTGGAGGAGGTATACGCGGCACCGATGCTAACGCCTGATCCAATTTCATAGCTGGACGCCAGACCAAAGCCGTCGCCGTTCTGTTTCGAAGTCCCGCGGGAAGTATCGTCGTTTTTGCCTTGATATTGCAGGCTAAATTTCAGACCGTCCACCAGACCGAAGAAATCGCTGTTACGATAAGTGGCAACGCCATTGGTGCGGCCAGTCATGAAGTTATCGGTTTTTACATAGCTGTCGCCACCGAATTCCGGCAGCATATCGGTCCACGCGCCGATATCGTATAACACGCCGTAGTTACGGCCATAGTCGAAAGAACCCAATCCGGCGTAGCGCAAACCGGCAAAGCCTAAGCGGGTTTTGGTATCGGCGGTGCCTTCGCTTTCCGCGTGGTTAACCGCAACATGATATTCCCACTGACCGTAGCCGGAAAGTTTGTCATTAATTTGGGTGACGCCTTTAAAGCCAAAACGAACGTAAGATTTATCACCATCATTACTTTTACTGTCAGAAAAATAATGCAAACCTTTTACTTTTCCGTATAAGTCGAGTTTATTGCCGTCTTTATTATAAACTTCCGCAGCGTGTGAAGTAGTGGCAATTAAAAGCGCCGGTATTAACATTGCCAGAATATTAATTTTCATGTTTTTGCCCTGTTTTCTTCATTGAAAGATGCCAATCATCAAAGTTTTTGCTGTATTCAATATCTGTCTGAACTTTCTCAGCGCAGAATTTTTACCGCATCTGTGTGATGTATTTATGACAAAGTGAATTTAAGGATGAGATAATAAAAAATAATTGATAATCAGCGGTGAAGGCGCTGAATTATTCTACGCATTCGCGGTCCCGAATAGGCTGACGTGAGCGGCGCACTGTGGGACAATAGGGCAACATTCAGTTTAGATAAGATATGCATGGCGTTATCCCCCGCAGTAAAAGATCAAATCAGCCAGTGGTATAAGGCCCTTGGGCAACAGATTCCGGACTTTGTTTCTCGCGCTCCGCAGCGTCAAATGATAGCTGAAGTGGCGAAAACGCTGGCCGGCGATGCCGGACGACATTTGGCTATCGAAGCCCCAACCGGCGTGGGGAAGACCTTGTCGTACCTGATTCCCGGTATTGCGATCGGCCGCGCGGAAACCAAGCCGCTGGTGGTGAGCACCGCTAACGTGGCGCTGCAGGATCAGATTTACAGCAAGGATTTGCCGTTACTGAAAAAAATTATTCCCGATTTGAAATTTACCGGCGCATTTGGGCGCGGACGCTATGTTTGCCCGCGAAATCTGGCCGCCATGTGTACCGATGTCTCTGGCCAGGGCGATTTATCGCTGTTTTTGGGCGATGAGCTGGCGCCAGCCAACGGCGAGGAGCAGGCAACCTGCGTGGGCCTGTCTAAAGCGTTGAGCAGCCACGTTTGGGATGGGCTGCGCGATCATCATCAACAATCTATCAGCGATTCTCTGTGGGGCAAGCTCAGCACTGATAAAGCCAACTGCTTAGGGCGCAACTGTCATTATTTTCGTGAATGTCCGTTCTATATTGCGCGTAAAGAGATCGAAACCGCCGATGTGGTGGTAGCCAACCATGCTTTGGTCATGGCGGCGCTGGAAACTGAATCGGTATTACCGAATCCAAAAGAATTATTATTGGTGCTAGATGAGGGGCATCACCTGCCAGATGTGGCGCGGGATGCGTTGGAGATCGAAGGTGAGATCACCGCCGTTTTTGCCAATATGCAGTTGGATATGATTGCCCGCCTGGTGGATCAGTGCATGGTGCAATATCGGCCGAAAAACCCGCCTAAACTGGCTAATTCGGAACGGTTAAAAGATCACTGCGAGCAGATGCGGGAGCTGATTCTGAACGTAGAACAACAGGTTAGCCAATTGCTTCCTACGGATAGTATTCAAGCTACTTATCGTTTTGAAATGGGCATCCTGCCGGAAAGCCTGACAGAAAGCTGCGCCAAATTATTTAAGTTAACCGATGCACTACGCGGTTTAGCCGAGTTTGTTCTTAATGATTTAACCGAACAAACCGGTAAGCACGATATCGTGCGGCTGCATCGGGCGATTTTACAGATGAGCCGTACCTTCGGTTATCTGGAGGCAATGACCAAACTGTGGCGTCTGGCCGCAATGGATAAAGCTTCAAATGCGCCTATTTCTAAATGGGTTACGCGGGAATATCGCGAAAATCAAACTCATCTGTCCTTCCACTGCGTGGGGATTCGCGTGAGTGATCAGTTAGATAAAATGCTGTGGCGCAAAGTCCCCCATGTCATTGTGACGTCGGCTACGCTGCGTTCCCTCAACAGCTTTGCTCGCCTACAGGAACTCTCTGGTTTGAGCGAAAAGACCGGGGATCGTTTTGTGGCGCTTTCCTCCCCGTTTAACCACGTTGAGCAGGGCAAGCTGGTTATTCCCAAAATGCGCGTCGAACCGACGATGGCGAACGAAGCGGAGCATTTGGCCGAAATGGCGCAGTATTTCCGAGCCGAACAGGCCAGCGGTCGCCATAAAGGTATGTTGATTTTGTTTAGCAGCCATCGGGCGATGCAAACCTTTCTGAGCCACATCACCGATCTGCGTTTAATGCTGCTGGTTCAAGGTGATCAGCCGCGCTACCGGTTGGTTGAAGAGCATCGTAAACGGGTGACAAAAGGCACGCCCAGCGTACTCATCGGTTTGCAATCCTTCGCGGAAGGCCTGGATCTGAAAGGGGAGTTACTGACGCAGGTGCATATCCATAAGATTGCATTTCCGCCGATTGATAGCCCGGTGATTTTGACGGAAGGAGAATGGCTGAAATCATTAAAACGCTATCCGTTTGAAGTGCAAAGTTTACCTAGCGCTTCATTTAACCTGATTCAGCAGGTGGGGCGCTTGATCCGCAGTAATGAGTGCCACGGCGAAATTGTCATTTATGATCGCCGTTTACTGACCAAAGGCTACGGCTCACGCTTATTGGCGGCGTTGCCCGTTTTCCCTATTGAACAGCCGGAGATGCCAGAGGCGGTAGCGGTGCCTATTGCGGCGAAAAAAACCTCGGTTAAAGCAGCGACTACGCGAAAAAAAGCCCCTAAACGTCGCCGCACGGACGTTACGTTGGGCAGCTAACGACGTGGTGAAAAATAAGCGAATGGCAGTGAGCAATTCATTGCCATTTTTATTTGTAGCCAGGCATTTCAAACGGTTTCACGCAATTCTCTTTCACCTCAAAAAAATCCGTGGCTAAGATTAAATTAGCCGCAGGTCAGTTAACTCTTATTTGCCAACTCATACGAGTTAAGTCTGGGCGTACCTCCGGCAGTGGCGTAGTTCAGCTTCCAGCCCATTTTAAGGGTCTATCCGGCGTCTGAGGTAAGCAGCATGAAACAGGTTATGGCAGAGTTTATCGGTACTTTCTGGTTAGTTTTGGGGGGCTGCGGTAGTGCGGTGTTGGCGGCTATGTTTCCAGTGGCGGGAATCGGTTTTTTGGGCGTCGCATTGGCGTTTGGTTTAACCGTCGTCACTATGGCTTATGCTTTGGGCCACGTCTCCGGCGGGCATTTTAATCCAGCGGTGTCGCTGGGGCTCTGGGTGGGTGGGCGATTTTCCGGCGCGCAGTTGATTCCCTATATTATTGCGCAGGTTCTGGGGGGATTAGCCGGTGCCACGGTATTGTATCTTATCGCCAGTGGTAAGTCCGGATTCGACGTCACCGCAGGCTTTGCCAGCAATGGTTACGGCGTGCGTTCTCCGGGGGGCTACAGTTTGCAATCGGTGTTGATTGCCGAAGTGATTCTGACAATGGGGTTTGTGATGGTGATTATGGGCGCGACGGATTCCCGTTCACCCGCCGCGGCAGCGCCGTTAGCCATAGGTTTATGTTTAACCTTAATCCATTTGATCTCTATTCCGGTGGATAATACCTCGGTTAATCCAGCGCGAAGTACTGGAGTGGCCATTTTTGCCGGTGGAATTGCCTTACAGCAGCTTTGGGTATTCTGGTTAGCGCCGCTGATAGGCGGTGCTTTGGGCGGTGGCCTTTACCGTGCGTTGTTTAGCCCTACGGCGTCGAAGACCTGATTCTAATTATCCGCTCCCCGCGACGCCGATTGGGCTGCGGGGGCGTTTTCCTCGCGCGGCCAGCAACAAAATCTCCAAAGTTTTACCGCTTATCCAACCCCACAGGCCGCCATGATTGATACCTGACAGTAAAATGGCCAGCACGCTAATCAGCAATAGTAGACAGATAATATCCAATCTCTGCTGGCCTGTATCAAGGAGCAATTCGCATACTTTGCCCCGACAGCCGGCAAAGCTCAGTAAAATCAGCGCTAAATTGAGTAAAAATACCCAACGCCAGCCTAAGGTGCTAACCCGTATTCTGCCCACCACCGGCCCAATCGCCCATCCCGGCTCGTTTACGCCCAACAAAGTGCCTATCTCTGGTGCGGGCTTGTTTCGGGAAAGGCGGCCATCAGGCTGACCGTTACGTATAAAGTACAACCCAGATTGCTCACTGTAATAAGCGAAAGAGATTCATCATCCAAATGCTATCGGCCAGGCCAGCGCTTGGTAATGATAAGCCAAACAGCGGCATCCCCAGATAAAGTATCCGATAGCGAGCGTAGCGACCCGCGGTGACCATAAAAGCGCAGAGTGCCATCAGGAACAATAAAACGCCTCACTGTAGGTTTTCCGCGCTGGCGGAAAATGCCTGTTGAATGGCGGGAACCGCGGTATTGACGATAGTCAAATCGATACAACCTAAAGAACTGGCCAGACTGATACCGGTCAGCATGAGAGCCTATTGTCGACGGGTCAGAGGTAAATCCGAAGTGAGCGCTGAGGACATAGGCATAATCCGGGAAGAAGAAACCCTCACGGTGTAGTGGCTAGTTAAGTGACTCAGTTGCGCCATTTTTTCTTTTTATAGCGGAATTAAATTCTCCAATGGGGTATCAATCAGTACAGATTTATTTAAGATGGGTGATATTCATTGGGCTTTGATAAGGAGAAAGTGATGATTTCCGGCGATCGTTTGCACGGCATACGAGCTTTTGTCCAGGCGGCGCAGGCTGGCAGTTTTAGCCGTGCTGCAGAACAGCTTGGTTTATCCCGCTCAGCGGTGGGTAAAGCAGTGGCGCGGCTAGAATCCCGCCTGTCGGTGCGTTTGTTTCAGCGCACCACTCGTAGCCTCTCTCTCACCGACGAAGGGCAGATTTTCTATGAGGATTGCGTAAAAGCGCTGGATGCGCTGGACGCCGCAGAGATTCAGTTGGCGGCGCGAGCCGTGGCTCCCAGCGGGCGCTTGCGCGTGTCATTGCCGATATTGTTCGGCCAGCAGTGGGTGATGTCGCCGTTGCTCGAATTAGCCGACAGTTTTCCCGCGCTACAGCTGGAAATTTTGTTTTCCAATCGCACAGTGGATTTTGCGGAGGAAGGCGTCGATCTGGCTGTGCGTATTGGGCATATTGGTGATGTTGCCGGGTTGGCGGCGCGAAAACTGGGAGAACAACAGTGGGTGTTGTGCGCCAGTGCTGATTACTTAGCTACCTATGGTCATCCCACTTCCATTTCGGATTTAGCGCATCATCGCACGATTAGTTTGTTACGAAATGGTCGCAGCCAAACGTGGCGTTTAGTGAATGACGCAGGCAAAACCGAATCTATAACGCCAGCCAGTCGTTTACGATTGGATAATATGGCGGCGGTAGCCACGGCTGCGGAAGCGGGGCACGGTATCGCACTACTGCCGCGCTGGCTCGTCAACCCTGCGCTGCAAAGCGGTCGATTGATGGAAACCTTGCCAGGCAACACTGGCGCCGGTTCACCGATTAATATTGTCTGGCTAAAAGGGCAGGTGATGCCCGCGCGGATTCGGGCGGCGATTGATAGGCTGGTGGAGGCATTTACACCGCAGGCTCCCTGGGAGTAAGTGAGCCGGTTTTAGCCGGATCAAACCTGAGTTATGCTAAACAAAATAGCGAGAGGAAGCCTTTGTTGATGGATTACCGCAAAATTATCAAAGAAGTAGGACGTGGCAAAAATCACGCCCGCGATTTGGATCAGCAGACAGCCTGTGAGCTTTATCAACGAATGCTGGCGGGGCAGGTGCCTGAACTGGAGCTGGGGGGCATTCTGATTGCTTTTCGTATCAAAGGGGAATCGGAGGAGGAAATCCTCGGTTTTTATCAGGCTATGCAACAGCAAGTGATGGCGCTACAGGCTCCTGAAGGTCGGCCAATGCCGGTGGTGATCCCCAGCTATAACGGTGCGCGTAAACAGGCTAATTTGACACCGCTTCTGGCGTTACTGTTGTCGCGTTTAGGGCTGCCGGTGGTCGTACACGGCGTGACCGAAGATAGCACTCGCGTGACCAGCGCTGAGATTTTTCAGGCGCTAGGCATGCCTTGGTCTGAGACAAAAGAAGATGCTCAAACTCGGTTGGATAACGGCCAGCCGGTATTTATTCCGGTATCTGCATTTTCCCCAGAGTTAGATTGTCAGCTACAAATGCGCTGGCGTATGGGGGTGCGTAATAGCAGCCATACCTTGGCAAAACTGGCGACGCCATTTCTGCATCAGCGAGCGCTGCGTTTGGCCAGCGTTTCGCATCCAGAATATATGCAAAAGGTCGGTCGATTCTTTCAGGCTATTGGCGCGCCGGCGTTGCTGCTACAGGGAACTGAAGGGGAAGTTTACGCTAATCCGCTGCGCAGCCCGCCGCTCCACGCGATCGTTGGCGGTGAGCAAAGAGTCTTGCTGGAGCGTGCAGAAGAAAGCGGCGTGCCTGATCTACCTGTATCCAAAGATGCAGCAGAAACTGCCCGCTGGATTGAACGCTGTCTGGCTGGCGAGGTGCCGGTTCCGTTGTCGATCCTCAAGCAGTTAGCCTGCTGTCAGGTTATTGCCGGGCAGGCAATATCGGTAGAGCAGGCATTGCGGCAATTTGCTGCTAAATAATCCGGTTTTCACAGAATAAACTGCGCGGTTTCCGCCAGTCTTGGTCCTGATTGGCTTCCCGCTGGCATCAGGTCGGTGAGGGCTTTTAGCGTGATAACCCTATCAATGATGGAAGGAATCCTATGCAACAGGCTTTGAGTTATTTCAACGCGTTGAATCAAGATTATCTGGCAGTGCATCAGGCCAAAGAAGACCTGTTTTGGCAGAATTACATGGGTTTGGGGGATGCCGACGTTGGGAAGCAATTCTCGGCGGCGGAGACGGCATACAAAAGGTTTATTGCGGAAAGTCGCCGTTTAAAAGAGCTGCGTGAGCTGATTACGGCATTAGAAGCCCAGCCAAAAACGCCGGAAAATCAGGATTTGCTTCACGGGCTGCGGGGCTGGTATCGCTTTTTTGACTGTAATGCCATTGAAGATCCTCAGGCGCAGGCTTTGCTAGATGAAATTATTGCCTTCGAGTCCGATCTTTATCAGCGGCGCAAAACTCACCAGCCAATGCATTTTAATGCTAAAGGTGAAAAAGTCGCGGCTTCCCTGGGCGAGTTGCTGACCAATCAGGCTACTAATGAAAATGAAACTTACCGACAAAGTTCTCAGCAGGCGCTGCGCGAAGTAGAGCAATGGCTGTTGCACAATGGCTTGCCTGAGTTGATTATCTTGCGTAACCGATTTGCTCGCCAAATGGGGTATCGTAACTATTTTGACTATAAAGTTAATAAAACCGAACAGATGATGCCGGAACAACTGTTTGCCATTCTGGATACTTTTGAACAGCAAACTCGTGAAGCGAACCGCCGTAGCCTGCAACAACTGGCGGAAAAACAAGGGGAGTCTGCATTAGAAGCTTGGAATATCCGTTTTGCCAGCGCTGGAGACGTCACTCGTCAGCTCGATCCTTATTTTCCTTTTGCCGAATCATTAGATCGCTGGATCAACAGTTTTAAGCGCCTGCACATTGGTTTTCGCGGCGCGGAGATGAATTTGGATTTACTGGTTCGCGCTGGAAAATATGAAAATGGTTTTATGCATGGCCCGGTGCCGCCATTTGTTCAGCAGGGTAAATGGATACCGGCGCGGATCAATTTTACCAGTTTGGCGAAACCCGATCAGGTGGGAAGTGGAGCTTCAGGTTTGAATACGCTGTTCCATGAAGGCGGCCACGCGGCGCATTTTGCTAATATTGTGCAAAATGCGCCTTGTTTCTCGCAGGAATTTCCACCGACCTCAATGGCTTATGCAGAAACTCAGTCGATGTTCTGCGATAGCCTGCTGGACGATGCGGATTGGTTAAAACGTTACGCTAAAAATGCTGCCGGTGAACCGCTGCCAGATGAATTGATTCGCGACAATATTGAATCCAAGCAACCGATGCGCGCATTCAATGAGCGTCATATTTTACTGGTGCCTTACTTTGAGTGGGCTTTGTATCAATGGGATGACGTGCAGCTAACGCCGCAGGCAATTACCCAGCTGGCGCGAGATATTGAGCAAAAGATTCTGGGTATTAACGCCAGCCCAAGGCCAACGCTGGCGATTCCTCATTTATTATCAATGGAATCGGCCTGCTCCTATCAGGGTTATCTATTGGCGTTGATGGCGGTAGAGCAAACGCGCGCCTTCTTCCTGCAACGCGACGGCTATTTAACCGATAACCCGGCAATTGGCTCGGATCTGGCGGAACATTACTGGCGTCCCGGTAATAGCGTTAGCCATGATGAAACCTTACGGAGTTTGACTGGCGAAGGATTTAATCCCGCTTATCTGGCGGCGGCCTGCAATCAAACGGTTGAGCAAGCGTGGGCAGCCGCGCAGGACGCTATTGCCAGCGCGGCGCAGCGGCCACAGCCAGCGGCTGATTTTGATCTGAATGTCAGTATTCGAGTGGTCGATGGTGAACGTGTGCTGGCTGATAATCAGCATGGGGACGAAGCGATGTGTCGCGCTTTCGCCAATGCTATTAATGCCTTGTAATCAACAGAATAGATCGAAAAATGCCCATCAGGGGGTGCTGATGGACATTTTCGAACGGCTGAGGAATATTAGTGATAAATCACTGCGGTGCCGTGCATCAGGTTGTTACCGGTTGCAGAAGTAATGGTGAAGGCTTTAGCGCCAGCAGCATCAGCTTTTTCAGCTAACTGTGCTTTCAGGCTGCTCAGGTCAGTTGCGCCGCTAACGGAAATGACGCCTGCTTTCTGGTACTGAGCCGCGTCCTGTCTATTAACGTGTTCAGCGGCAACGCTGGCAAATGAAAGGGTAGTTAGAGCGAGAACTGCAACAAAGTTTTTGATGTTTTTCATGATGTAATCCTATCCGATTTCGTTAGAGTGAAAGGGCATTTCCTTTCGATAGAAGCTATGTTACGCCTCTGTGATATTTATGAAACCGGATAGAATTGAGAATCTAATTCAATTTTTATGAACAAAAACTAACGTGCGGCGACCCCCTGCGGACGCAGCATATCAAAGCGCTGCTCTTCGGTGACGCCATAATAAGCACTCGGCCCGCCTCCTCGCAGAATAGGCTGCGCCGCCGTGGTCAGATAGGTGCCGTTACTGTCTAGCAATTGACGATTAATATGCACCGCAATCACTTCTCCTAGCACCAGCCAGCTATTGGTATTGCTGCCGTCGGCGGCCTTTAACTGAATGCATTGCGTGAGTTTACATTCAAAGTTCACCGGACTTTCCGCGACGCGATCTACGGCGATTAACCGGCTGGGTTGCGGCGTTAAACCGGCAAACTGGAATTCATCCTGCTCCCGCGAGAGCGGGGCGGAGCTGTTATTCATCGCCTCTGCTAACTGGCGGGTGGCCAGATTCCAGACGAACTCGCCGGTTTCCACAATATTAGCCACGCTGTCTTTCCAACCGTTGCTGGAAAAACCGATGATAGGTGGCGTATAGCTAAAGCAGTTAAAAAAGCTGTAAGGAGCCAGATTACGCTGGCCTTTGGCGCTAACAGAGGAAATCCAGCCGATAGGTCGTGGGCCGATAATGGCGTTTAATGGGTCGTGGGGCAGGCCGTGGCCGCTGGCGGGCTCATAATAGTAATCGTCTTCGGTACTCATAACATCCCTACATCAGGTTTATCATAAGAAGTCAGCTTAGTGGCTAAACGGAATTTCGCGCACTCTCGCTGGAAAATTAACAGGTTATTGGCGGCCTGTTTTGTCACTCGCCCGTTTTAAGGCGATTTATGCTATCTTACGCGCCAGAAAATGCCTATCAGAGACTGAAGACGATGGAAAACAAAAAAATCTTTCCCAAAGAAAAAAGCGGATTACATCCCCGAAATCGCCATCGTTCCCGCTACGATTTTGATGCGCTTTCAGCCAGTTGCCCTGAATTAAGCGCATTTTTGGCTCCGAACGCTTACGGTGATATTTCCGTGGATTTTGCCGATCCCGCGGCGGTAAAAATGTTAAACCGGGCGCTGTTAAAACATTTCTACGGCATTGAATTCTGGGATATTCCTGCAGATTATCTTTGCCCACCGATTCCAGGGCGTGCAGATTATCTGCATCATTTGGCCGATTTGTTGGCTAGCTGCAATGGCGGCGTGATTCCTCAGGGGAAAAGCGTGGCGGTATTAGATGTCGGCGTGGGGGCCAACTGTATTTATCCAATTATCGGTCAGCGTGAGTACGGCTGGCGCTTTACCGGTACGGAAATCGATCCGCATGCGCTGAACGCGGCGAAAATGGTGGTATCGATGAACCCGACCCTGAGAAATACGCTACGTCTGAAATTGCAAAAGCAGCCTCAAGCTATCTTCGAAGGCGTTTGGGCAGTTAACGAACGTTATGACGTCACCCTGTGTAACCCTCCGTTCCACGGTTCTGCGGAAGAAGCTGCGGCGACAACTCGCCGTAAATTGCACAAATTGGGCAAAGGTGAAGTGGCGGCTAAGCCGGTGCAGAACTTTGGCGGCAAGAATAGCGAACTGTGGTGCGAGGGCGGCGAAGAGGGTTTTGTCACTCGCATGGTGCAAGAAAGCGTCGCGAGGGGCAATAATTGCCTGTGGTTCACTTCATTGGTATCGAAAAAAACCAGCCTACCAGCGATTTATCACGCTTTACGCTACGCTAAGGCGGTAGAGGTTCGCACTATTGATATGGCGCAAGGGCAAAAAGTCAGCCGTTTTGTGGCCTGGACATTTCAGACTGAAGAGCAACAGGCGGCCTGGGTGGCTGAACGCTGGTAACGTAGCCTGCTATTCGGTTGAATATAATTGGTTGAAAGTATTGATTAAAAGTATTAAATCAACTCTTGGCTCGGCGGCAACGGTAGCGTTATCTGCCAAATGTTGTCGGGCCCTATTTTATTTCTGCGATCTCCCACTTTTTGCTTTATTCACCCGCCTTTCCAGCCATTTCATCAAAAGTAATCACAGTTTTTATCCGGTTATTGTGTCGAGCAGTTAACAATATCATTACTTTGTTCTACGCTTAGAGGATAAATACCCGACGGGCAATATAGCCTGCTAATAATCATACAAATTACAAAATTTTTCGTTGTGACTTTCTCTGATTTTACAGCAATGTCTCATTCTCCCAGGGTGAAGACTAAAGCCTGCGGAGGACATTTTTAATGTTCTTCGGGCTTTGGCATGTTTTTTGTAAAAAGGCATGTTGATAAAGATAAGGCCTCGGCTTATTCATTATTCGCCATAAGGACTCTCAGCTATGTTCTTAAATTTACGATCTTCTCATGCGCCCTGGCGTTCCGAATTAACCTCGATAGATAGCGCAGTACCGATGATTATATTTAAGCCAGATGGGACGGTAATACAGGCAAATCAGTTATTTCTACAGGCAATGGGATATCAGCGTGAAGAGATAATAGGCAAGCATCATCGAATATTTTGCGATCCCAATTATGTCGCAAGCGAAGCCTATCAACGCCACTGGCAGATATTAAATCAGGGAAAGCCGATCACCGATAATATTAAACGTATTCGCAAAGATGGCTCGGTGGTCTGGTTGCAGGGGACTTACACGCCAGTGCTGGATAGGCAGGGGAAAGTGGTGGAGATAATCAAGATTGCCAGCGATGTCACCGAGCGAATTTTACAGTCTCAAGAGCACCAAAGTCTGCTAAAAGCCCTAAATCGTTCAATGGGCATGATAACTTTCACGCCCGCAGGCATTATTCTGGATGCCAACGATAATCTATTAAATATCATCGGTTACTCTCTTCGGGATATTCAGCATAAACCCCATCAGATTCTCTGTAAGCCTGAGTTTGCCCATAGCGACGAATATCGCCAGCATTGGCAGCGTTTGGCGCGTGGCGAATTTATTGTCGGCCGCTTTGAACGTATGAATAGCCGTGGAGAAGATGTCTGGCTGGAGGCCAGCTATAACCCGATTATGGATCACGATGGGCAGGTGATAAAGGTGGTTAAAATTGCTCAGGATATTACTCAACTGATTCAACAGCAGCAGCATGAAGAAGCGCTGATGCGCAACGTACATCATCTTTCAGTCAATACCGATAAGTCAGCGTCCGAAGGGGCAAATATTGTCCAGCAGGCGGTAAAAGGCATGCTGGAAGTGGAATCCATTGCCCGCGAAACTTCGGACGTAGTCAGCGACTTAGGGCGCTGTTCCAAGGAGATCGGCACCATTGTAGAGTCCATTCGTAAGATATCCTCTCAAACTAATTTGCTGGCGATTAATGCTTCCATTGAGGCTGCCCATGCGGGAGAGCATGGCAAAGGATTTTCCGTGGTGGCCAGTGAGGTGCGTTTGCTAGCGGATCAATCTCGTCAAGCTGCCACTGAAATCGAACATATGACCAAAACGATTCAGAACGGAGTGACCGCGGCGATTAAAGGTATGGGAACCTGCGTGGAACAAGCTGGCGGCGGCGTGGCGCTCACTCAGGATGCGGGGGAAGTGATTAATCAGGTCAATATTGGTATGCAGGATGTGGTGAAGCTGATGGCGGCGTTCGCGCAGATAAAAAACCGGCAAAGTTATAGCGGTAGTTAATTGAGAAAAATTAATAGCGTAAACGTTAATGCGATAAACGGGGATAAGAAATCGTGAAATACCCAGCGGGAGCCAGTAGCCGCCCGCTGGGTAGGGTTATCAGGAAACGTGCTGCAAGAACTCACGTAGCCTGTCGCTTGGCGGATTGGAGATCAACGTATCAGGATCGCCATCCTCAGCCACGCGGCCTTTATCAATAAAGATCAGGCGTGAGGCTACTTTCTGTGCAAAGCCCACTTCGTGGGTGACGATGACCATGGTCATGCCTTCTTCGGCCAAATCTTTCATTACGGTCAACACTTCATGACGTAATTCCGGATCCAGCGCCGAGGTTGGCTCATCAAACAGCATCAGTTTGGGCTTAACCGCCAGCGCGCGGGCGATAGCCACACGCTGTTGCTGGCCGCCAGACAGTTCGGCTGGGTAATGGTGCGCCCTCTCGGACAACCCTACTTTTGCCAACAGGGCTCGCGCCTGTTTTTCTGCTTCAGCCTTACTGGCTCCACGCACCCGAATCGGGCCAAAAGCCACGTTTTCCAGCGCGGTTAAGTGAGGGAACAGATAAAACTGCTGGAACACCATTCCGGCTTCCTGACGAATCAGACGCTCATCGACTTTGGGGTCGTTAACATCCAAACCATCGACAATCAGTTGGCCTTTTGTGATGACTTCCAGCTTGTTGATGCAGCGCAGCAACGTGGATTTACCTGAGCCTGATGGCCCGATAATCACCACCACTTCTCCCTTGGTGATATTCAAATTGATATCGTGCAGCACCTGGGTTTGGCCAAAGTGTTTGGAGACATTCTTGAATTCAATCATATTATTTTCAGTTTTCTTTCTAACCGACGCAGGACAAAGCTCAGCGCCAGCGTGATAATCAGGTAAATCACCGCAACAGCCGTCCAGATTTCCATGGCGCGGAAGTTACCGGCGATAATCTCCTGACCCTGGCGAGTCAGTTCGGCTACACCGATCACGATAAACAGTGAGGTGTCCTTGATGCTAACAATCCATTGGTTGCCCAGCGGTGGCAACATGCGACGCAATGCCAGAGGGGCAATAACGTAACGCAGGGTATCGCGTTTGGATAAACCCAGAGCCAAACCGGCTTCACGGAAACCATTGTGGATTGACAGCACTGCACCGCGGGTAATTTCCGCGATATAGGCGCCGGAGTTGATAATGATGGTGACTACCGCCGCCGAGAAAGGATCGATGCGTACCGGCATCATCATTGGCAAAGCAAAATAGATAAACATCACCTGTACAACGATAGGTGTACCGCGAATCAACTCAATAAAAACTAATGCAATATTTCTACTTAACCAACCACCGTAAGCACGGGCAAAACCGGCTACAACCCCAATTATCAGGCCGCCAAGTAAACCCAGGACCGAGATCCATAGGGTTAACTTAGCGCCTTCAAGCAGGATTGGTATGGCGGGCCAAATAGCGCTCCATTCAAACTGCATGGATATTCTCCTGGTCTAAAAACGGCAAAAATTAATTACTTAGGTTCAACACCAAACCATTTTTTATAGATTTCGTTGTAAGTGCCGTTCTCTTTCAATGTTTTCAGTGCAGCATTTACCTTCACACGCAATTCGCTGCCCTGTGGGAAGGCGATACCGTATTGCTGAGCTTTGATGGAATCACCCACCGCTTTAAACTGGCCATTGCCGGCAGTTTTAATGAAATAAAGGATGTTTGGCGTGTCATGCAAAACTGCATCCGCGCGGCCAGTACCTAATTCCAGGTAGGCGTTGTCAATGTTAGGGAACTGACGCAGATCTTTGGTTTTGATGTTGGCTTTCGCGTAATCAACAGAGCCGGTGCCGCTTTTCACTGCAACAACTTTGCCTTTCAGGTCGGCTTCGCCTTTGATGTCATTATTGGTGGTTTTTACCATGACCAGCAGGCCACTGTTGTAATAACCATCAGAGAAATCAACGGCTTTTTTGCGCTCGTCCGTAATGGTGATACCGGCTAGTGCCAAATCAACGTTCTTGGTTTGCAAAGCAGGAATGATGCCGCTGAAATCCATGGGTTTCAGCTCATAATCCAGATTCAGCTCTTTGGCAATGGCGGCCCAAAGGTCAACATCAAAACCAACGTATTTATCCCCTTGTTTAAATTCGAAAGGAACGAAAGCGGTATCCGTGGCAACAATCAGTTTGTCCGCTGCGTGAGAACTTATTGCAAAGGCCAGAGTGATTGCGGCCAATGAAACTTTTACAAGTGACTTCATATGTGGGAGTTCCTTTGTACTTTGAGTGGAGGAGATCCGTTTTTTTATAATTCAGGGAGCAATATGAAAAGATCGTGCCAAAATTGCAAGTCTTTTAAAAATAAAGCAATTAATCTAAATAATTAGGTTGCAACTACTTAGTTACTGTATTTTGCACTGCTATGGGTCACCACAATGGTGCGTTTTTACCATTTTGGTGCAATCTCTCCATGAGTAACCCATCAGTAACTAATTAGTCAATAATTAATGATTATAGTTTAACAGTTAAATAACAAAATGCGGGTGAGTTCAGGTTTTTTATACGCAAAAAATAATGATCGACATTTATTGATGATAGAAATAACGAAGGGTTAAACAGTCGGTATAAGCGAGTGAGTATGAGAAAGTATAAGAGAAGAAAGAGAAGTTAGCGTAACTGGCTGTCTTTACTGCCCCGGCGGTTATAGCCAGCGTGATCAGCCTGTTGTTTATCGAGGATTTTTTGACAATTGATACAATATCGAACGCCGGTTAGCGCTTTTCTACGCGCCTCAGGAATTTTTTCACCACATTCCAGGCAGTAACAAGCACTCTCGCCCTTACCCAGCGCCTGACGTGCCCGCTGAACCGCATCGTCAACGGTGGAATCAATCTGGTCTTGCACTGCGCCGTCTCCGGCCCATCCGCTTGCCATCGTCAGTGTCCTCCGAAAAGCATAAGGGCCAGCTAAGCCGACCCTCCATAGTGTTTCATCTAACAATTATTAATTAAATTATTCGATATTGGCTTCGATAAACCACAGGAACTGATCCAGATCGCGAGAGGCGGCGGTAAACATATCCGCAGTGTCTTCGTCTTCGACCTGAGTAATCGCCTTACGAATATCATTCGCTACCACCGCATAGCGGTCGGCCAGCGCTTTCAGATGCTCTTGCACGCTATGAATATTAGTCGGATAGCTTTTCAACGGTGATTTATCGTTGACGACTTGGACGGTTCCCAGCGCTACGCCACCGAGTTGCACCGCGCGCTCTGCAAAGGTATCCAGGTGCCCGGTAATGGCGGTACGGAAGCCATCCAGCATTTCATGAACGGCAATAAAATTGGCGCCGCGCATGTTCCAGTGAGCCTGTTTGGTGATCAATGACAGATCGATAAATTGAATCAGCATGTGGTTCAGCGCTTTGATTGCGCCAATTTTTACGCTTTCATCCAAATCATTACGGGTGTAAAGCAGGTCAGAAGATTTCGTTTTTACCAGTTTAGCGGTACTCATAATAGGTATCCTCATGCTGTATTGGTTATTAATTTCTTTACCGGATCAAGTATAGCAGGGTTATATAATTTCGTTGCTCCAATACGGCCTATCAATTAAATTGGTTATAACGTCAGATAATTAGTCATAGACCATGATTGAATAAATTTTTGGTAACGTTATGATTTAAAATAAATTAGCTGAAGCATTTATTCATCTGTGCTCACGGGCCTATTTGTTTTTGGATAAATTCAGTTATTTAACCTGCGCGAAACAATAAGATGTCCATATTTACATGACTGCGGCCTTTAATTCCTGCTCACTAAGATAAAGATAATTATTTATGAAATAAAGCTATTGTAATAATAGGCTCAAACAAGGGGTAATTGAGAGGTTTTCTGGGTTATAAATCAGAGCAATATACGGGCTGATATTCATCGGCAGTAAGCAAATGAATACCTCGCTGATAGCGGCAGGGTTATTCTATCTGCAAGGAAGAAAAACACTTCAGGCCGTTTGAGCGATGATAAACAGGCGAGGGAAAGCCAGCAGCAGGTTGCCATTGCTGTGTACCGGATAGGCCGCCGTGATTTTTAGCAGATAAGCTTGCAAGAAATCTTGCCGATCGGTTTCATTCAAAGGGTCAATAAAAGGACGTAAGCCGGTGGATCGTACCCAGTCAACGATCGCCTGAGCCGAAGGCATCGGGTGGAAATAGCGAGTTCGCCAGATATCCACGCGTTGAGCAAGAGGAGCCAGCAGATCGTAATATTCGCTGGCAGACAAAATTTTAACGCGTTCAGCGTTACTTGCCGCTAATTGTTGTTGCCAGCGGCCTTCAGCGGCGACTTCTCGCATGGCACAGTGGCTGTGTTCGTCACGGTTATCGGGCATTTGGATTGCCAGAATACCCTGCGGGGCCAAATGGCTCATCAATTGAGGAATCAAAAGGCGATGATTTTCTAACCATTGCAGGGAGGCGTTGGCGTAAATCACATTTTGCGGCTGAGGAGGTTGCCAATGCTGAATGTCCGCAGGTTGAAATTTACAGTCTGGCAGCCGCTTTTGCGCGCTTTCCAGCATTGCTTGAGAATTATCGATTCCCACCAGATGGGCGTGAGGAAAACGCTGGCGCAGTAATTCGGTGGAATTACCCGGCCCACAGCCTAAATCGCTGACAAAATCGGGCGTATTGATTGCCACGCGAGCCAGTAAATCTGTCGCCGGTCGGGTGCGCTCCGCTTCAAACTGGCGGTACAAATCAGGATTCCAGTCTTTCATCCTAAAACCTCATTGTTGCTGGCTGAAGAGCTAAGCGCCGACATTAAATATTTTGTAATGGCCCGCTGTACAGTACCGCTCCGGTAGGTTGCCCGGTTGGAGAACCGCCGTGAGGTTCCAGACTGATTGCCATCACGTTGCCTTTGGTTAACGCAACTTTATTGAAAGCGACCTGCGTCGGCCCGCTAGCATTTAACAAGCCGAGAGAGTGAGGTTTTTCGCCTGCCGCAATACTCCACAGTTCAAGGCTATGCTGCTCGCCGATCGGTACTGTGCTTAATGGAGTTAACGTCAGGCTGCGGGTAGATTTATCCATGCTGACAATCCATTGGCCGCTTTGCTCGCTGCTGGCCAGAACCGCAACCGGAATGGGGGCTTCAGGCTGCACCAGCAGGCGGGGGACCAGCAAGAGTGCAGCTAAACAGACTGCGATCGCCCAGCCGAGATATGCGCCACTTGCGCGGCGTATTGAGGAAGTCTCTGCTTTTTCGGGGGGAGGCAATTGGAGCTGGAGTTTTTTCCAAATCCAGGCCGGCGGTGTCACGGGCTGTAAGCTATTGTCCATTTGGCTAAACAGGTTTTGCCAGCGAGACACTTCTTCTGCCAGTTCGGGATTCCGTAGGATTTGTCGCTCAAATTGAATTCGAGCCAGCCCGCGCAGAGTGCCCAGCGCATATTCTGCGGCCAGTGCTGATTGATATTCGCGTCTGTTTTTCATATTCCTACGCAGCTCTTTAAGTGCTCCAGCGCGCGGCGGATCCAGCTTTTCACCGTGCCAAGAGGCTGTTGTAAGTGTTCTGAGACCTCGCTGTGAGAAAGTCCCTGATAATAAGCCAGCATAATACTTTGCCGCTGTTCAGCGGGGAGATATGCCATGCAATGCTCCAACCGCTTGGCTTCGGAACTTTGCTGTAGCTGAGAGACCGGCGAGGGCGCGTCATCAGCTAGGTTATCGGCCTCGTCTTCATCCCATCCCTGCAAACGGTTATCATTACCGCGCATCAAATCTATTGCCCGATTACGGACAATATGTGTGAGCCAGGTAAGGGGAGAACTGAGGCTGGGATTGTAATTAATCGCCTGACTGAGCACGGTAATAAAGCAATCGTGCAATACCTCTTCGGCTCGGGCATGGTTACGTAACATACGTAAGGCAACGGCGAAAAGACGTGGGGAAGTTAACCGGTATAATCGTTCAAATGCCGCTTGGTCGCCTTTGCCAATCGCTTCCAGCAGTTCAATTTGTTCAGCCAAAGACGCTTCATTCATTTGTAATCCCTAAAAGCAAGGTGCAGTGAGACACTGCACCCAGTATAGACCGCTTTTATTTAGGCATTAGAACTGTGTCAATGACATCTATCACACCATTTTTCTGATTCACATCATAAGTGCTGATATTGGCCAGATTGCCTTTGGCATCTTTAATCTGGATATTATGAGGCCCATTATTCATAAACCACAGAGGCTGACCGTTGACGGTTTTCAGCTCGGCGGTACCGCCACCCTCTTTAATTTTTTTCTCAAGCTGTTTCATATCATATTTGCCGGCTACCACGTGATAAGTCAGAATTTGGGTCAGCACGGCTTTATTTTCCGGTTTGACCAGATTCTCAACGGTTCCGGCTGGTAATTTAGCAAACGCAGCATCGGTTGGCGCAAACACGGTAAAGGGTCCTGTACCTTGTAGGGTATCCACCAGACCGGCAGCTTTAACGGCGGCCACCAAAGTTGTGTGATCTTTAGAATTCACGGCATTCTCAATAATGTTTTTACTCGGGAGCATTGCGGCTCCCCCCACCATCACGGTGTCGGACATCGCTGCTGCCATAGATACACTGCTGAATACTAAAGAGGCACAGATCGCGGTACGGATAAGCGTTTTCATAATGTTAATCCTTATTAGTATGGAAGAGGTGAGTCTTGCCTCACATCTACCTATACGAATCAGCCTGCCGTTTTGGATGCCAAAAGAAGTGAATATAATTAATAAAAAACGCTAGTCCTTATAAAACAAGGCATAGCGTGATGAATAAGTCTTGCCTAAACGGTGTTAAATCTGAGCGGTTGGCACCGGAGGCAGAAAACGGTGCATGATGTAAGCATCTACGTAACCCTGTTTCGGGTGTTTAAACGCCTGCGGCAGGGTTGCAATAATGCCGAAGCCCAGTTTTTGCCAAAGGCTGACCGCCAGAGTATTGGTGCTGACGACAAAATTGAACTGAATTGCCCGGTAACCTAGGCGCTGAGCTTGTTCAATGCAGTGCAGCCCCAGCTGTTTGCCAATGCCTAAACCTCTGACGCTGGCATCGACCATAAAAGAGGCGTTGGCAACGTGACAACCTAATCCTCGTTGGTTATCAATCAGCTTATACATCCCGACGATTTTATCTTCATGCAGCGCGACCCAGCAGCGCACGCCGTCACCAAACCAATATTCGTAAGCGACCCGTTCTGGCGTGTCTGCGGTGAAAACGTAGGTGTCTTCACTGGCGATAACCGCCTGAAAAAGTGGCCAGATTGCGGTGAAATCTTCAGGTGTTGCCGGTCTTATTTCCATGCCATCGCTCTCATATTGATTAAGTCAGTTCTTCAATCTTGGGTTTGGCTTTAATCGTTAAAGTTGCACCAATAGAGGCGGCAATAATACAGCCCAGCGCTGACCATTGTATCAATGTCAGATATTCATTCAGGAAAATTAGGCCAGAAACGGCTGCCAAAGCTGGTTCCAGACTCATTAATGTGCCGAAGGTACGGGCCGGAAGTCGGGTTAACGCCACCATTTCCAGTGAGTAAGGCAAGGCGGTAGAGAGAATGGCGACGGCCAGAGCAATAGGCAAAATAGCGGGAGAAAACAGCGCCATACCGTTATAGGCTACGCCAATCGGGCAGAAAACCAGCGCGGCGATCAGGGAACCAATAGCTACGGTACCCGGCCCGTGGTTGCCCCCAGCTTTTTGGCCGGAAATAATATAAATCGCCCAGCAGGCACCGGCGCCCAAGGCGCAGGCGGCACCGAACAGATCGATACTGTCTACGCTTTTGCCCAGCGGCAGTAAGAAGGCTAAACCTATTACGGCCAACCCAACCCACAGAAAATCGATGGGGCGGCGGGAAGAAAACATGGCAACGGCCAGCGGGCCGGTGAATTCAAGAGCCACGGCAATACCCAACGGAACAGTTTTCAAAGACAGGTAGAACAGAAAATTCATTCCGCCGAGCGCCAGGCCGTAAACCAGCAACGGCATGCGGCTACCGGCTGTAAAGCGCATCCGCCAGGGCTTAAAAATCACAAATAGAATAAGCGTACCAATCCCCAGCCGTAGGGAGGTAATGCCCTGCGCGCCGACTAGCGGGAATAGACTTTTTGCCAATGAAGCGCCGCTCTGGATCGAGATCATGGCTATAACCAGCAGGAAAACGGGCAGCAGGGGGAGCGATAATTTGGACTGAGAGGACAGCGACATCCGTTAGAGCCTCGGAAAAAGAGTGAATAATCAGATTTTTGCCAGTGTAAATGAAATGCTGCCGATGTATCTAATAATTCGCAAAAGTAGCGGATCAGAGACGGGAAAAAAGAGAAATAATTTAATCTTGAGTGTTTTTTATGCGTTTTGCGGCTATCTTTTAGACGGCAAACTAAGAATTGTCTGGAATAGCGTTAAGTGAGGAACTTCACAATTTCGACAAAAATTCGGGAAAAGGCGTATACTTTTAGCGAGTTACACTGTTCTTGAAATGATTTGTTACACCATATAAAAGTTTAGACAACGATTCAGGTGCAGAGTTTCTACCTAAGTTTTGTTATATTTTAATGGTGTTTTTGTTTAATTGAAAATAATTTGCGTCTTGAGGTGGTTATGAAAAAAATTGCATGTCTTTCAGCAGTAGCAGCTTGTGTATTGGCAGTGAGCGCAGGTAGTGCATTTGCAGGCCAGAGTACCGTTACTGGCGGTTACGCTCAGAGCGATTACCAAGGTGTTGCTAACAAGGCTTCAGGTTTCAACCTGAAATACCGCTACGAGTGGTCCGATTCCCAACTGGGCGCTATCGGTTCTTTCACTCACACTGAAAAAAGTTCTTTCGGTGACAGCAGCAGCGTTTACAACAAAGCACAGTACAACGCAATCACTGCGGGTCCTGCTTACCGTATCAACGATTGGGCTAGCGTTTATGGCGTAGTTGGTGTGGGCTATGGTCGTTTCACTGCAAACGGCGCGGGTAACCCAGAAGCTAAATCGGGTTCAAGCGATTACGGCGTAGCATACGGTGCTG
Organism: Yersinia sp. IP36721; assembly: GCF_003634395.1. NCBI lineage: Bacteria > Pseudomonadati > Pseudomonadota > Gammaproteobacteria > Enterobacterales > Yersiniaceae > Yersinia > Yersinia sp. IP36721. Next base: position 35,772 of record NZ_QCZL01000005.1, read on the forward strand.
GTGTTCAATTGAACCCAATGCAGAACGTAGCGCTGGACTTCTCTTACGAGCAGAGCCGCATCCGTAGCGTTGACGTTGGTACCTGGATCGCTGGCGTTGGTTACACTTTCTAAGAGTAATCAGCCGGTTTAGTATTGGTTCTTACGAACTAAATGCGAAATCCAATAAAAATCCGCCTTTGGGCGGATTTTTTATGCTCCGAGTATTATCAGATACAAAATTATGCAGATAGCAGCCTTTATGGAAGCGCATTTTCCAATTTATAGCTAGATAATTATTTTTTTGGTAAATATTAAAATTTATTTATACTGTTTAATTCTTGTAAAGAAAGAATTAACCATTTTTATTCAACGGATATATTCCCTCGCCCTAAGTAAAAGTATTTAATTATATTAATTACAAAAAGTTGACTGATATTAATTGTTGGAACGCAGACGTTCTGGTCTGACAAGGTTATTCATTATTGATGTGAATAAATAATTACATTATCATTTTCCATGTCATTTAATTAATCACATGGAATCGTTAATGAAAGGAATCGGAGCGTTATTACTCAGCTTATTATTAACCGGATGTGGCGGGACTTGGTTCCCGGAAGGCCATTATAGTGAATCTCGTGAACCGAAATTTCGACTTCACGGTGATGAGCGCACAGGTGCAGAACGTATGGCGGATTGTCATCGCACTAAGAGCTGTCGCGGTGATGAGTGGCGCCAACCTAACCCGGATTATGTCGGCCTTAGCGTGACTTACTGATAAACCTGCGTCATCTAGTCTCATTGAATATCATTAATGATGGATAATATTTTAGTCACCGTTATTGATATTCAACGTTAACCATCCCGCGTTCTTGCCGTGCTTAAATAAGACTGACTACGCTGTGTTATATGGAAATTTTCAAATTAATTTACGATGTGGAATGCGTAAATCGACCGCACCAATTCAACAGATTTTGCGATATTCAATATAGCGAAGCTGTTCGCGCTTCTGCCAGTGGGTTTATATTCTAGCCGTTTACCCTGGCATTTCTCTCAATTAAAACCACCTTCGCCGAGTGACATTATCCGGAGCCAGTGACGCTGACTCCGGGAGATTGAATAACTTAATAATTGCTGGCAGCTTCTTCTATTAGTGCGATGATTTCATTGGGATGAGAGGCTAGAGACGCATGGCTGGAGTCCAGCCGAATGGTTTTTTTCGGTTTCATGCGTTCGGTAAACCATTGTTGGGTTTCCGGCGGAATCATATGGTCCTGATTGGATATTTGATACCAGCTTGGCTTAGTCTTCCACGCGGGTTCCGTTGAAGTGTCGGAGAAGCATTTTCCTGAGGTCGGCTTTTGTGCAGCAGCCATGACAACGGCTTCGGTTTTGTCCAAATCCTGACAGAAACTTTCATGGAACTTATCGTATTTTATCCATAAAAAGTCGTCCTGATCCGGAAACAGATTAGCGGCTCCGGAAGGTAAATCGCGCAGTTGGAAAATACTGCCGAGACTTTCGCCTTTATCCGGTGCAAAAGCGGCGACGTAAACCAGTCCTACTAGATTAGGTAAATGTCCAAGCTGAGAAATAACCATGCCACCGTAGGAGTGACCGACCAGAATGGTCGGGCCCTGGAGCGAGGTGGCCAATTTTTCGGTGCGTTCCACATCGTCGGCCAGAGAGGTCAGCGGGTTTTGTACCGCGTACACCGGATAGCCTTTATTATGTAAAGTCGGAATAATATGACGCCAGTGCGAACCATCGCCCCAGGCACCGTGTACCAACAAGATATTCGGTTTTGTCGTCATGTTGTGTCCCATTATCAGAGTGCACTATAAAGTATGATAATCCGCGGCCCCTTGCCGCAATACCACACATCCATCAAAAGTATAGTTTAGATATGTGACTAATTGATGAGGCAGGGCAAACTCACGCATCGGTTTTAGCAATCTCATAACTCAATAAATTCGACTTACGAGCATTTAAAATCAAACGACTAGCATTGAAAACCCAGTCGAAAGATAAATAATAATAATTATAAAACAATAATTTAACCTGTGGGTTAATTCTTAATTTAATTATCTTATTGATTTGTAATTATTCAATGTTGTGACAAACTATAAGATATAAATTATTAAAAACTTTATTAATTGTGCTGGTTTCCTGACTATTCATTAATATAAAACAATAGGTTGAGCCACCATGACTGCGCTAGCACACCCCGTTATCCCTCAGACCCAGGATACCCGACTCGAGCAGCAGATACTTCGACGCTCTATTTTCTGCACTTTGATTATTGCGGGGATGGGGATTGGTTTTGGTATTTTATGTGGGTCGATCTCGATTATTTTTGACGGCATGTTTTCGGCGTTAGATGCCGGTATGTGCAGTTTATCTCTACTGGTGTCACGTTTATTAGGACAGCCGAATAGCCGCCGTTTTCAATACGGCTTCTGGCATGTTGAACCCTTGGTACTGGCATTTAACGGCAGCCTATTAGCCTTTCTATGTCTTTACGCCTTTGTAAATGCTATCAAAGGCATTACAGAGGGGGGCAGGGAGCTGGAATTAGGCTGGGCCATTGCGTATGCGTTAGCGGTCAGTATTTTCTGTTTTACCATTTTCCTGAAGCAGCGCCGGTTAAATAAACAGGTGAAATCAGAGCTGATTGCGTTGGATACCAAAAGCTGGCTGATGTCTGCCTGCATCAGTTCTGCGCTACTGGTGGCTTTTCTGCTGTCCTGGAGTTTGGAAGGCACCGCCTATGAGTATCTGATTGTTTATACCGATCCGGCGGTGTTGGCATTGTTAACTTTGATTTTGATTCCGGTGCCAATTAAAACTGTCATATCCGCCGTGCGCGAAGTACTACAAATGACGCCGGATACGCTTGATGTTTCTATCGAACGTATTATGGAACGCTTAATTCTGGAATACGGTTTCCTGGATTATTCCCATTATGCAACACGGGTCGGCCGAGGTTTATTTATTGAAATTCATGTGGTTATTCCGGAATCTATGGAAAATGATGGCGTACGGCGTTTTGATAAAATCCGCGATGAGATAGCTTTGGCGATTGGAGACCCCGGACCGCATCGCTGGCTGACAATTTCATTTACCCGCGATTCTAAATGGCTGTAATTATTGTTTAGCCTTCAGGCGTTCTCCCCAAAATATCAACGAATGAAGAGGCTTTATTCTGTCGCACTATCTACGGGGGAATGGTTCTGCCAGATTCTATTATTATCCCGCCATTGGATATACATCGGTGAATTACGCTCGATTCCCGCAATCAATTTATATTAAAGATTATCTGATGGCGCTGTATTGCTGTTTTTTTCTAAATATTTCTTAAACAACTGGCGAAAGCTGAGAACTTTTCAAAAAAGGCGTGCTTTAATCCCTGCGCAATAAAAATGCAGTATCTCGTTTGGCGAGGCTCCTATACAAACACAGGTTACTGATCTGACGACATCGAGAGATGCCCAAGGTTAAGACAGGCTTTATCGGATTAAGGTTTAGCCCAAAGTAACTTCTGATGACTCTATCAGATACGTTGTATAGTGCTAAAACCTGGACGCGGAGATAGGCAGTCTGCACTCCCTCTTTGGTTACCGCCCCTATGCGATCACTGTTGAAGTCTTAACAGATATAGGGACAATCATGATTAACTCACTATCACACAATAATGCTCAGCTCAACACCAACGCCGATGTCTGCGAAGATGCATCCGTCGCGGCTTATATGAGCGATAATTTTATTACTATTTCTGAAAAACTGACCGCTAAGGAAGCCTGTGACTATTTGCTTTCTCAGCTTCAGACGGATGAAATTCCTTCTCAATTATTTGTCACCAGCGATGATTATCACCTGTGCGGCGTGCTGTCGGTAAAGAAGTTACTGCAATCCATCGAACCGAACAGCCCGGTCGGCACCATGATGAACCAAACCTTTTTCCATGTTTCCCCTGACGATGAGCGTAATGATGTCGCGCATCTATTAAATAAAGGCGGCGTAGATGTGGTGCCAGTTTTGGTTAATCGGAATTTGGTTGGAGTATTGGGCGAAAAAGAAATTGCTCGTCTGATCGAAGATGAAAACACCGAAGATGCCCAGCGCCAGGGTGCCAGTTTGCCTTTGGATAAGCCTTATTTAAGTACCAGCCCGTGGGAATTATGGAAAAAGCGCTGTCCGTGGTTGCTGATGTTATTTGTGGCCGAAGCTTATACCGGTACGGTAATTAAAGCGTTTGAAGAACAGCTGGAAGCAGTTATTGCATTAGCATTCTTTATTCCATTGCTGATTGGTACCGGTGGTAACAGTGGAACGCAAATTACGTCTACTCTGATTCGCGCTATGGCATTAGGGGAAGTCAGTCTGCGTAATATCGGTAATGTGATCAAAAAAGAGGTCACGACCTCATTAATGATTGCTGTCACCATCGGTGGTGCTGCTTGGATTCGCGCGTGGATTATGGGCGTGGGAATGGACGTTACGTTAGTCGTTAGTCTGGCATTGGTCGCTATTACTATTTGGAGCGCCTTTGTTTCATCCATTATTCCGATGCTGCTCAAAAAAGCCGGAATAGATCCTGCGGTAGTTTCAGCGCCCTTTATCGCCACTTTTATTGATGGTACGGGGCTGATTATCTACTTCAAGATCGCGCAAGTTGTTTTGAATATATAACCAAAGAGTGGGTATGACGACGGAACGCTGCGCTTGTATATGAGTACAGAAATGGTCAATTTTCTGAGTACCAGTGCAGCGTTTTTAATAAAGATGTAGCCGCGGATAAATCAATTATTCGCGGCTAACGTAAAAAGGGATTGAGGAGGTGGTCATCGCAACATATTGTTTGGTAAAAATATTAAGGGGATTATTATAGATTAGATCAAACAAAGGTTTGTTATGAATAACATGACGGTATTTATGTGGTTTCTTGGAATTATCAGCGTATTGGGTTTTGTGGCCATTTATATGAGTGCGAAATGGGATGAATAACAGCAAAGGGTATGATTTTGCCTAGAAGCATCCTTCCTGCAAAAAATGTAGGATGTGCAGGAAGGATGAGCATGCTTAATGATTATCATTGTCAATGAAGTAAGTGAATAAGTGTTTTATAAAATAAAGCAGGTAAAGCTCGGATTTATTTTATAAAATATACAAGGAAGGTGGTTATGGTCTTTTATATTATCGGCATTCTTTATGCCACCTTTATGATTTCTGTCGGTATTTACGAGATTAATCTGGATACGGGAGAAAGTCAGGAAACTTTTTATCGGATATTACTGGTGTTCTCAGGTAGCATAATAGTCGTTGCCTTTATATGGAGCCTGTTACATCGGCTGAAAGGCTCGAAAAAATAAAGAGAAGAGGCTGCGCAAAAGTTAATCATTCGCATTTCTCTTATTAACTGAATTACTAAAGTTAAAGCATCCGGCCTAGGGCGGGAGATTTTTTTATGCCCAAAATCGGTCGATGTAAATCCAGCCGTCGCTAAGTGAGTACGACATGCAAAATGAAAAACAAGACGTTGCCTTGAAGTCTATGGTGGCCAGCGGGTTACTTTCGGTTGGTAAATTTGTCGTGGGCATATTTACCGGAAGTATTGGTTTGATTTCTGAGGGAATTCATTCTCTGACGGACTTTATTGCTACAACTATTACCTGGTGTGCGGTGCGCGTGAGCGATAAACCTGCCGATGAAGATCACCATTTTGGTCACGGAAAGGTCGAGAATATGGCGGCTCTGTTTGAGATTCTACTGTTGGTAATGGCGGCGGGCTGGATCGCCGTCGAGGCATGGAAACATTTCTGGGGGGAAACTCAGCCCATTATCGCTGCGCCAGCGGTTATTGCGACGTTGCTTATTGCAATGGTGATTGATTTCTACCGGGTTCGCGCGTTAAGACGAGTTGCAGCGGAAACAAATAGCGCTGCGCTAGAAGCCGGAGCGTTGCATTTTCTCTCCGATATGATGTCGTCCGGAGTGGTGTTGCTGGGCATGGTATTTGTTTTATTAGGCTATCCAAAAGCCGATGCGGTAGCGGCTATGGTAGTCGCGCTGTTTATTCTGGTGACGGCAATCAAATTAGGAAAACGCTCGTTTAATACCTTAATTGATACCGCGCCCGAAGGAATACAGTACGAAATTACCGGTTCATTGACGCGTTTCCCGGAAGTGCTTGGCGTAGCTAAATGCCGGGTGCGCGATGCCGGAGCTATGCTATTTATCGAAGTGACTATCGTAGTATGCAGAACGTTATCTTTGGAACGTATCGATCGGTTAAAAAGGCATATTTCCGAACAATTGGCGGCGGATTATAGCGAGGCTGAAATAACCCTATTGGCTACGCCGAAGAAAAGAAGCGATGAAAATATGGCGACTCATTTACGGGTTATCGCCGCCAATAATGACGTAGCCATTCATAATTTAACTTTGCAGCAGTTAACTAGCCATACCTGTATTAGCCTGGATTTAGAAGTGCCAGCGCATTTCAGCGTGACTCAGGCCGACGTGGTGGCTAAAGCGATGAAATCGGCTATCCGTAACGATTTGGGCAGAGAAACTGAAGTCGATATTCATATTGAACCGCAGATAAACTACTTGCTCAGCACGGAAGATGTAGCGGAAGAAGAACTGACGATGATTCGCGAGGCTTTACAGCGTTTAACGCAGCAGGACAGCATTTTGCGAGGGATTCAGGATGTCAAAGCGCGAAATACCGACGTTGGTATCGTAGTCAGTTTCAATTGTATCGTGCTGCCTTTTATTTCTGTGATCAAGGCTCACACCGCCATCGATAATATCGAAATGAAGCTGCGCGCACTTTATCCCACCATTTCCCGCGTTGTGGGTTACGTTGAGCCGACACCGGTTAATCCTGCTCCGGCAATAATGGCCACCCCGATCCCCGTCGCTCCCGTGCCTACGACATAAAGTTCAGCAATTATTGCTGTGCATGGCTGTGTGCCGATGGCGCGTTTTACGCGATTAACCGTCAGACAGCCGATATTATTCATGACGGTTTCTGGACAGGAAAGCGGTGACTAAAAGCGTCATTCTCGGCGGGCGATGGGAAATTGTGCAAACGAAGGGCGATACTGCGGCCATATTGTGGCATAATGCGCGCCGAATCACATATTTCTAATATTGATCTCCCCCTATTCAGTAATCCAATCGAGAGCAAGCTCTGTGCTAAGTACTAACAATATCACCATGCAATTCGGCAGTAAGCCGCTGTTTGAAAACATCTCTGTAAAATTTGGCGGCGGCAACCGCTATGGTTTGATCGGCGCTAACGGCTGCGGCAAGTCAACCTTTATGAAAATCCTCGGTGGCGATTTAGTACCGAGCGCAGGCAACGTATTCCTCGATCCAAACGAGCGTTTGGGTAAATTGCGTCAGGATCAGTTCGCCTTTGAAAACAATACCGTACTCGACACCGTGATCATGGGTCATGGCGAGCTGTGGGAAGTGAAAGAAGAACGCGACCGCATTTACGGTCTGGCCGAAATGAGCGAAGAGGACGGCTATAAAGTCGCCGATCTGGAAGTTGCCTACGGTGAAATGGACGGTTACAGCGCAGAAGCCCGAGCAGGTGAATTATTACTTGGCGTAGGTATTCCGGTAGAACAGCATTATGGCCTGATGAGCGAAATCGCACCGGGCTTTAAACTGCGTGTGCTATTGGCGCAGGCGCTGTTCTCCAACCCGGAAATTCTGCTGCTCGATGAGCCAACCAACAACCTGGATATCGATACTATCCGTTGGTTAGAGCAGGTGCTGAACGAACGTAGCAGTACCATGATCATTATTTCCCATGACCGTCACTTCCTGAACATGGTGTGTACCCACATGGCGGATTTGGACTACGGCGAACTGCGGGTTTATCCAGGTAACTACGACGAATATATGACTGCGGCCACTCAGGCTCGTGAACGTCTGTTGTCTGATAATGCTAAGAAAAAAGCGCAGATTTCCGAGTTGCAGTCTTTCGTTAGCCGCTTTAGTGCCAACGCCTCCAAATCTAAACAGGCGACTTCCCGTGCCCGTCAGATTGATAAAATTCAGTTGGATGAAGTTAAGGCCTCAAGCCGTCAGAACCCGTTCATTCGCTTCGATCAGGAAAAGAAACTGTTCCGTAACGCGCTGGAAGTGGAATCTATTACTAAAGGTTTCGACAACGGCCCGTTGTTTAAAAATCTGAAGCTGATGGTGGAAGTTGGCGAGAAGGTCGCGATTCTGGGCCAGAATGGTATTGGTAAAACCACATTGCTGAAATGTCTGGTTGGCGAGACTGAACTGGATTCCGGCAGCGTTAAGTGGTCTGAAAATAGCAAAATCGGTTATTACGCGCAGGATCATGCCAGCGATTTCGACATTGACCTAACGGTCTTCGACTGGATGAGTCAGTGGAAACAGGAAAAAGACGACGAGCAGGCGGTTCGCAGTGTTCTGGGTCGTTTACTGTTTAGCCAGGACGATATCAAGAAGAAAGTTAAGGTGCTGTCTGGTGGTGAGAAGGGCAGAATGCTCTTTGGTAAGCTGATGATGGAGCGTCCAAATATTCTGATTATGGATGAACCAACTAACCACCTGGATATGGAATCCATTGAAGCGTTGAATATGGCGCTGGAAATGTATGAAGGTACTTTGATCTTCGTTTCCCATGACCGCGAATTCGTTAGCTCACTGGCGACTCGTGTGATTGAAATGACTCCAGGCAAAATCCACGACTTTACCGGTAACTACGAAGACTATCTGCGTAGCCAAGGTATTCAGTCTTAATTAATATCGATTAGCGCTGAAATTAAAAAAGGCTGGTGCAAATGCATCAGCCTTTTTGTTTTCTGGCGTAGCCTAACGCTTAGTTTTTACCGCAGACTTCGCAGTGAGGTGCTTTCGCCAGCTTGATGGTGCGGAATTCCAGCGTCATGGCGTCCAGCATTAGAAGCCTACCACGGCGTACCTCGCCGTAACCGCTAAGCAGCTTAATGGTTTCCATTGCCTGTAAACTTCCTATAGTGCCGACCAATGGGGCCATGACGCCGGTTTCCACACAGGTGAGGGGGGTATCACCGAACAAACGACTCAGGCAGCGATAGCACGGCTCATCGTCCTGATAGGTAAATACGCTGATTTGCCCCTCCATTCGAATCGCCGCGCCGGAAACCAGTGGCTTTTTCTGAACAAAGCACAGGCGGTTTAGTTGTTCGCGAATTGCCAGGTTATCCGTGCAATCCAGGACTAAATGATGATCGGCGATAGCGGCTGAGAGCTGCGAATCATCCAGTTGGCGATCCAACGTAGCCACGCTCAAATGCGGATTGATTTCTTCTAAAGTCAGGCGCGCAGACGCGACTTTGCTCATGCCGATCCGGTCATCCCGATGCAGAATCTGGCGCTGTAAATTTGATAAAGACACGGTATCAAAATCCAGCAGCGTTAAATGCCCAACGCCCGCCGCCGCCAGATATTGCGCGGCGGCGCAGCCTAAACCGCCTAGCCCGACGACCAAGACGCGTGAGGCTTTAAGCTTTTCCTGACCGTCGAAATCGAAACCGCGCAGGACAATTTGCCGGTTGTAGCGCAGCATTTCAGCATCTGAAAGTTCCGGCAGCATATCAGCCTCCCAGCAAGCCGTTAAATAGCTCTATGTCTACGCTTTCTCCAACGGCGACCGAACCTCGATCCCGTTCTAAAACGATAAAGCAGTTGCCTTGGCTGAAGGCGCTGAAAACATGCGAGCCTTGATGCCCGGTGGAGCTGACCTCCAGCTTACCGTCGGCACCGCGGGAGAAAATCCCACGCTGGAAATCCAGTCGTCCCGGCGATTTTTTCAATGGCGTAATCGCCGTTGCAGTCAGGCGTAGCGGCGGTTGCCATGAAGTCTGTCCGGCCAGTTTAGCCAGCAGCGGTTGCACCAGTTGATAGAAAGTCACAACGGCAGAAACCGGGTTACCTGGCAGGCCGCAGAACCAGGCGTTCTTCAGTTTGCCGAAAGCGAAAGGTTTACCCGGTTTGATTGCCAGTTTCCAGAAGCCGATGTCGCCCAGTTCTTCTAGCATTTGTTTGGTGTAATCCGCTTCACCTACGGAAACACCGCCGCTGCTGATTACCAAATCAGCCGCTTCATCAGCCTGGCGGAAGGCGTGGCGCAAAGCTTCCTGATCGTCTGGGATCACACCTAAATCGATAACCTGACAACCCAGTTGTTGTAGCATTAAATGTACGGCAAAACGGTTGGTATCGTAAATCTGGCCTTCTGCCAGCGGTTGGCCTACGGCCTGTAGCTCGTCACCGGTAGAAAATATGGCGACTTTCAACTGGCGCATGACCTGCAATTTGGCAATGCCGAGGGAAGCTAACAGGGGCAGTTCGGCTACGCCCAGTTTGACTCCTGCGGGGAACACGCTGGCACCTTGCTGGATATCTTCCCCCGCCAGGCGAATATTTTGCCCAGCTTTTACCGGGGCGGTGAATAACACGCCTTGTTCACTTACGCTGGCCTGCTCTTGCATAATGACCGCGTCGGCACCGCTCGGAACCGGCGCACCGGTCATAATACGAATGCAGCTGTTGGCGGGCCATTCACCGTGGAATGGCGACCCGGCAAAGGCTTTCCCAGCGACGGACAACGCAGTTTGGGCATTCACCTCATGACTGCGTACGGCGTAACCGTCCATTGCCGAATTGGCGAAAGGAGGAACGTTAATGGGGGAAGTCACTGGGCTGGCGGTAATCCGGCCTGCGGCATCTGTCAGCGGAATATTTTCCGTCTCTGTGAGCGGAGTAACCTGCGACAGCATTTTTTTCAGCGCCTGTTCCAGAGAAATTAAATCCGAGGTGTTACAGTGATCCATGCTGGACTCCGTGGTCAGGACATTCCGGCGGGTAAGTCAGTCACCGGCGGTAAAATATCCAATCAAAAAGGGTGAGGGCGGCTATTATGGCAGAGATCGACAAGAGGGTGAATGAATTGACCGGCAAAGGGACCGGCGACGTCACACTCGGAGCAGCGCATCAGGGGATAAACGGGAGCACATATGAATAGCCAACAGATTCTGGATTTCTGGTTTAATGAAATAGACCCGGCATTCTGGTTTACAAAAAGCGATGATTTCGATGCTTTGCTACACAAACGTTTTGGCGCGGTCTGGCAGGCGGCGTCCAAGGGCGAACTGGCGGAATGGCGACAAACTATCGACGGGCGACTGGCAGAAATCATCGTTTTGGATCAATTTAGCCGAAATTTATTCCGCGATACGCCCGCTTCTTTCTCCTGCGATGGTATGGCCCTGGTGCTGGCGCAAGAAGCCATTCATACTGGCTTAACCGGGCAATTAACGCCGGAACAGCGCGGGTTCCTCTATTTGCCGTTTATGCATTCGGAATCACAGAAGATACATCAGCAGGCTTTAGTGTTGTATACCGAGCTTAATAATGGCGACCAGTTGGAGTATGAGCTGCGGCATAAAGCAATTATCGACCGCTTTGGGCGTTATCCACACCGTAACCATATTCTCGGGCGAGTTTCCAGCGCGGAAGAACAGGCGTTTCTTCTGCAGCCAGGGTCTGGCTTCTAAAAATGCCACATCAGAACCTGGCTATTACGAATATAAGATGGCTAGGTTCTTATTTATTTTAGTGATGCTTAAAAAGCAATTTCCGCAGCCATCCTTTATTCTCCTGTTCTATCAGGAATTTTTTAATAGAAAACACATTGGCGTCGGAGTGCCAAATTTGGCCGCGATCGCTACTTCAGTATTACAGCGTTTCTTAAAACATACCGCTTCGTATTCACCATGTTCATTGATGGCATGATCAAGTGCGAAGAAAATAAATGGTGATAAAAATAACGTTCGTCATGTTAGTTAGGTGTTTATGAAGGAATATTTATTGCGATTGAAAATAATGAGGCGTAATTCAATAAAACCAATAAACCCGAGGGGCTATAAGCAGGATTGGCCAATAAAATGGCAAAAATAAATTAATATTTATCGCCTAGGGGAAGGGCATTGAAACGAAATATAATGACAGAGGAGGAATGATTAGTTGGGGAATAAAAATTATTCCCCAATGGAGCGACTTAGTTATGCAGATACTCAGCGTGGAAGCGCAGATGATCTTCAATAAATGTCGCTATGGTGAAATAGCTGTGATCATAACCAGGCTGAATGCGTAGCGTGAGCGGCCAGTCTTTTTGGCGCGCGAGTTCCGCCAGTTTGGCTGGCTGTAGCTGATCGGCCAGGAATTGATCGCCATCGCCCTGATCGACCAGAATCGGCAGCGGCTGGTCACTGTTAAACAGTAAATGACAACTATCATATTGCAGCCATTTTGTTTCATCTTCACCAAGATATTCTGTGAATGCTTTACGCCCCCACGGAACCTGACAAGGATTAACAATAGGAGCAAAGGCAGATACTGACTGATATTGCTGTGGATTACGCAATGCCAGCATTAAGGCACCGTGGCCGCCCATTGAATGCCCGCTGATAGATTGCCGTTCGCTAACGCTAAAGTGTTGGCGAATTAACGCCGGTAACTCTTCGCTGACATAATCGTACATACGAAAATTCGCTGACCAGGGTTTCTGAGTGGCATTCAGGTAGAAACCTGCTCCCTGACCCAAATCGTAGTTTTCGTCATTCGGTACGTCTTCGCCGCGAGGACTGGTATCCGGCATCACCAGTACCAATCCCAGCTCGGCTGCAATACGCTGCGCGCCGGCTTTCAGAGTAAAGTTTTCGTCGTTGCAAGTCAGGCCAGACAGCCAGTACAGCACCGGCGGCGGATTATCATCACGCGGTGGTGGCAGATAGATGCTGAATGTCATGTTGCAATTCAGGCTGCGGGATATATGGCGATAACGCTGCTGCCAGCCGCCAAACATCCGATGCTCTTCGAGAAGTTCAATTGACGTATGCATGTCTGCTCTGCCTCCTGGCTTTATTTATTAAAGTGAATCACGCTGCGAATAGATTTACCTTCATGCATTAAATCAAAGGCTTCGTTGATTTGCTCCAGACCCATAGTATGAGTAATAAAGTCGTTCAGCTGGAATTTACCGTCTAAATATTGCTGCACAATGCCCGGCAACTGGGAGCGTCCTTTTACGCCGCCAAACGCAGAGCCACGCCATACGCGGCCGGTAACCAGCTGGAATGGACGGGTGGAAATTTCTTCACCGGCACCGGCTACGCCGATAATCACCGATTCGCCCCAGCCTTTGTGGCAGCATTCCAGCGCCGAGCGCATAACATTAACGTTGCCAATACATTCGAAGGAGAAATCTACGCCGCCGTCGGTCAGCTCCACGATCACGTCTTGAATCGGTTTCTCATAATCTTTTGGATTAATCAAATCCGTGGCGCCCAGTTTGCGGGCCAGATCGAATTTACTGGTGTTGAGATCGATACCAATAATACGACCTGCGCCAGCCATCTGTGCGCCGATAATGGCGGACAGACCGATGCCGCCTAGGCCAAATATTGCCACCGTATCGCCCGGTTGTACTTTAGCGGTGTTCATTACCGCACCCATGCCGGTGGTGACGCCACAGCCTAGCAGGCAGACTTCTTCCAGCGGCGCTTCTTTATTAATCTTCGCCAGCGAAATTTCCGGTACGACGGTTAATTCGGAGAAAGTCGATGTGCCCATGTAATGGAAAATAGGCTGACCATTTTTAGAGAAGCGGGTAGTACCGTCTGGCATCAAACCCTTGCCCTGAGTAGCGCGAATCGCCTGACACAGGTTGGTTTTGCCGGAGCGACAGAATTTGCATTCTCCACATTCTGGGGTGTACAGCGGAATGACGTGATCGCCCACGGCGACGCTGGTGACGCCTTCGCCCACGGCCTCAACAATACCGCCGCCTTCGTGGCCTAAAATCGCCGGGAAGACGCCTTCGGGATCTTTGCCAGACAGGGTGTAAGCGTCGGTATGGCAAACGCCAGTGGCGACGATACGCACCAGCACTTCGCCTTTTTGCGGTGGCATCAGGTCCACTTCTTCAATGGATAGCGGCTGGTTCGGCCCCCATGCGACGGCGGCGCGGGTTTTGATCATCTCCATGGTGTTGCTCCTCGGTTTTTCACGATAGTGTTATGTAAATTGACTTTTTATGTATACTATTTGTTGCGTTAACGTTTTAAGTTACGGGTTTTGCAGTGGTTTCAATTTGCTCAATAATCAGCTCTTTCAGTGCGCGAACGTTCGGGCTGAAGGCATCTTTTCGCCAGATAAGCCAGGTGGCGGTATCGGCAAATTCAGGGGGTAACGGGTGTACCCGAACCCGTTCGTGGCCGGGTAGTAATGCCAGTACTGAATGGGGTATGAGCGCCAGACCGGCACCGCTGGCAACGCAGGCCAGCATGGCGTGATATGACTGGATTTCCAGAATAGTGCCAGGCAGCACGCCAGCCTGTCGAAACCATGACTCCAGCCTTAAACGGTAGGAGCAACTGGGGCGGAAGGCAAATAGGGTTTCATCCACAGCGTCTTTGGCCTGACTGATCGGCGGGTGATCCAGGCATGAGATGATCACTAATTGTTCTTCGAAAGATCGGCAGCCATGTAGTTCTTCATGGTGAACTGGACCATCGACCAATGCCGCAGCCAGCGTACCGGCGCGTACCTGTTCGATAATTTCGCCGGAAGTGCCGGTGTTCAGCGATAGTGAAACCTGAGAATAGCGTTGATGATAAGCGGCCAGTAAGTTGGGTAAACGCGTGGCTGCGGTGCTTTCCATCGATCCCAATGGAAAATTGCCCGCAGGCTCACCGGCATGGGTAATACGCATGGCTTCTTCACTCAACGCCAGAATACGGTTGGCGTAACAGAGAAAATTATGGCCCATCGGCGACAGGCGCAGACGCTGCTTTTCACGGATAAACAGATCGGTACCCAGCTCAACCTCAAGCTGGCGCAGGCGGGTGGTTAGATTCGACGGCACGCGATGCATCTGTTCCGCCGCTCTGGCTACCGAACCGGTTTCCGCTACGCAGCAAAACATGCGGAGTTGGGTTAAATCCATTACTGTTCTCTTTTTGTGATGAACTTCATGAGTATTATTCATTTTTTGTGATTCTAATGCTGAGGCATGATATTAGCAACTTTCTTTTAACCGGCAGTTTGGGAACAGGCAGAACAGAGTCATGGCGTTAAGAATCGCTTTAAGTGGGTTTCTGGCATTAGTGGTAGCAATGGGGATTGGCCGATTTGCTTTTACGCCGCAGGTTCCTCTCATGATAG
Organism: Yersinia sp. IP36721; assembly: GCF_003634395.1. Taxonomy (NCBI): domain Bacteria; kingdom Pseudomonadati; phylum Pseudomonadota; class Gammaproteobacteria; order Enterobacterales; family Yersiniaceae; genus Yersinia; species Yersinia sp. IP36721. The sequence goes on from NZ_QCZL01000005.1 coordinate 51,014, forward strand.
CTGAACATCAGTTCAGCCTGACCGGCGCGGGGCTGGTGGCGGCATTCAACTATCTGGGTTACCTGTGTGGTGCCTACGATGCGATGCGAGCCAATCGTTACGTTGAGCGTCGCCTGTGGCTGGGCGTATGGGGCGCAGTGACGCTGACATTGCTCTCCGCCGTAATAGAAGGCCCGTGGTGGCACGGTGTGGTGCGTTTCGCTATCGGTTGGGCCAGCGGCTGGTCAATGGTGTTGGTGGCAGCATGGACTAATGAGCGACTGGCGCACTATGGTCGCCCGGCTTTTAGCGCTGCGGTGTTTGCCGGGCCGGGAGCGGGTATTTTTATTAGCGGTATACTGGCCGTTGTAATTCATAGCTACGGGTTAACGGCATCGCAGGCTTGGCTGGTTTACGGTGTGTTGGCGCTGGTGCTGATTGGCGCGATCAGTATCAACTTACCCAGAGCAGGGGAGTTACATCGCCCGCAGGTAGCGGCGGAACCGTTGATTTTGACGCCTGCGCTGAAGCGTTTGGTCTGGAGCTACAGTCTGGCCGGTTTCGGTTATATTTTGCCGGCGACGTTTCTCTCACAAATGGCGGCCGCGCGTTTTCCAGACAGCCTGTTCGCTCAGTTTGTCTGGCCGGTTTTTGGTGGTGCAGCCGTGGTTGGTATTGGCTTAGGCATTTTGACGCGTCGTTGTCTGACGACTCAAACTCGTCTGGCATTGACGCTGTGGGTGCAGGCATTAGGGGTTCTGTGCGCTGAATTAGTGCCGGGCGTGAGCGGTTTGGCTCTCGGCGCGATGTTGACCGGCGGCGGTTTTCTCTGTGTGGTGCAGCTATCTTTGCAGCACGGGCGAGAGCTGGCACCGAATCACACGCGCTACATGGCCGGTTTGCTCACCACGGGCTATGCCGTTGGGCAATTAGTCGGGCCAATGCTGTCTGCGACCTCCACGGCGTTAACTCACCGGCTAGAGCCTGCGCTGTATGTGGCGGTCGTCGCCCTGATTGTGGCCGGGGCTTTGGTGTTCAATACGGCGGCGCGCGCCGGAGAAAAAACGACGGGATAATTCGGGGAGATAAAGCATCTGAAACCGCTGTGGATAAGGGCATATTGCCCTTATTTCATCATGATATGAAACACAATCACTGGATAATCTGCACGCTCTCATCTAGAGTGGGGCACAAAATCCGGACGTGATCTGCATCAATGTTTATTCCCGCCGGGTGCGTAAGCCTGTTGGAGAGAAGAATGTCATCGCTAAGTAAAGAAGCAATATTGGTCCATGCTGCATTGGAAGCCCGTGGTCTCGAAACCCCGTTACGAGGACAAGTGTTAGATTCTGAAACGCGCAAACAGCGCATTCAGGAGCATATGACAGAAATTATGCAGCTACTGAATCTCGATCTGTCCGATGACAGTCTGGCCGATACCCCAAGACGCATTGCCAAAATGTATGTGGATGAGATTTTCTCTGGTCTGGATTACGCCAATTTCCCTAAAATCACCGTCATTGAAAACAAAATGAAAGTGGATGAGATGGTCACGGTTCGGGATATCACTTTGACCAGCACTTGTGAACATCATTTTGTCACTATCGATGGTAAAGCCACCGTTGCCTATATTCCGAAAGACAGCGTGATCGGTTTGTCGAAAATCAATCGTATTGTGCAATTCTTTGCCCAACGTCCGCAGGTACAAGAACGTTTGACTCAGCAAATTTTGCTGGCGTTGCAAACTCTGTTAGGCACCAATAATGTGGCTGTGTCCATTGATGCGGTGCATTATTGTGTTAAAGCACGCGGTATTCGTGATGCAACCAGCGCGACCACCACCACCTCTTTGGGCGGGCTATTTAAATCCAGCCAGAACACCCGGCAGGAATTCCTGCGCGCGGTGCGCCATAGCAGCTAATTCCTTTATTGAACGAGACGGCACGCTAAAGTGCCGCTAAACAGGATGTCGAGTATGCGTCAACGGATCGCAACTTTGGACAGCGCGAGAGGGTTGGCCATTCTTGGCATTCTTCTCCTCAATATCAGCGCGTTTGGTCTGCCTAAGGCCGCCTATCTCAATCCCGCTTATCTGGGAATGCCTTCGCTGTCTGATGCCTGGACGTGGGCAATTCTGGATATTTTTGCTCAAGCCAAATTCTTATCGATGTTCGCTATTCTATTCGGCGCAGGTATTGAATTGCTGTTGCATCGGGGGAAAGGGTGGATACAGGCGCGGCTGTCTATTTTGCTACTGCTAGGATTAATTCACGGAATTTTTTTCTGGGACGGCGATATTCTGCTGGCCTATAGTCTGATCGGTTTAGTTTGCTGGCGAATGATTCGTGATGCTAAAAGTGCTGAAAGCTTATTAAGAACCGGCGGAGTGTTGTATCTGATTGGCGTCGGCGTTTTGCTATTACTCGGTTTTATCGTCACCGGCGAGCCAGGGCAGTTTTGGATGCCGGGACCGGCGGAATTACAGTACGAACAGTTCTGGAAGCTACAGGGGGGCCGTGAGGCGTGGATAAATCGCGTTGATTTATTGTCTTCCAATTTGATAGCAATCGGCGCGCAATACGGCTGGGAACTGGCCGGCTTTATGCTCTTTGGCGCAGGATTAATGCGCAGCGGCTGGCTGCGTGGGCAGTTTAGTTTGCTGCACTATCGCCTACAGGCCGCGTGGATGATACCGCTTTCACTGGTCATTCAAATCCCGGCTATCGCTCTGCAATGGCATCTACAATGGGAATATCGCTGGACCGGATTTTTGCTGCAAGTGCCGCGGGAACTGGGCGCGCCGCTGCAAACGCTGGGTTATCTGGCGTTGTGTTACGGTTTTTGGCCCAGTTTGTCCCGCCTGCGTATCAGTCACTGGTTAGCCAACGTTGGGCGTATGGCGCTGAGCAACTATCTGCTACAAACGCTGATTTGTATCACCATTTTCTACCGTTTCGGTCTGTATCAGCAATTAGATCGCTTGCAATTATTAGCGGTGGTTCCGGCTGTTTGGTTATGTAACCTATTGTTCTCTAACCTATGGTTATCCTGTTTCAAACAAGGGCCGCTCGAGTGGGCGTGGAGAAGGTTGACCGCACAGGCCTGTGGACAGGTGGCAGAGAGCACTGATAGTAAGAAGTAATCTACTTGATGAATAAACTGAAGCTGGTTAGTTAAAAATTTGTATGTAAGCGTTTTCTTTCCTGTGACGTATTTCACGTAGTCGCAACCCTAAACTGGTTAGGATAAGTGCCAATATCGGCAGTATGCAGAATGAATGCGCTGCCTTCCTCACCACAGGGCGATGTTTCTATGGCCACAGTCAATTCCATTACTATTCGTGATGTTGCCAAACTGGCTGGCGTTTCTCTCGCTACGGTATCCCGAGTGCTGAATAAAAGTGCGGCGATCCGTCCGGCCACGCAGGCCGCAGTGATTAAAGCGGTGGCCGAGCTGGGGTATCGCCCCAATGCCAATGCTCAGGCACTCGCGAACCAAAGTAGTGACACCATTGGCGTGGTGGTCATGGATGTCTCCGATCCCTTTTTTGGCGCCTTGGTCAAAACGGTCGATACCGTAGCGCAACAGCATGATAAGTATGTATTAATTGGTAATGGCTATCATCAGGCTGACAAAGAGCGCCATGCTATCGAAGTGCTGATCCGCCAGCGCTGTAATGCTTTGGTGGTTCACGCCAAAGCGTTAGATGATGCGGAACTGATCGCTTTTTTGGATCAAATTCCCGGAATGGTATTAATAAATCGAATCATTCCCGGCTACGAATCACGCTGCGTTGGGCTGGATAACGTTAGCGGTGCGCAAATGGCCAGCCGATTACTGTTGAAACACGGCCACAGACGCATTGGTTTTCTTGGTTCTAACCACCCCATTGACGATGTGATTCAGCGCCAGCACGGCTATATTCAGGCTTTGGAAGCAGCAGGGGTTTACCCGCAGGAGAGTTGGCGTACCTACGCTACGCCGGATTTGGCCGGTGGAGAAACGGCGATGATCGATTTGCTGAGTCGCAATCTCAATTTGAGCGCGGTTTTTGCCTACAACGATTCTATGGCTGCCGGGGCGCTGGCGGTGCTAAAAGAAAACGGTATCATCGTCCCGGAGCAGTTTTCCCTAGTGGGTTTTGATGATATTCCTATTGCGCGCTATACCAGTCCAAAACTCACCACGGTTCTCTATCCTATTGTTTCAATGGCAATTTTAGCTACTGAATTAGCCCTCTCCGGTGCCAGTCAATCGCGAGAGGATAATGCCAGCTATTGCTTCCAGCCGACGTTGGTTCCGCGTCACTCCGTTACTTCCTGCCAAACTGTGGCATCGCTCACTAGTTGAGTATTTATTATTGTGTAACCGTTTTCAATCTGTGAGAAAATTCACAGATTATTAACAAAGCCCCGTCTATGCTTTATTCGTTTTCTCTCTGCCTGGATCGCAATTTTACCGCTGAGGTAAGGCAAATTACCGGTAATGACCCCGCAGATAGTGTGATGTTGTTTTGCCTTCACTCGCGGTAAGCGGTGCTTTCTCGGGAAACTGACCGTTAAGCACTGATATGTTCGCTGGTGGCAGGCTACTTACACAGCTTTTTCGGAGTTGAGTGAGGTCAAGGACGATAGATATTCAGTTGTCAGCTGCTCTGACCGATGGTTTCGATTATCGCTAAGGCAACGGTGTTATCACCCTGTACTACCCTACATAAACCCGGAGATACAAATGAATAAGAAGGTTTTCACTTTAGCCACTCTGGCCGCTAGCATGCTGTTTGGCGCGGCCGCTCAAGCAGATACCCGCATTGGCGTCACCATTTATAAATACGATGACAACTTTATGTCGGTTGTGCGTAAAGCCATTGAAAAAGAAGCCAAAGGTTCGCCTGACGTCACGCTGTTGATGAATGATTCTCAGAATGACCAATCTAAACAAAATGACCAAATCGACGTATTGCTGGCGAAAGGCGTGAAAGCGCTGGCAATCAACCTGGTTGATCCTGCGGCGGCTCCGGTCGTGATTGATAAAGCCCGCGCAAACGATATCCCGATCGTGTTCTACAACAAAGAACCTTCTCGTAAGGCTTTGGATAGCTACGATAAAGCTTATTACGTGGGTACTGATTCTAAAGAATCCGGTGTGATTCAGGGCGAACTGATAGCCAAACACTGGAAAGCCTCACCGGCGTGGGACCTGAACAAAGACGGCCAGATTCAGTATGTACTGCTGAAAGGTGAGCCGGGCCATCCGGATGCAGAAGCGCGTACCACTTACGTGATTAAAACGCTGAATGATAAAGAAGGCATTAAAACTCAGCAGCTTCAATTAGATACCGCGATGTGGGATACCGCGCAGGCGAAAGACAAGATGGATGCCTGGTTGTCTGGTCCTAATGCCAACAAAATCGAAGTGGTTATCGCGAACAACGATGCAATGGCAATGGGCGCGGTTGAAGCCTTAAAGGCGCACAACAAAACCAATATTCCAGTATTTGGCGTAGATGCATTACCGGAAGCATTGGCATTGGTTAAATCCGGGCAAATGGCCGGTACAGTGTTGAACGACGCGAATAATCAGGCAAAAGCTACCTTTGATTTAGCAAAAAATCTGGCCGCAGGCAAAGACGCGACTGACGGTACTAAATGGAAAGTGGAAAATAAAGTTGTGCGAATTCCATACGTGGGCGTAGATAAAGACAATCTGGCTCAATTTACCAAATAAGTATTTATTACCTGCTGCTCCGTTTCGCTCAGGGGGGCCGGGCGGATCAGCGGGTTTTATCAGGTATCCTTATTTTAAAGCGGTTTTGATCGCCAATGATGCGAAGCCGTTTTTTAGCCAGGTGTAGCTATGGCCGATATTAATACAGCACAGCCGCGCGAGTGGTTGCTGGAAATGAGTAATATTAATAAATCATTTCCGGGCGTAAAGGCATTAGATAACGTTAATTTAAAAGTCCGACCGCATTCTATCCATGCCTTAATGGGAGAAAACGGTGCCGGTAAATCAACGCTATTAAAGTGTCTGTTTGGTATCTATAAAAAAGACTCTGGCAGCATTATCTTCCAGGGCGAAGAAATAGAATTCAAAAGCTCAAAGGAAGCTCTTGAGCATGGCGTTTCAATGGTACATCAGGAATTAAATCTGGTATTACAACGTACGGTGATGGATAACATGTGGCTGGGGCGTTATCCAACCAAAGGTATTTTTGTCGATCAAGACAAAATGTACAAAGATACCAAAGCGATTTTTGATGAATTAGATATTGATATCGACCCGCGTGATAAAGTGGCTACGCTATCGGTATCGCAAATGCAGATGGTCGAAATAGCCAAAGCTTTTTCCTACAATGCCAAAATCGTTATTATGGATGAGCCAACGTCGTCACTAACGGAAAAAGAAGTGAACCATTTGTTCACCATTATCCGTAAATTAAAAGACCGCGGCTGTGGCATTGTTTATATCTCTCACAAGATGGAAGAGATATTCCAGCTGTGTGATGAAATTACTATTTTACGCGATGGACAATGGATCGCCACCCAGCCGCTGGTCGGCCTGGATATGGATAAGATTATCTCGATGATGGTCGGGCGCTCTCTGAGCCAGCGTTTCCCCGATCGGCAAAATAAACCCGGCGAAGTTATTCTGGAAGTTAAAAATCTGACTTCACTGCGTCAGCCTTCAATTCGCGATGTGTCCTTTGATCTGCATAAAGGGGAAATTCTCGGCATTGCCGGTTTAGTGGGGGCGAAACGCACGGATATCGTCGAAACGCTCTTTGGCATTCGCGAGAAAATCAGCGGAACCATCAAACTACACGGTAAATCCATCAATAATAACAGTGCCAACGAAGCGATTAATCATGGCTTTGCGTTGGTTACGGAAGAGCGCCGTTCTACCGGTATCTATGCGTATCTGGATATTGGTTTCAACTCTCTGATTTCTAATATTCGTAATTATAAAAATAAATTTGGTCTGCTGGATAATAGCCGGATGAAAAGCGATACCCAATGGGTGATTGATGCCATGCGGGTAAAAACTCCCGGCCATAGAACCAGTATTGGCTCACTTTCCGGCGGAAATCAGCAAAAAGTGATTATTGGCCGTTGGTTATTGACTCAACCAGAAATATTAATGTTGGATGAACCGACGCGCGGTATTGACGTTGGGGCTAAATTTGAGATTTATCAGCTCATTACCGAACTGGCGAAAAAAGGAAAAGGGATAATTATTATTTCATCCGAAATGCCAGAGCTGTTAGGGATCACCGACAGAATTCTGGTTATGAGCAACGGTCTGGTTGCGGGAATTGTCGAAACGAAGCAAACCTCGCAAAACGAAATATTGCGTCTTGCATCCTTGCACCTCTAATCTAGTTGAAGGTTCTTATTATGAATGCGTTAAATAAGAAAAGCTTGCTCACTTATCTTAAAGAGGGCGGGATTTATGTAGTTTTGCTGGTGCTGCTGGCAATTATCATTTTCCAAGACCCAACTTTTTTAAGTTTGATGAATTTAAGTAATATTTTAACTCAGTCCTCAGTACGTATTATTATCGCGTTGGGCGTTGCCGGGTTAATTGTGACTCAGGGTACGGATTTATCCGCCGGACGACAGGTCGGTTTGGCTGCGGTCGTTGCCGCGACTATGTTACAAGCGATGGATAATGTGAATAAGGTTTTCCCTGATTTACAAACCGTACCTATTCCATTCGTTATTTTAACTGTCTGTCTGATTGGCGCAATTATTGGTTTGGTTAACGGTATTATTATCGCCTATTTAAACGTCACGCCGTTTATTACCACTTTGGGCACCATGATTATCGTTTATGGAATCAACTCCCTGTATTACGATTATGTGGGCGCCTCTCCAATTGCCGGCTTCGATCCTGCGTTTTCCTCATTTGCTCAGGGATTCCTGCGATTCGGTGATTTTAAACTCTCATACATTACGTTTTACGCATTGATTGCTATTGGCTTTGTTTGGGTGCTGTGGAATAAAACTCGTTTCGGTAAAAATATCTTCGCCATCGGTGGTAATCCAGAGGCGGCAAAAGTTTCTGGGGTTAACGTTCCGCTAAACTTAATCATGATTTATGCATTGTCCGGGGTGTTTTACGCCTTCGGCGGGATGCTGGAAGCGGGACGTATCGGCAGTGCCACCAACAACCTCGGTTTTATGTATGAATTGGATGCCATCGCAGCCTGCGTGGTTGGCGGCGTATCCTTTAGCGGCGGGGTAGGTACGGTCTTCGGCGTGGTCACCGGGGTTATTATTTTCACGGTCATTAACTACGGTTTGACCTATATCGGCGTAAACCCTTACTGGCAGTACATTATTAAGGGCGGAATCATTATCTTCGCCGTGGCGCTGGATTCACTGAAATATGCCAAGAAGAAATAAAGGCTAATTGAAAGACGGTCTCGATTAAGAGAAAAGCCAGCCAGGAGTCATCCGGCTGGCTTTTGTTTTTTTATACAGTTTATGGCGACTGAGATTCTTGGTTCTGGCGCCGCGAGGGACGCTTCGGCGGCATACGCCACTTCGATTCCCTCGCCGCACTCCCCCGTTACTACCTCGGTTGTTCAACACCCAGGTGCGGCACGCTCGCGGATCAGGTTATTTCTCTCGCTTATCAGCTGCCAGCTTATGTTCCAGTTCGACCAATTGTTCCGGTGATACCGCAGGATAACCCTGAGCATCATCAGGCACGATATGCACAGCCGGAATAGGAATCAGTGGCCCAAGAAAACGCGGCTCGCGCTTCAAAATATAGAGGTCAGTCAATGCACCCAAGCGAGCAAAAATCTCTCTGACTCGCACCGAAAGCATATTTTTCGGTGAAGGAACCGCATAGCACTGCGCCTGAATCCCCATGTGCATGGCTATAAACAGCGCGCGTTCGCAGTGGAAACGCTGCGTGACGATAATAAAATCGTTGGTGTCGAATACCTTGCGGGTGCGAACGATAGAGTCCAGCGTGCGGAAACCGGCATAGTCCAGCACGATATCTGCAGGAGCCACGCCAGCGGCAATAAGATCTCGTCGCATGGTCATCGGCTCATTATAACTTTGCTGCGCATTATCGCCGCTTAACAGCAGGTAGTTTACCTTGCCGCTGTTGTAGGCGTTAATCGCCCCTTGAATACGATAAAGGTAAAACTGATTGATGACGCCGGTACGATAATATTTTGCCGTTCCCAGCACCACGCCGACCTGACGATGAGGTAATTGTTGAATTTCATCATAGATATAGGGGGCGGTTTTCCAACTAATCCAACGATCGAGCACAATAGCCGACGCCATCAGCAATCCTGCGATGATAAATAAGCTGAAAATCAGGCGTTTCCACATTCTCGGGCCTTGGTTGCGTCGATGCTTGGGGTTATCTGCAAGGCTACTTTACCTGATACGGCGGCGCAAGACGTGACGAGGGCAGTTAAGCTGATTTTTGTCATTAAAAAGCAAGGATTTCTCTAACTGGATAGAGATTAACCTGCCCGAGGGCAGGTTGAGGTAAAACTAGAATGAGGTACGCTTGTAGGTTCGGTACTGAGGCTGCCAATAATTATGTTCGATAGCCTGCGCCAGCGCGTTATCAGAGGTGACGGTCGCCACGCCCTGTAACTGTGCGGCTTTACCCACCTGCATCGCAATACTCTTGGAAACAGCCTGAATATCATCGATATTCGGTAGTAAAGCCCCTTCACCGTGAATAGCCAGCGGAGAACAGTCGGCCAATGCGCGGCTGGCGGCCATCAGCATGCCATCGGTAACGCGACGGGCACCGGATGCTAATACGCCCAAACCGATACCCGGGAAGATATAGGAGTTGTTGCACTGAGCAATAGGGTAAATAGTCTCTTTGTAGCTGACCGGCGCGAACGGACTCCCGGTGGCGACCAAGGCTGCGCCGTTCGTCCAGTTCAGAATATCTTCCGGACGCGCTTCTACCCGTGAGGTTGGGTTCGACAGCGGCATCACGATAGGGCGCGCACAGTGGCTGTGCATCTCGCGGATCAATTCTTCAGTAAACAAGCCCGGCTGGCCGGATACGCCGATTAATACCGTTGGCTTGGCGTGACGAACCACGTCCAGCAGTGAGATAGCATCGTTTTTCAAATCCCAGTTTTGCAGATTTTCGCTTTTCTGCACCAGCTTGCTTTGGAAATCCAGCAGGTTTGGCAATTTATCTGTCAGTAAACCGAAGCGATCGACCATAAACACGCGGCTGCGAGCTTCTTCTTCACTTAAGCCTTCGGACATCATCTGCGCGATAATCTGTTCTGCGATCCCGCAGCCCGCGGAACCTGCTCCCAGGAAGGTGACGGTTTGATCCCGCAATTGACTACCGGCGGCACGGCTGGCGGCAATCAGGCTGCCCAGCGTCACGGCGGCGGTGCCTTGAATATCATCGTTAAAGCAGCAAAGCTCATCGCGGTAACGGTTTAGCAGTGGGGTCGCGTTTTTCTGGGCAAAATCTTCAAACTGCAATAATACGTTTGGCCAGCGGCGTTTGACTGCCTGAATGAATTCATCGACAAATTCGTAATATTCGTCGCCGGAAATACGCGGATGACGCCAGCCCATATACAGCGGATCATTCAGGCGTTGCGGGTTATTGGTGCCCACGTCCAGCACTACCGGCAGGGTATAAGCCGGGCTGATACCGCCACAAGCGGTGTACAGAGACAGTTTTCCGATGGGAATTCCCATGCCGCCGATGCCCTGATCGCCCAGACCTAAAATACGTTCACCATCGGTCACAACGATGACTTTAACGTTTTGTTTGGTGGCGTTTTGCAGCATATCGTCAATGCGATCGCGGTTCGGATAGGAAATAAACAGCCCGCGAGCACGGCGATAAATATCAGAGAAATGCTCACAGGCTTCCCCGACCGTTGGTGTGTAAATAATGGGCATCATTTCGCTCAGATGCGCTTCCAACAGGCGGTAAAACAGGGTTTCGTTGGTATCTTGAATATTGCGCAGATAGATGTGTTTATCATCATCATTTTTGAAGTCTTGGTACTGGCGATACGCTCGCTCAGCCTGTTCTTCAATAGTTTCAACTGCTTCAGGTAACAGTCCATGCAGGTTAAAGTGGCTGCGCTCGTCGTCAGTAAAGGCGCTGCCTTTATTCAATAAGGGAAATTCCAACAGAATCGGCCCTGCGTAGGGAATGTACAGCGGGCGTTTACTTTCGTATTCAAGTTCCATGAGTTTTACTCTTAAGCGTTATCGGATAGCCGTTACTGACTCCGATCCTAAGAGATAGGGAAAATATGTACAGCATTTGTTAGCAATTTATAACAATTGCCAACAGAAATGAGAGTTAAAGAGCAAAAATCAGCGTGGTAGTGATTTTAATTGGCGCGAATAATGGCGCTTATTAAAGCGCCTGATTACTTTAACTGTTAATTAATTACACAACTCATATTTATTAAACATTAGCACTCATTTTGCTTATTTATATGCGTTATGGGAGTTTGTAACAGTGAGTTCTATGCGCTGGCCGTATGACACTTCCAGCGTATTGCCATCGGGATCGGCAAAATACGCCCAATAACCGACGGGTTCACCGGAATCTTGCGGTGCAGATCGCAGACAACCCTCTGCGCTAGCCAGAGCAACCAATTCATCGACTCGTGCTCGACTCGCGCAGGCAACGCCGAGGTGTCCGAAAGGCCCTAACGCTGTGTCTTTTAGCTCCGGAGATTGCACTAGAACGATAGCAAAGGGGCGACTGTGATCGGTCATCCATGCTACTTCCATACCGGGTTTGCCTCCTGCCCGACGGTGAACCAGGGTCATTCCGGCGTAGCGCTGATAGAAATCCAGACTGATATCAATATTTTTCACCACTAATGCAATGTGGCTTAGCCCTAAATCGAGCGAATGATTGGTATCGATTACAGTGGTTGTCATAAGTATTTCTCCGGTTAATAACTTGAGGTTCTCTTAACCGGTCAAATGATTCATTATTCACTCAATGATTGATAATCGATATTTTATCTAGTGAGTATTCATTACATGAATAATTTGCGTGCCATAGATCTTAACCTGCTGGTTATATTGGATGTTTTGCTCAGTGAACGGCACGTATCCCGAGCGGCTACGCGGTTGCACATGAGCCAACCAGCAGTGAGCCACGCGCTGAATCGGCTACGTTATTTGCTGGATGATCCGTTGCTGGTGCGTGCGCCCGGTGGTTTTCAGCTTACCCGTCGGGCGCTTGAGTTAGTTGAACCTTTGCAGCAGGTCCTGGAGCAGGTTCGACAATTGGTAGGTTCTGCTCAATTTGTTCCAGCGCAGGCTAGCCAAAGCTTTCGCATGGCGTTATCTGATTATGGTGCAGCCATTGTGCTGCCGGGGTTGCTTCAGCGGTTACGCCAGCAGGCTCCGGGCATCGATCTGGTGGTGGTGCAGCTCAGCAGGGAGCAGATGGTTGAGCAAGTGCTTGCGGGGCAGTTAGATCTGGCGCTGGGTGTGTTTCCCCATTTGCCCGCTGGGTTAAGCAGTTGCAGGCTATTTGAAGAACATTTTGTCTGTGTTGCTGATGCGAATCATCCATTGGGGAATGAAAAGCGCCTAACGCTAGATGATTATCTGGCTCAGCCGCATTTGCTGGTTTCTATGCGTGGCGAAAGTGCGGGAGAAGTGGAGGCGGCACTGACGGAATTGGGCCTTCGACGACGGATTGTCGCAATTATGCCGCACTTTCTGGTGGCACCGCAGGCGGTGGTGGGGACGGATTTACTTTTGACGATCGCCAGCCGGGTCGTAGCGACTCAGCCAGAATCAATGAGGCTACAACGCCTTGAGCTGCCTTTTGTCGTACCGAGCTTTGATTTTGTGCAAATCTGGCATCCACGTAATAGTCACAAGGAAGATCAGCGTTGGCTGCGGCAGCAGGTGGTGGAAAGTCTCTGAAAACGAGCGCCCCGGCGAGGAAAGAAAAATCCGGGGCGGTTAAAGCGGTTAGAAAGTCGCGCGGCGAACGTCCGTGCAGCCGATAGCCGCCAGCGTGGCCTGAGTTGCATCCCACTGGCTTAATACCGGCGTTGCAGGTTCAGCCAGAACCGCGCGGCGCACAGTCAGACAATCGCTACCGGACATATTCATCAGAATCAGCGCGGCCTGAAGTGGAGGCAAGCTTGGGTTAAAAGCGGCATTTTCCGCATAGCGTCCGGCGAAAATTGCCCCCTTTGTATCTTCCAGAGCGACGCCGCTGTGCGCCTGGCTATAAGGTGCATGGCTGCGGTTAGCGGCCTCCAGAGCGGCCTGAGCCAAAGCGTCGCTATCATTAAGGTGATAACCGTGATCGACCGAATCCATCAATAATGTGCTGATTTCCAGATCGTTAGGGCCAAATGAATCAGGCAGATAGTCACCAAGCGTTGCCGCTGGACGACCTGGTAGATGGATATGTAAACCGGTGCCGCTGTTTAATTCATTCATAAACTGACGACAATGACCGCACGGAGTGTAATTTACGGTAATGGAGACTAAACCGCCTTCTCCCCGCAGCCAGGCGTGGGTAACGGCACACTGTTCGGCGTGAATGGTTTGTTGCAGCGGTGCGCCGTTGAATTCCATATTGGCACCGAAATACAGATTGCCGCTTTTACCGCGAGCGATTGCCCCTACTTTAAAATGGGATATCGGCGTGAGTGAGCAGGCGGCAGCCAGCGGTAACAGGGCGAATGCCAGTTCTGCATCATTCAGCCCACTGAGAGTTTTTACCGTTTCGACTTCTGCGGCGGTAAGCATTGCAGGGAAATGATCGTTGCTCAGCAGTGGCTCCAGGGCGGATTGCAATGCTGTTGGCAGCTCTGCCAGTGGGGCGCGAAAACGTGCTTGCATAGAAATTCTCTCCAATATTAACGGGAAACTATTTTAGGCAGCTTGCGCAGTCTTAATTGTGATGCGGATCTCGTTGTATATGAAATTTATGCAATGAATATATTAAATGAGAGATTTATCTCAAATTTATATACTTAAAATTACTTATTTGGTGTTCATTGCGCTTATTTAGCCGATTAAACCTGTTTGACCGAATAGCCTGTTTAACCGAATAAATGCAGCAATATCGGGAACAGGAACGGAGCCAACAATGAGGTAATGATCCCGCAAATCACCAATGCCAGTGAGCTAAATGCGCCTTCTTGAAAATCGACTTCAGCGCAGCGGGCGGTACCCAATGCGTGAGAAGCGGTCCCCATAGCTAACCCGCGGGAGGCTTTAGTGACAATTCTTAGCCGATTAAACAAGGTATGGCCGAATACTGCCCCTAAAATTCCGACAAAAATCACGCAGACGGCGCTGATAGCCGGAATGCCGTTTATAGAATCTGCCACTGCCATCGCGATAGGCGTGGTGACAGACTTCGGTAATACCGATGCGGCGATCTCCGGTGTTGCTCCCATCCATAAGGCTATCGCGGTGCCGCTGACCATCGCCGTGATGCTGCCGATAAAACAAATGGTGATAATGGATTTCCAGCGTGCGCGGATCTGGTGCAATTGCTCATACAACGGAAAAGCGAGCGCCACTACTGCTGGTTGCAGCAGGTCATTCAGAATTTTGCTGCCTTTAAAATAATTGGCGTAGGGCATATGGGTCAGCAGCAGCAAGGGAATGATGATGACCATAGATACCAGCAATGGATTGAGCAGTGGCATTTTCAACCAAATCGCCAGCTTACGCGCGCCAAAGAACACCAGCAGCGTTAAAGGCAGCGACCACCAGATATGCTCCATTATTTGTCCTCCGACTGTTCATCTACCGAACCGACGATCTTGCGTTCCCGATGGACAAACTGCGAGCTGTAACCCACCACGATCATGACCACTAACGTACTGATAAAACACGACACAATAATAGGACCAAACTGTTTACTGAGCTGGTCGTAATACTGCATCACGCCGACACCAATCGGTACAAAAAGCAGTGCCATATAGCGGATCAGAATATGACAGCCGGGTTTGACCCAGCGAGACGGCAGGATTTGCGAAGACAGCAGGGCGAACAGAATCAACATGCCAATAATACTGCCCGGAATGGTCATTGGCAGCAGCGCGGACAGTGCGTTACCCGCCCATAAACACAGGTAAATAAAGATAAAGGCCCGTAGGTATTGCCAGCAAAGTGTAATCACATTGCGCATAATAAGTGTCCTAAGTAACGGAGGCATTCATCATACAATTATGCCGAGAAATGTGCTACCGATCACACCATGAATTATATCTATGCTTTTATGCCATTTGCGATGGCACACTTTCGTGACGCTGGCATGACTCGCGCCCGGTTGGGCTAGATTTTTTCTGATGATTGATTAAATACATTATCCTGCGCTTTTGCCAACTGATAACCGCGATAGAAAAAGGCCAAACCGAGTAATGCTGCCACCATCAGCATCACAAACATCATTTCCGGCGCGGCGTAGGCCAGCAAAAATCCGCACATCACCGGATTGATAGCTCCCCCCAGATTGCCTAGATTTTGTGCCCCGTAATAGCTGCCTTTCAAATTCGCAGGAGCAATGAAGTCGATGAATAAATACTCCACTGGAATCACGATAATCTCGCCAAAAGAGAAGATGGTCATCGCTAGCATCCACATCGGAATAGAACCCTGAGCGGTCATAAAGCCTAACAGACCCACAATAAAGAACAGAGTACCGAGCATCAGCCAGCGTATTAGGTTCTGCTGATTCATACGACGACTTAATAAATACTGGAACGCAATCACAATCACGGCGTTGACCGTCATGATCGACCCTATCACCTGATAGGCAAATTTCGCGTTGGAAACGGTGATCAAATATTGCGAAAGGTAGCCAGTAAATTGCCCGAAGACGACGGCGCTCAACATGCTGCCGAGCGTGAAATAGACCAAGCGTTTATCCTGACGCAGAATGCGGAACGTTTGGGCGAAATTCAGCGGCGCAACGCTTTTGAGTTCAAGACTATCTTCCCGCTCTGGCGGGATGCCGAATTTGTCTAACAGAAATATCAGTGTGATAGCGACGGCTAAAGCCAGGCCACCAGACATCAAAAAAGGCAGCATAGGGCTGAACGCCGCCATCAGCACGCCCAGCGCCGGGCCAACCGCCCAGCCAACGTTAACTAACGTATAGTTTGCAGAGAAAGCTTTGATGCGCTGAGCCACCGGTAGCCAATCGGCGAAGCAGGCTTTGACCGCAATGCTAAATACCGAATAGGCCGAATGTAGCACTGCCAGCACTAAAATAATCCACGCCGGTTGTTCAATCCACGGCAAGGCAAAGAAGGTGAGGGCAAACAGGGCAATAGCCACAAAAATCAGATGATTTTTATTAAACTTATCGACCAGAAAACCGCCGTACAGGCTGGCAATAATCCCCAGAGTCAGGCTGGCACCCAAAACTAAACCGACGCGATCCGGCGCTAGCTGGAAGTGTTCTGCCAGATAAATGGTAATAAAGGGCAACGTAATGGCACGCCCAATAGTCAACACTAATGAAGACAGCAGAAGTGTGACCACCAACGGAGGAAATCCTTTCATAGTGTTATCTTTTTATTATGTTAATTGAATGTGACAATGGCTCAGGCAGATACCATAGACGATTGTAATAATAAAAAGAGAGGGGGAACGGAAAATATTTTTAGAAACAGCAGATCAACCTGAATCGATCCGCTGGTAGCAGCGCGTTATCCTAAATATTCGATAATAGAAAGACCGCCGTTGTAATCCGTACTGTAGATAATTCCTTGCGCATCGACAAAAACATCGCAGGATTGAACTACCTGCGGGCGATCCGGTCGCTTATCCATCATTTTAGTCGGCGCAGCGGGCACCAATGCGCCGGTTTCCCTCGGCTGGTATGGATTACTGATATCGTAGGCTCGCACACCGGCATTTTGGTAGGTGGCAAAAATCAGCGACGAGCTGATAAAACTGCCGGGACGGTTTTCATGCAAATTATGTGGGCCGAAATGTGCGCCTTTTTTGACGTAATCCCGTTCATTTGGTACCGGAAAGGTGGAAATACTAATGGGGTTACTCGGCTCGCGAATATCAAAGACCCAAATGTGCTTTTCCCCGTCTTCCTGATTATCCAATACCGCTTCGTCCAATACGATCAACAGATTTCTGTCAGGCAACGGCAGTGCAGTGTGAGTGCCACCGCCAAAAGGTGGGCTCCAGTTACGATGGCAAATCAGTTTTGGCTGGTAGCGATCGCTGACGTCCAACAGCGTCAAACCGCCGTCGCGCCAGCTTCCGTAGGCGGTATCCCCGCTGATAATGGCATGGTGCAGCGCATAGCGCTGACCGTCTGGCCAGCTTGGTGTTTCTCCGCCAGCGCTATGCATGCCCGGTAGCCAATAACGGCCAGCCACCGCTGGATTGCGTGGATCGGCCATATCGATAGTCAGGAAAATATAATCGCTGTAACCATCCAATAAGGCTGAAACGTAGGCCCAACGTCCGCCAACGTAAACTATTCGGTGAATTCCAATTCCATCCAACGGTAAAAAGCCGATTTGTCGCGGCTGGTCGGGAATGGAAATATCAAAAATTCGTAAGCCCGCGCTCCAGTTTCGCTCCCCCTGCCGGGTATTGACGGTTTTGCCTACCGATTGAGTGTAATAGACTTTTTCCTCGGCAAAACTAGCGTCAGCAAACAGATCTCGGGCATTAATCACCAATAGCAGATCGTCGTGAGTTTGTAGATGCACGTTCCAAGTATTCGGCGGCGCAGGGATAAAACCGCTGGGGCGCGGATTTTTTGCATCCCGAACGTCAACGATTGATACACCTTGAGAAACCATATGGCCGATATAGGCGTAGCCGCGATGCACCATCACCTGAACGCCATCAGGCCGCCCGCCCTGATCGCTATGGCCAATCAGCCGCATATTGCGGCTGTATTCTGGCTTTGGTAGCGAGCTGTGGGTTGTCATAAGTTTGCTCCGCGGTTATTGACCATTTTTGGCCGCCAGCGTGGCGAACCAAGGGGAATTAAAATCGTCAGATTGACCCCAGCCCGGAATAATTTTGCTCAGACTGGCGACGTTAACCGGCCCCGGCTGACTGGCGAGCAGAGCCTGAGGAATGGCGGCCGCGCGGAATTCATAGGTTGGCGGAGTTGCCTCTCCGGCAATTTTTTTCGCCACCAAACGCAGGTTAACCGCCCCAATTAACTTAGGATCAACCGCTACGCTGACTTTCCATGGACTATTTGCTTCGCGCATCAATTGCAAATCTTGATTTGAAATATCAATGCTATACAGTTTGATCTCATCGCGGCCATTTTCTTTCAATGCCTTGTAAGCACCTTGAGTAAAGGCATCCCAGGTGCCCCAAATAGCATCGATTTTTCCTTTTGGATACTTCGCCAAAACCGCGCCCACTTTATTCGCCGTGTCTCCCTGTACGTCAGAGGAGACGGCACCGATAGATTCCAGCTCATGAATGCCAGGATGCTGTTTTAGCAGCGCCTGATAAGCGGCCTGGCGGCGTTCCATCGGCGGGAAACCGGCAACCCATAGCTTGATAATATTGGCGTTGCCGTTGAAATCTTTCACTAACTGGCCGAATGATTCGTTAGTTAATGAGGCGTCATCTTGCTGCGTGAGGGTAACGCCGGGAATATTGCCTGAAACCGCGGTATCAAACACGGATACCGCGATGCCACTGGCGGCAATACGTTTCACCAGTTCGGTAGAATAGGGATCGCGGCCTTGAGACAAGATAATGCCGTCGTATTTTTGGCTAATAGCCTGATTGACGAAATCCTGAAAACGCGCGTCATCCCCGTTACTGAGGAAGGTATCGACTTTAAAACCCAGTTTTTTACCTTCTTTTAATACGCCGGAAAGGAACTGAGTGGTGTTGTCATCCGAACCCAGGTTGCGGATGACCGCAATTTTAATTTGTCCCTGATGATTAGCGATAGCGTTTGGCACCGGCGCCAATGTCGTGCTTTCGGCGGCAAAAAGCGGCAGGGTGGTAAGCAGGCTCAAAGCCAGCAAAGGGGGGGCAATTTTCTTCATCAGGGGCTCCGTTGTGATGTTGGTAATGTGTGCAAGCAAAGGGTAATTGATTTTGTTTTTATGGCTACCTTTACGTCTGGACGTCCAGATGGTTTTTTGCATCATAACCAATTATTTTTTGATAAGGAATTAACTTTGTTATGAATTTTTGGATTTATTTATATCTTTTAGTTTGGCAGCAGTCGTCACGCCGTTTGCAGCAATTCTGTTAGAAAAAGGCATATCGGCGGAAAGCTAAAAACCAGCTGAAAAGCGAGGTTAGTCGACTATCGGAAAAGGTGATGAATGGGTACTGCGATATCTATTAAGGATCGCAGAACAGAGAAAAACCTTGTGAATAACAATGTTGTTTTGGTTTTCCAATAAGTACCTATTGATAGCACTGCATTTTTTCTATTTTTGAATTATCTACGGTATTATTGGTCAGATATTGACGTAAAGTTTATGTGATGTTCATTAAGTGAATTAAATAAATAAAAACTAAACAGTAGTTAAACAAAATGGCTTATGCCAGCCTCCTGTTAGTCAATAAAAATAGACAGCGCTAAGGGAATAGAAGTCACCATGGGTAAAGTTAGCAAGCTATTCAATCGGTCTGGGGCCGATAACCATTCGATATTTAACTATACTGATGCAGGAAACTTCTACTCGGGTTTGAGTGATAACTTATCTTTCTACTCTATGTCGCGTGGAGAGTTTTTTATTGTTTTTATGCGCTATATATTGGTGCAACCGTTGCTGCTGATTTTGCTGGATGTGTTATGGCCTGAGCAGTTTGATGATTTAATCGTTATTTCCGTACAGTCGTGGCCAGCGCTCTTGTCTTTGGTGCTGCTGATGCCGTGCTACTACCGCCTAAGATCACAGGGTTTAAGTCCCTACCTGCTCCTGGTGCATTTGTTTCCACTGATTAGCTATCTTCCTCAAAATATGTTTACGCTGCCTTTATGCGGCGCATTTATACTTTATCTGTTATTTATCAATATTTATCCGGGTTATCATTTGGACTGTGAGCGGAAAACAGAACTTAAGAATGAGCAACCAGGAGAATATCCATTTGGATTGACGTTTGTTTGTTTTTTAGTCTTGAATTTATTACCCTTTCTTTATTTGGATATGGATGACGCCGCCATTTTGTTAATTATGGTTTCGTGGATCTCTTTCCTGTTAACCAAGTTTCACTGGCCAGTTGTGGTGATAAATATTGTTGGTTCTGTGGGTGTTTTTCTTTTCCTCAGCTCTGATTTCTCAGATTTGAAGCATCATAAGAATATTATTATTAATGCGGTGATAAAAATATCACTGTTGGATTCAGTGTTATTTCTGATGTTTTCCCTCAGCCTGTTCCTGAATATGTTGTTCTGGCTGGAAGAGTACCAGCGGGATAAAGGGAAAGTGGTGAAGCAATAGCGAGAGTAATAATACTCTTTATTTCAATAGGATAAAAAAATGCCGGTCAGGTTTCCCCTCCGGCATTTTTATTTCTTGCCAGCCACACTAACCCGGCTGGCAAACTCAGAACTTATTTAACCTGCATACCAGGCTGAGCGCCGCTGTCTGGGCTAAGCAGGAAGATATCTTTCCCACCTGGGCCTGCGGCCATCACCATACCTT
Organism: Yersinia sp. IP36721; assembly: GCF_003634395.1. Classification (NCBI taxonomy): domain Bacteria; kingdom Pseudomonadati; phylum Pseudomonadota; class Gammaproteobacteria; order Enterobacterales; family Yersiniaceae; genus Yersinia; species Yersinia sp. IP36721. The sequence continues at coordinate 71,652 of NZ_QCZL01000005.1, forward strand.
CGGAAATACCGAAGCGCATTTTGCGTGGAGCCAGATTAGCTACCATGACGGTCAAGCGGCCTTCTAACGCTTTAGGATCGGGATAAGCGGAGCGAATACCAGAGAATACCTGGCGAGTTTCACCGCCAAGATCCAGAGTCAGTTTCAGCAGCTTATCGGAACCTTCAACGAAATCAGCTTGTTTGATCAGCGCGATACGCATATCAACTTTGGCAAAATCATCGAAATTAATAGTGTCCTGAATAGGATCATCTGCCAACGGGCCAGTAACGACGGCGGCGGGTGCCAGATTTTCTTTAGAATCGCCAACCATCTCGTTTACTTTATCCAGATCGATTCGGTTAAACAGCGCTTTAAACGGACTAATCTGATGATTTAGCAACGGTTGCTCAATACTATTCCAGGTCAGTTCGGTATTGAGGAAGGCCTCAGTACGTTCAGTCAGCGCGGGCAGCACGGGTTTCAGGTAAGTCATCAACACGCGGAACAGGTTAATGCCCATAGAGCAAATAGCCTGTAGATCGGCATCGCGGCCTTCCTGCTTCGCGACTACCCAAGGTGCTTGCTCATCCACATAGCGGTTAGCCACGTCAGCCAGCGCCATGATTTCGCGAATGGCTCGACCGCTTTCACGGCTGTTGTAAGCCTCGGCGATAGATGCTGCTGCATCGATAAAGGTCTGATATAGCTCAGGATCGGCCAGTTTATCGGCTAATTTACCGTCGAAACGTTTATTGATAAAACCGGCGTTACGTGAGGCCAGATTCACCACTTTATTCACGATATCGGCATTCACGCGCTGTACGAAGTCTTCCAGATTCAAATCGATATCATCGATGCGTGAAGACAGTTTCGCCGCGTAGTAATAGCGCAGGCAATCGGCATCCAGATGTTTCAGGTAGGTGCCCGCTTTAATAAAGGTGCCGCGAGACTTCGACATTTTAGCGCCGTTAACCGTGACATAACCGTGTACAAACAGGTTAGTTGGTTTGCGGAAGTTACTGCCTTCCAGCATGGCCGGCCAGAACAGGCTGTGGAAGTAAACGATGTCTTTACCGATAAAGTGGTACAGCTCGGTGGTGGAGTCTTCACGCCAGAATTCATCGAAATCCAAATCGCCGCGTTTGTCGCACAGATTCTTAAATGAACCCATATAACCGATAGGCGCATCCAGCCACACATAGAAATATTTACCCGGCGCGTCCGGTACTTCAAAACCGAAGTAAGGTGCATCGCGGGAGATATCCCATTGTTGCAGACCGGAATCGAACCATTCCTGCATTTTGTTTGCCACTTGTTCTTGCAGTGCACCGGAGCGAGTCCAGGCCTGAAGCATTTCGCTGAATGCAGGCAAATCGAAGAAGAAATGTTCGGATTCACGCATTACCGGCGTAGCGCCGGAAACGGCAGATTTCGGCTCGATAAGTTCAGTCGGGCTGTAGGTCGCGCCGCAGACTTCACAGTTATCGCCGTATTGATCCGGAGCTTTACACTTCGGACAGGTACCTTTTACAAAGCGATCCGGCAGGAACATGCCTTTCTCAGGATCGTACAGCTGAGAAATGGTGCGGTTCTTAATAAAGCCGTTTTCTTTCAAACGACGATAAATCAGGCTCGACAGCTCGCGGTTTTCATCACTGTGAGTGGAGTGATAGTTGTCGTAGCTGATGCCAAAACCGGCGAAATCCTGTTGGTGTTCCTGGCTCATCTCCGCGATCATTTGCTCAGGTTCAACGCCCAATTGCTGTGCTTTCAGCATGATTGGCGTGCCGTGGGCATCATCCGCACAAATGAAATGAACCTCATTGCCGCGCATTCGCTGGAAACGGACCCAGATATCAGCCTGGATGTGCTCGAGCATATGACCGAGATGAATAGAACCGTTAGCGTATGGTAGCGCGCACGTCACCAATAATTTTTTCGCGACTTGAGCCATAGTAGGAAATTGCTTTCTGTAATAGGAATAAGGGGTCTTTGATGTTAACCGATTCGGCCGGTTGTCGCTAGGGTCAGCGGACGACTGGCGGCGCTTAAGTCAAATCAGCGGGCTTTGACGCAGTTTTTCTTTATGAACTCCACGCGATTAGCCGAGTTCTGATATGCTAAAGCTTATTGTCTTTAGGTTAATAACGATAAATTCAAGGAGCCGGGATGAGCCCAAAATCCCCCGAGCAGACCACCCCTGACCTGCTGCAATCTCAAGTTTCCAAGGTGCTTACCACCTTCACCCATCCGACGCTGCAAAAAGACCTGATCACCCTGCGCGCTTTGCATCACTGTGCGCTGTTGGATAATGTGCTGCATATCGAACTGATTATGCCTTTCGCCTGGCAATACGGATTTGAAACGCTGAAAGAAACCGTCAGCGGTGAGCTATTACAGCTAACCGGTGCCAAGGCGATCGACTGGAAGTTATCGCACAATATTACGACGCTGCGCCGTGCCAACGATCAGCCGGGGGTAAAAGGCGTGCGTAATATCGTCGCCGTCAGTTCCGGTAAAGGCGGGGTAGGGAAGTCGAGTACCGCGGTTAATCTGGCCTTAGCGCTAATTGGGGAAGGCGCTAAAGTGGGCATTCTGGATGCGGATATTTATGGCCCGTCGATTCCAAACATGCTGGGTACGATGAATGAGCGCCCAACTTCGCCGGATGGCAAGCACATGTCGCCGATCCAGGCTCATGGGCTGGCCACTAACTCTATTGGTTATTTGGTGACAGACGAAAACGCCATGGTGTGGCGCGGGCCGATGGCCAGTAAAGCGCTGATGCAGATGTTGCAGGATACGCTGTGGCCGGATCTGGATTACCTGGTGATCGATATGCCTCCGGGCACCGGCGATATTCAACTGACGCTTTCGCAGAATATTCCGGTTACCGGCGCGCTAGTCGTAACCACGCCGCAGGATATTGCCCTGATCGATGCGATGAAAGGCATTGTGATGTTTGAAAAAGTGAATGTGCCGGTGCTGGGTATTATCGAAAACATGAGCATGCATATTTGCAGCAACTGCGGTCATCTGGAGCCAATATTCGGCACCGGTGGGGCAGAGAAACTGGCCGAAAAATATCACTGCAAGCTATTGGGGCAAATTCCACTGCATATCTCTTTGCGTGAAGATTTGGATCGCGGCGAACCGACGGTTATCAGTCAGCCTGCCAGCGAGTTTACCGATATTTATCGCCAACTGGCTTCAAACGTGGCGGCAGAAATGTACTGGCAAGGTGAAGCCATCCCGACGGAAATTTCTTTCCGCGCGCTATAAGATCTTCCCTAGAGCCAAAATGGCCTGTCCGTGCCTTACGCGCAGGCCATTTATTCTTTCAGCCAGGTTTTAGCCTTAAAATTCTGCTGCCAATGGGCTTATTTCCCCATTCTGCCAAATAATTCACCTATCTGGCCTGCATTGCTACGCCTTAGCGCTGGCGTCATGCCAGTGAACTCCTTATAATTGGCGCGTTCTTAGCACCCCCGTGCTTTGCCCCCCTTCACACTACGTAATCAGGTCTTTAATTTTATGACTGACAAGGCACATCAGTGCGTCATTATCGGGATTGCCGGCGCATCTGCCTCCGGGAAGAGTCTTATTGCCAGCACGCTGTATCGCGAATTGCGTGAACAGGTTGGCGATCAACATATTGGTGTTATTCCAGAAGATAGCTACTACAAAGATCAAAGCCACCTGTCGATGGAAGAGCGTGTTAAAACCAACTATGACCATCCCAACGCTATGGATCACAATCTGCTGCTACAGCATTTGCAATCGCTGAAAGCGGGCACCGCGATTGAATTGCCGCTGTATAGCTATACTGAACATACGCGTAAAGAAGAAACCGTTCGTCTCGAACCGAAAAAAGTGATTATTCTGGAAGGCATTTTGTTGCTAACTGATATTCGCCTACGTCAGGAAATGAACTTCTCTATTTTCGTCGATACTCCGCTGGATATCTGTCTGATGCGACGAATGAAGCGTGACGTGAACGAACGCGGTCGCTCCATGGAATCGGTGATGGCGCAGTACCAGAAAACCGTGCGTCCAATGTTCCTGCAGTTTATCGAACCTTCCAAGCAGTACGCTGACATTATCGTACCGCGCGGCGGCAAAAACCGTATTGCCATTGATATTCTGAAAGCCAAACTTAGCCAGTTCTTCGAGTGATATCCGTCTGGATCTTTGCTCTTTTCTATGGCAGTTTTTGTAACATACGAATTTAAATGGAGATTTGATCGATGAGACTGTGCGATCGTGATATAGAAGCGTGGTTGGATAATGGCAAGCTGGTTATCACTCCACGTCCGCCGGTAGAACGGATCAACGGCGCTACAGTCGATGTTCGCTTGGGCAACCAATTCCGCGTATTTCGCGGTCATACGGCGGCATTTATCGATTTAAGCGGCCCGAAAGATGAAGTCAGTGAAGCGCTGGATAGAGTCATGAGCGATGAGATTATCTTGCCGGAAGGTGAGGCATTCTTCTTGCATCCAGGTGAGCTGGCGCTGGCCGTAACCCACGAATCAGTCACTATTCCCGATGATTTGGTCGGTTGGCTGGACGGGCGTTCCTCTTTGGCTCGTTTAGGGTTGATGGTTCACGTTACCGCTCACCGAATCGATCCCGGCTGGCAAGGGCGTATTGTGCTGGAGTTCTATAATTCCGGTAAGCTGCCGCTGGCACTGCGTCCGGGGATGTTGATTGGCGCACTGAGCTTCGAGCCGTTATCTGGCCCGGCAGCGCGCCCGTATAACAGCCGTCAGGATGCAAAATATCGTGGTCAGCAAGGGGCGGTTGCCAGTCGTATCGATAAAGACTAAGTCGCGTTAGCCTGTATTCCTGTTTGGACAAGAGGACGTCATGAGAAGATTACTGACAACGTTAGCCATCTTGCTGGTGGTATTAGTCGCGGGGATGAGCGCGCTGGTACTTCTGGTTAATCCGAATGACTTTCGTGCCTATATGGTCAAACAGGTCGAAAAAAATAACGGTTACCGACTGGCACTGGAAGGGGATATGCGTTGGCACGTATGGCCGCGCTTAAGCATTATTTCTGGCCGAATGTCACTCACAGCACCCGGTGCTGATGCGCCGGTTGTCAGTGCAGAAAATATGCGGCTGGATGTCAAACTCTGGCCGCTACTCTCTCATCAGCTAGCGGTAAAACAGGTGATGTTGAAAGGTGCTGTGGTTCGCCTAACGCCTGATAGCGAAGCCCGTTTACAGCCAGATGCCCCTGTGGCTCCGGCGGGAAATGCGCCGGTAACGGAAAGCACATCCTGGAAGCTGGATATTGATAAGGTGCAGGTGGCCGATAGCCTGCTGATCTGGCAGCGAGATGCTGACCAAATTAATGTTCGCGATATCAATTTATTACTCGAGCAAGGCCCGCAACGTCAGGTAAAAGTCAACCTGAGCAGCCGGGTTAACCGCAATCAGCGAGATCTGACATTCTCCCTTGACGCCGACGTGGATATGCAAAATTATCCGCAACATATGGGCGCGAAAATCAGCCAGTTTACTTACAAACTGGATGGTGCCGACGTTCCGGTTGGCGGGATTGCTGGCCAAGGTTCGCTGGTGGCGACCTACCAGCAAAATAACCAGCAGGTCAGCATTGAGCAGCTTAACGTTAGTGCCAATAATAATGTGCTAACCGGCAGCGTTCAGGCGCGGTTGGGCTTTATTCCTCACTATGATCTGGATCTGAAAAGCGACAGTCTCAATCTGGATCAACTGTTTGGCTGGCAGGCAAAAAGCGCGGACACTTCCTCATCTGCCAGCAGCAGCAAACCTTTGGTAGCCGCAGCGCCGGTTATTGCCAGTCAGGAAACCGACGTGGGTCGGGATTTACAAGGGCTGCGTGATTTCACTGCCAAACTGGCATTAACCGCGACCAATCTGGTTTATCGCGGAATTAGCGTGAATCAATTTAACGTGCTGGCGGATAATCAGCAGGGAAAACTGTCGGTGAGCCGTCTGTCCGGTCAGGCATTAAAGGGTGAGTTTTCTTTCCCCGGCACTTTGGATGTCACCGGTAAGCGCTTACTCATTGCTGTTGAACCAACCATTAATCATGTGGATCTGGGGCCGGTGTTACAGGCTGCGGAATTGCCATTGGTCCTGACTGGGCAATTCTCGATGACTGGTCAGTTATCCGGCGAAGGGTTTGGCGTGGAGTCCTTTAGCCGCCGTTGGAACGGCGATGCGAAACTTTCAATGGCCAATGCCCAACTGCACGGCATTAATATCCAGCAGCTAATACAGCAGGCGGTCACGCGTAGCACTAGCGACGTGACCGCGGCGGAGCGTCTTGAACGCTATACCGAAGTCAGTCGTCTACAGACTCAATTGGCACTCAATAAAGGTTTATTGAAAGTCAGCGAGCTGAACGCGGATTCGGCTCTGATTTCGCTAAAAGGCAATGGTTCGCTGAACTTACCGGGGCAACAAGCCGATATGAATTTGGCGGTCCGTGTTATTCAGGGCTGGAATGGTCAGGATAAGCTGGTTAAAACGCTGCAAAATACCGATATTCCGCTGCGTATTTACGGCCCGTGGGCGAGTTTGAAATATCAGTTAGACGTAGAGCAGTTACTGCGCAAAGAATTGCAGCAACGAGCGAAAAGCGCTCTCAATGAATGGGCGGAGCGTAATAAAGATAAGCGCAACGGTCAGGATTTGAAAAAGTTGCTGGATAAACTGTAATTACATTTCGGGTTGGCAGTGGGGAATCCGGCTGCCAGCCTATTTTGGTTGATAAATTGTTATTTTATTGTTTGTACCTCTAACGTTTTTCCCCCTTAAAGCTAGACTTCTCATCACAGATTCCCTCTTCTGTATAAAATCCCTGCTTATCCTTGATAGATGTCATAAACTCGCGGACTGACTTTAGGCAGAGTGCAGAACGTATTTTTGTCCAATTCACGAAGAAAATAATACCCGGATGCGCTAAGTTCCGGCCTGTATCGGGTAAGAGAGGATTAATGTTGGATCTATTGATTGGGGTGGTTGTGGCGGTAGGCGTTGGCCGCTATATCATTAAGGGCTATTCAGCTACTGGGGTGCTGATGGTCGGTGGTTTACTGTTGCTGATAATCAGCGCACTGATGGGAAAAAGCGTGTTACCGGCCAGCGCCACGTCAACCGGCTGGCGGGCTACTGACATTGTTGAGTATGTCAAAATCCTGTTGATGAGCCGCGGTGGCGATCTCGGCATGATGATCATGATGCTGTGCGGGTTTGCTGCCTACATGACGCACATTGGTGCCAATGATGTGGTGGTGAAGATTGCCTCCAAGCCGCTGCAAATGATTAACTCGCCGTATTTGTTAATGGTCGCCGCGTATATTGTGGCTTGCCTGATGTCACTGGCGGTTTCTTCAGCTACCGGGCTGGGCGTATTACTGATGGCAACCTTGTTCCCGGTTATGGTGAACATGGGCATTAGCCGTGGCGCCGCAGCGGCAATTTGCGCCTCGCCGGCGGCGATTATTCTGGCTCCTACTTCTGGTGACGTCGTGCTGGCGGCAAAAGCATCGGAAATGCCACTGGTTGATTTCGCTTTTAAAACGACTTTGCCAATCTCTATCGCCGCGATTGTTTGTATGGCGATAGCGCATTTCTTCTGGCAACGTTACCTGGATAATAAAAGTCAGGAAAAGCATGAAATGATGGATGTGAATGAGATCACAACCAATGCGCCGAGCTTTTATGCCATTTTACCCTTTACGCCGATTATTGGCGTGCTGATTTTTGACGGAAAATGGGGACCAGAGCTACACATTATTACCGTTCTGGTGATTTGTATGTTGTTGGCCGCGGTTATTGAATTTGTGCGCAGTTTCAGCGCTAAAACGGTATTCGCCGGTCTGGAAGTGGCCTATCGCGGAATGGCGGACGCTTTTGCCACCGTCGTAATGCTGTTGGTGGCGGCGGGCGTATTTGCTCAAGGGCTGAGTACGGTTGGTTTCATCAGTGGGCTGATTGGACTAGCTCAATCCTTTGGGACTGGCGGCATAGTGATGATGCTGGTGCTGGTCACTATTACCATGCTGGCGGCAATGACTACTGGCTCAGGTAATGCACCTTTCTATGCCTTCGTCGAGCTGATCCCGAAACTGGCGGCTCAAATGGGGATAAACCCAGCCTATCTGGTTATCCCGATGCTACAGGCGTCAAACCTGGGACGCACCTTGTCACCGGTTTCTGGCGTAGTGGTTGCGGTTGCGGGGATGGCGAAAATATCACCGTTTGAAGTGGTAAAACGTACTTCAGTACCGGTTCTGGTCGGATTGGTGGTGGTTATCGTGGCGACCGAAATTCTGGTTCCACTGCGTTAAGACTTAAATAGATTAAGCAGTTAGACAGGGTGTTAAATGGATAGCGTCAGGCATAATACGTCAGAGCCTGACGCTATCGGCAGTTTCATTTCTTATACTTCGTCGTCCGGTTCCGGCACTTTCAGCGGAGTAATTTTCACTTTTAGAATCCGGTGGCTGCTCACTTCCTGCGGCTCAAACAGATAATCCCCGATCTGCAATTGCTCACCGACCTGAGGAATACGCTGGGTGTGTTCCATCAATAATCCCGCCAGCGTGTGATATTCCCTTTTTTCATCAATAGGTAAGGGTAAATACATCACCAAATCCTCGAGCGGCATATAACCGTTGGCAATCCAGGTACCGTCATCGATTTGCTGAATATCATGACGAGCATCCGGTACTTCACCGGCTACCGGCAGATTACCAGCGATGGTTTCCATCACGTCGGTTAATGTCACTACGCCTTCAATGGATCCAAACTCATCAACCACAAACGCGAAATGGGTTTGCGCCTGACGGAACTGCTCCAAAGCCATTAGCAGTGAAACTTGCTCAGGGAAAATCAGCGGCTGACGAATCAGTGCGCGTAAATCCAGTTTCTCTTGCGAAAGCTGCTGTTTTAATAGGTCAATAACGTGTACGACCCCTAAAGGCTCGTCGGTGGTGCTATCTTCGGTCACCACAATTCGGGTATGCAGATTTTTAGTCAGCAGAGCAGTTAGTTTTTCCGGTGGATCGTTCAGATCCAGATATTCCACGTCGTGGCGTGAAGTCATGATGCTGCTGACCGTTCGCTGAGCTAGTCCCAATACGCGCTCGATCATGCGCCGTTCCTGCTGGTTAAAGACTTCCTGATTTTGGCGCCCTTGATCTGCAATCAGGCTGGCGGTGTGGTTATCCAGCCCGGCTTCTTCATGTTTACCACTCAAGATCCGCAGTACCGCTTCTGCGGTTCGTTCACGCAGCGGACGCGCCGAGGTGAGGAAACGACGGCGGTTAAACTGCGCGAACTGATTCAGTGATTCAATAATTACTGAGAAACCAATAGCTGCATACAGGTAGCCTTTCGGAATATGATAGCCAAAACCTTCTGCGACTAAGCTAAAGCCGATCATCAGCAGGAAGCTTAAACACAAAATAACAATGGTTGGATGCGCGTTAACAAAACGAGTCAATGGCTTGCTGGCCAATAGCATCATGCCGATAGCAATGATTACGGCCGCCATCATGACCGCCAAATGGTCAACCATTCCGACCGCGGTGATGACAGAATCCAATGAGAAAATGGCATCCAGCACCACGATCTGCGCCACTACCGGCCAGAATTTTGCGGTTTTACGCTGATTATTTTGCTGGTGATCTTTACCTTCCAGCCGTTCATTTAGCTCCATAGTGGCTTTGAACAGCAGGAAAATCCCCCCAATCAGCATGATCAAGTCTCTGGCGCTGAAAGGGTGCTCGGCAAGAGTCACCAGCGGTGCAGTGAGCGTCGCCAGCCAAGAGATGCAGGCCAGCAGTACCAAACGCATCGCTAAAGCGCAAAGCAGCCCGGTGACTCGTGCTTTATCCCGAAGATGACGGGGGAGTTTATCTGCCAAAATGGCTATAAAGATGAGGTTATCAATGCCTAATACAATTTCTAGCACGATTAGCGTTGCCAATCCGGCCCAAATTGTTGGATCCATGATCCATTCCATATGCCCAGTTTCACCCTCTATTTCTACGGCTTATGCCGCAGTCAGAATAATGGGCGCTGATCGGGTAAAATTCAACTCTCAATAGCCTCGGGGCCAAGAACTGCGGGGGAATTGACCGAAGTGATGAGTCATTATCCGAAAATCAGACAGGTATATCGTAATGAGGCTGAGATTATCCTAAGGTAAAGTTAATTAGTGGGTTAGCCTATTGTTTACATGATCTAGAATGAACTTAATAAGCAACATGGTTTTATCGGTGACAGATGCAAAAAAATGACGATAGATACCTTGCTTGCTAATATATGGCGGATAAATATAGAGTGATTTTTACTCATCCATTTATCTGATTTGTAATAGATTGAGATACATTTTTGCTGTGGAACTGACCTGTTTAGGCATACATTCTCACTCTTGCTAAAAATGTGCCACCGCACTGAATTTAACTGGTTGATAGCTCGCCGCAGTAGGTTGTCTGAGAATAAGGTAGGGCAGATGAAGAAGAATTTGAAGGCTGTAATTCCTGTGGCTGGTCTTGGCACTCGAATGTTGCCAGCGACCAAGGCAATTCCGAAAGAAATGTTGCCGGTCGTGGATAAACCATTGATTCAATATATCGTGAATGAATGCGTAGCCGCCGGAATTAAAGATATCGTTCTGGTCAGTCACTCATCGAAAAATGCGATAGAAAACCATTTTGATACCTCATTTGAGCTAGAAGTTACGCTAGAGTCACGAGTAAAACGACAGTTACTTAATGAAGTGCAAAATATTTGCCCGCCGGATGTCACAATTATGCAAGTGCGTCAGGGGCAGGCCAAAGGGCTGGGGCACGCAGTGCTGTGCGCGCAGCCAATGGTCGGTGATTCGCCTTTTATTGTGCTCTTGCCGGATGTGTTACTGGATGATTCTACTGCCGACCTGTCGCGGGAAAACCTGGCCAGCATGATTAAGCGTTTTGAGGAAACCGGCCATAGCCAGATTATGGTGGAGCCTGTTCCGCAGCAAGATGTGTCTAAATACGGCATTGCAGATTGCGGTAACGTGAAACTGCAGCCGGGCGACAGTAGTCTGATGGCCGCCGTAGTCGAAAAGCCAAGCGTGGCGGAAGCGCCGTCAAATCTGGCGGTCGTTGGGCGTTATGTGTTGTCCGCGGATATCTGGCCACTGCTAAAGAAAACGCCGAGCGGAGCGGGCGGCGAAATTCAGCTGACCGATGCTATTGCTATGCTGATGGAGCAGCAACCGGTAGAAGCATTCCATATGACGGGCAAATCCCATGATTGCGGCGATAAACTTGGTTATATGAAAGCTTTTGTGGCCTACGGTGTTCGCCATGATACAGAAGGCGAAAAATTCTCTGCCTGGTTAAAACAGCAAATAGACGCATAACGCAGAATCCGCGCGTAATTTTTGAATAACAGGCTTTATTTGCATGAAAACTCGTTAGGTGAATATGACTAAATTAAAAGCAGTCATCCCGGTTGCCGGCTTAGGTATGAGAATGCTGCCAGCAACCAAAGCCATTCCAAAAGAAATGCTGCCAATCGTTGATAAGCCGCTGATTCAACACGTTGTTAACGAATGTGTTGCCGCAGGTATCACCGATATTATTTTGATCACACATTCCTCAAAAAATGCCATAGAAAACCATTTTGATACTTCCTACGAATTGGAGGCGATGCTGGAAGCTCGAGTGAAGCGCCAGCTGCTGGAGGATGTGCAATCTATCTGCCCGCCGGGTGTAACCATTATGCATATTCGTCAGGGTCACCCGGAAGGACTCGGCCACGCAGTGCTGTGTGCTAAGCCGCTGATCGACGGTCAACCTTTCGTGGTTCTGCTGCCTGACGTCCTCATTGATGACGCTAAGTCTGATTTGACCAAAGATAATCTGGCTCAGATGATAACGCGTTTTGAAGATACCGGCGCAAGTCAGGTGCTGGTTCAGCCAATGTCTGTTGAAGAGCTGCCAAACTACTCGGTCATTACCTGCGAAGCGCCGGGGCTGGCTCCGGGTGAGGCAAGCCCGATAGTGGATATGCAAGAAAAGCCAGAAAATCTGACCGGAATGAAGTCAAACCTGTCAGCGGTTGGCCGTTACGTTCTTTCCGCCGATATCTGGCCACTGTTAGAGAAAACCGAACCGGGTGCCTGGGGACGTATTCAGCTGACTGATGCTATTGCTGCGTTGAATGCTCTACAACCGGTGGATGCGGTAGCGTTGACTGGTCAGGCTTATAACTGTGGCGAAAAACTGGGTTATATGCAGGCCTATGTTGCTTACGGTTTGCGTCATCCGGTTCAGGGGGATGAGTTCAAGGCCTGGTTAAAGGATTTTGTGTCTTAATCCGCTGAAATGATCGTAAATCAGGCAACCGTTAGGTTGCCTTTTCTTTTGGGACGGCGATTATTTTGCCTCAGGCAAACGACTGCGTACAGCAACTGGCCGGTTGTGCTGTCTATCGCACCAATCACTACCCACCTGACATAATCCTGAGTTAACATGTTTCCCACTGCAAAAACCTGCGGGCTTATCGGCCAATCGCGGGTGTCATCCTTTAGACAGGAGTTTTTTTAATGTCCAAACAACAGATCGGCGTTGTCGGTATGGCGGTAATGGGCCGTAACCTGGCGCTTAACATCGAAAGCCGCGGCTATTCCGTTTCCATCTTTAACCGTTCATCAGATAAAACCGACGAAGTGGTTGCTGAAAACCCAGGAAAAAATCTGGTGCCGAGTTATACCGTTGAAGAGTTTGTGGATTCACTGGAAAAACCGCGTCGTATTTTGCTGATGGTGAAAGCAGGTGAAGCTACTGACAAAACTATCGCGTCGCTGACTCCTCACCTCGATAAAGGTGACATTTTGATCGACGGCGGTAATACCTATTACAAAGACACCATTCGTCGTAACCGCGAACTGTCTGAGCAGGGCTTTAACTTCATCGGTACCGGCGTGTCCGGCGGTGAAGAGGGTGCCCTGAAAGGCCCTTCAATTATGCCTGGCGGTCAGAAAGAAGCTTACGAACTGGTTGCTCCAATTCTGGAAAAAATTGCCGCTCGTGCTGATGACGGTGAAGCCTGCGTAGCTTATATCGGCGCTGACGGTGCTGGTCACTATGTGAAAATGGTGCACAACGGTATCGAATATGGCGATATGCAGCTGATCGCTGAAGCTTATTCTCTGCTGAAACAAGCGCTGGGTCTGAATAATGAAGAACTGGCTGCGACTTTCTCCGAATGGAATAAGGGCGAGCTGAATAGCTACCTGATTGACATCACAAAAGATATCTTCACCAAGAAAGATGAAGAAGGTAAATATCTGGTTGATGTGATTCTGGATGAAGCCGCAAACAAAGGTACCGGTAAGTGGACCAGCCAGAGTTCTCTGGATCTGGGTGAACCTTTGACTCTGATCACCGAGTCCGTCTTTGCTCGTTACCTTTCTTCCCTGAAAGATCAACGTGTTGCTGCATCTAAAGTGTTGACCGGCCCAACGGTTAAAGCTTTCGAAGGTAATAAAGCAGAGTTTATCGAAAAAGTTCGCCGCGCGCTGTATCTGGGTAAAATTGTTTCTTACGCTCAGGGCTTCTCTCAGCTGAAAGCGGCTTCCGACGAGAATAACTGGGATCTGCACTACGGTGAGATTGCTAAGATCTTCCGCGCTGGCTGTATCATTCGCGCGCAATTCCTGCAAAAAATCACCGATGCTTATGCAGATAATCCTAAGATTGCAAACCTGCTGTTGGCTCCTTACTTCAAACAGATCGCTGATGAATATCAGCAAGCGCTGCGTGACGTTGTGTCTTATGCGGTTCAGAACGGCATCCCAACGCCTACCTTCTCTGCTGCAATCAACTACTACGACAGCTATCGTTCTGCCGTACTGCCTGCCAACCTGATTCAGGCGCAGCGCGACTACTTCGGTGCGCATACTTACAAACGCACTGATAAAGAAGGCGTTTTCCACACTGAGTGGATGGAATAATTGCTTAGTTTAGCGATATAAGCGTGAATGCATGATATTTGGCAGCGCCCATCATTGTAACTGATAATCCGTTAGCCTGATGATGTGAGCTGCCCGTAATAGAACGTTTCTTGCAAACTATGCCTTAATCTGTAACAGCAATAGCCAGATTTCGCTAACGAATAGATAGTTCTAATGATGTATTGACCAGATCTGTCGTAATAAACAGCCCTCGCAGATTAAAATGTGAGGGCTTTTTTACGTCGAAATGCCATTGATAACGGGAAGGCTATTTCTCGTGGCGTTCCCGTAGGCGGCCGATCACTTTACTGAGATCCAAATTCTGATCTTGCAGCAGAACCAGCAAATGATAAATCAGATCGGACGCTTCATTCGTCAGTTCTTCTCGATCGTTTACCGTTGCCGCTAGCGCGGTTTCTACACCTTCTTCCCCAACTTTCTGGGCGATACGCTTGGTGCCGCTGGCGTAGAGGCTGGCGGTATAAGAACTTTCAGGATCGGCGTTTTTACGTTCAGCTAGCAATTGTTCGAGCTGATACAGGAAACCCCAGTCGCTAGCTGCCGGCGAAAAGCAGCTGTTATTGCCTAAATGGCAGGTTGGGCCAATCGGATTCACTAAAATCAAGAGGGTATCGTTATCGCAGTCAGGGTAGATATTGACTACGTTGAGGAAATGGCCAGAGCTTTCGCCTTTAGTCCATAGACGCTGTTTGGTGCGGGAGTAAAAGGTGACTTTGCCTGATTTCTCCGTTGCTGCCAGCGCTTCCCGATTCATGTATCCCATCATCAGAACTTCACCGGAGACGGCATGCTGAACGATAGCGGGCATCATGTTATCGACTTTTTTCCAATCTAGCTGGTTGATCTGTTGTTCAGTTAACACACTCTTATCTCCACGCCTTGTTCAGACAAATAGGTTTTTAACTCGCCAATATTAATGATCTGTTTATGGAATACCGATGCTGCTAAAGCGCCATCGACGTCCGCATCGCGGAAGGCTTGCAGGAAATGTTCCGGCGTACCCGCGCCGCCGGATGCGATCAAGGGTACACGGCAAATGGCGCGCATTTGTTTGAGCTGACGTAAGTCATAGCCGTTGCGTACTCCATCCTGATTCATCATATTCAGAACAATTTCACCGGCGCCGCGTAACTGTACTTCACGAATCCAGTCTTCGGTTTGCCAGGTGGTGGCTTTGGTGCGTTTTTCATCGCCGGTAAATTGATAAACCTGATAACTATCGCTTTCGGCGTCGTACCAGGTATCAATCCCGACGACGATGCACTGTACGCCATAGCGTTCGGCCAAACGAGTGATCAAGGTTGGATCGGCCAGAGCCGGAGAATTGATAGAGATCTTATCTGCGCCGTAAGTCAGGATCTGGCCAGCATCCTCGACGCTCTTAATACCACCAGCAACGCAAAAAGGAATATCGATCACTTCGGCAACGCGAGCTACCCAGCTTTTATCCACGACCCGACCATCGGATGATGCGGTGATATCATAAAACACCAGTTCATCTGCGCCTTCTGCGGCGTAACGCTGTGCCAGAGGAACGATATCGCCGATGATTTCATGGTTGCGAAACTGAACGCCTTTGACAACCTGCCCGTCTTTCACATCCAGACAGGGAATTATGCGTTTTGCCAGCATGCGATCGCCTCCTTCACATTAAATTTACCGTCTAGTAAGGCGCGGCCTACAATAACGCCTTGTACTCCGCTGGAGCGTAGTCTGGCAATATCGTCCAGACAGCCAATACCACCAGAGGCTTGAAAAGCCACTTGTGGATAGCTGGCGCAGACTTCCTGATACAGTTCGACGTTAGAACCTGCCAGCGTGCCGTCGCGAGATATATCGGTGCAAAGGACGTGTTTCAGACCAAAAGGCAGGTATTGTTCGATAATTTGTTCTAGTGTGACGTTGGAGTTTTCCTGCCAGCCGCTGATAGCTACTTCTTTACGGCCGGTTTTATCAATACGCACATCCAACGCCAGGACAATCGCATCGGCTCCGTAACGTTCAAACCAGCTCTGTACCAACTCTGGCTGCCTGACCGCCGTTGAACCAATCACCACGCGGGTGGCGCCAGCCTTCAACAAGGCTGCTACATCCTGTTCATTACGAATGCCGCCGCCGACCTGCACCGGTACTTCTACGCCGGCCAGTAGCTCACGTAATAATGGGATCTGGCGGGCCGCAGGATCTTTAGCTCCGGTTAAGTCGACCAGATGTAAAACCTGCGCGCCTTGCTGCTGATAATCCTGTAAACGCGGCAATGGGTGATTGCCGTAATCGCGCTGTTGGCCGTAGTCGCCCTGATGCAAACGCACCACTTTGCCTTCGATCAAATCCAAAGCGGGAATAATCATGGTGCCTACATCTCCAAAAAGTTTTTCAGCAATTGTGCGCCTGCTGCACCCGAACGTTCCGGATGAAACTGCACGCCAAAGAAGTTGTCTTTTTCAACCGCGGCGGTAAACGGCTCGCCGTAGTTGGCCTGGGCGATGGTATTTGGACATATTGGCATCGCATATCCGTGGACAAAATAGAAGTAGGTGCCATCGGCAATGCCGCGGAACAGATGATTACCTGCCTGAGCAGAAATCTGATTCCAACCCATATGCGGTAGCGGTAAGCCAAAATCGGTCATGAGTTTTACCGGTGCATCGATGATACCCAAGGTGTCGATACCGCCGCTTTCTTCACTGTGGCTAGCCAAAAGCTGCATGCCCAGACAAATCCCCAGAACCGGCTGAGTACAGGCTTTAATCAACTCGATCAGTTCTCGCTCTTTGAGCTGTTCCATGGCGGCATGGGCGGTACCTACGCCGGGCAAAAACAGCTTATCGGCTCGTAGTGCGATGTCCGGATCGCGGCTAATGACCGGTTCATAGCCCAAACGTTGAACGGCGTAGGTCACGGAGGAGAGATTGGCGCATCCGGTGTCCAGAATGACCACGTTCATTACAGCACTCCTTTCGAGCTTGGCAGCGTATTGCCTTCGACGCGAATGGCCTGACGCAGCGTGCGGCCAAAGACCTTAAACAAACTCTCAACTCGGTGGTGATCGTTGCGACCTTTGGTTTTCAGGTGCAGGGTACAGGCCATGGCGTAAGACAGCGAACGGAAGAAGTGCTCAACCATTTCGGTGCTTAAATCCCCAACGCGCTGATAATTAAATTCGGCTTTATATTCCAGATGCGGGCGGCCTGAGATATCCAGTGCGCAGCGCGCCAGACATTCGTCCATCGGTAGTACAAAACCGAAACGGCCAATACCACGTTTGTCACCCAGCGCACTGTTAATGGCTTCACCTAGCGCTAATGCGGTGTCTTCCACGGTGTGGTGATCGTCGATATAAAGATCGCCGCTAACCTGAATATCCATACGGAATCCGCCGTGGGTGGCTATCTGATCCAACATATGATCGAAGAAACCTACGCCAGTTTTGATTTTGCTGCCACCTTCCCGATCCAGCCACACGTTCACATCAATGGCCGTTTCTTTGGTCACGCGGTTAACGTGAGCGTGGCGATCTCGCTGAGTCAACTGTTTGGCTATCTGTGACCAGTTCAGACCATCACGTTGATAGCGCAGTCCACTGATGCCCATATTTTCGGCCAGCTGTAGATCGGTTTCTCTATCGCCAATCACATAGCTATTGGCTCCGTTCATCACGCCGTCGGTCAAATAGTTTTCTACCAGTGCCGTCTTAGGCTTGCGACAGGCGCAGTTATCTGCCGGGAGGTGCGGACAAATTAAGACGTCTTCGAAGTGGATGCCTTGGGAAGTAAAAATCTGCATCATCAAACTGTGCGGCGGATCGAAGGATTCCTGAGGGAAACTGTCCGTTCCCAGTCCATCCTGATTAGTGATCATCACCAGTTTGTAACCGGCTTTTTGCAGAGCCAGCAGAGCAGGTATCACTTCCGGTTCCAGCGCCAGTTTATCCAGCCGATCAACCTGATAGTCTTCTGGCGGTTCAGCAATCAGGGTGCCGTCGCGGTCAATAAAAAGAAATTTCTGGCTCATAACGTTCCCTTCAAAGGCTGGATGATGATGTATTGGTTGCATTGGGGCTATTTATACCGGGTAAAGTGGCTAGGGCTGAAATAACCCGTTCGCATTCCTGACGAGTGCCGATAGTGATACGCAGGCACCCAGACAATCCCGGCTGTTTATTCTGGTCTCTCAGGATAATACCTTGATCCCACAAGCTTTTAAACACGCTACTGGAAGCAGAAAATCGTGCCAGAACATAGTTGGTTTCACTGGTAAACACCTGTTCTACGCAGTCGCAATTTTGCAATTCGCCGATGAACCATTCGCGAGTTGTTCGTATCTCGGCCACTCGCTGGCGCATGGTGGCGATACCTTGCGGACTCAGTGCCTGCGCTGCGATATCCGCCACCGGAGTGGAAAGCGGATAAGGAGCAATCACTTTAAGTAGCAGCTGGATAATATCGTTGTTAGCTAGCGTAAAGCCACAGCGTAAACCGGCTAAAGCAAAAGCTTTAGATAGCGTGCGCAAAATCACTAAATTCGGATAATCTTTTAACCATTCGCTGACGCTAGCCTGCGGGCAAAACTCGATATAAGCCTCATCTATCGCCACCACAGCGCGGTCTTTGGCCAACTCCAGTACCTGACGCAAGTCCTGCTGATTAATCAGGTTGCCGGTGGGATTGTTTGGGCTACAGACATAAAGGACTTTTACGCCATCCAGACTGTCGGCAATCGCCGGTAAGTCCAACTGCCAGTCTTCTTTAGCGGGTACGGTACGCCGTTCTACGCCAAAGGTTTCTGCGCTGACCGAATACATGCCATAGGTCGGTGGGCAAAATAAAATGGCATCCTGACCCGGTTCGCAAAAGGCACGAATCAACAGTTCGATACCTTCGTCTGCGCCTCGGCTGACCAAGACTTGATCGGCCGCTATGCCTGCATAATCGGCATAGCGTTCAATGACTTGCTTAGGCTGACATTCTGGGTAACGGTTAAAGGTTTGCGCCGTTAAGGTAAAGTTCGGCGCTTGCGGATATTCGTTGGCGTTTAGCCATACATCGCCGTTACCGCCCAGTCGGCGCGCAGACATATAAGGAGTCAGCTCGCGCACATTGGCGCGGGCCAGTTCGATAATAGACGCACTCATTTTGACTCCTTTTTAATGGCGTTAAGGGCGGTAACTCGCAGGGTAACGGCATTTTTATGGGCCGTTAACTGTTCAGCCTGCGCCAGAGTTTCAATGGTCGGCGCTAAATCCAGTAAACCTTGCGGTGTTAACTGTTGCACAGTCATGCGTTTTACGAAGTCTGCCAAGCCTAAACTTGAATAAGTCGAGGTATAACCGTAAGTCGGTAATACGTGATTGGTGCCGGAGGCGTAATCGCCAGCGGATTCCGGAGACCAATCGCCAAGGAATACCGAACCGGCGTTATCAATCAGAGCGACCATTTTTTCGGGTTCACGCGTTTGCAGAATCAAGTGCTCCGGACCGTATTGGTTACTGATATCAATACATTGCTGGAGATCTTTGGTGACAATCAGACGACTGCTTTCCAGCGCCTGACGGGCGATAGAAGAACGAGAAAGCTGAGCTAGCTGTTTTTCCACTTCAACGGCAACGGCCTGAGCAATGGCGGCATCCGGAGTCAGCAAAATCACCTGAGAATCAGGGCCATGCTCTGCCTGAGAAAGCAAATCTGAAGCAACAAAGGCTGGCGTAGCGCCGCTATCGGCAATCACCAGCACTTCTGACGGACCTGCGGGCATGTCAATAGCTGCGCCGTCGAGGCGTTGACTAACCTGACGTTTCGCTTCCGTGACATAGGCATTGCCCGGCCCGAAGATTTTGTCCACTTTGGGTACGGATTCGCTGCCAAAAGCCATGGCGGCAATAGCCTGTGCACCGCCAAGCTGGAACACTTCTTCAATGCCACAAAGCTGCGCGGCATAGAGAATTTCATCGGCAATCGGCGGCGGTGAACATAGCACTACGCGTTTACATCCGGCGATGCGAGCTGGGGTTCCCAACATTAATACGGTTGAAGGCAGCGGGGCAGAACCGCCTGGAATATACAGGCCGACGGAAGCGATAGGGCGCGTGATTTGCTGGCAGCGCACTCCCGGCTGGGTTTCGATGTCAACCAGCGGCGTTTTTTGTGCTTTATGGAAAATTTCAATATTGCGTACCGCCTGCGCCATTGCCTGTTTAACATCATCCTTCAGACGTGCGGAAGCGGCGGCAATATCGGCAGCGCTGATACGAATATCGGCTACCTGCACTTTGTCAAAACGCTGGCTGAAGTCGCGCAGGGCGCTATCACCCTCGCTTTTCACCCGATCCAATATCTCATTCACCGCGGCAGTAATACGCTCTGAGGCGTTGATTGCCGGGCGTGTCAGTAACGCTTTTTGCTGTTCTAAACTGCATTGCTGCCAGTCGATCAGAGTATTGAAGTTCGTCGGCTGCATGGTTTACTCCATCATCTTTTCAATAGGAAGGACCAAAATAGAGCTGGCGCCCAGTGCTTTTAGTTTCTCCATGGTTTCCCAGAACAGGGTTTCGCTACTAACCATGTGCATGGCTACGCGGCTTTTATCACCGGCCAATGGCAGAATCGTTGGGCGTTCGGCGCCTGGAAGTAGGGTAATGATTTCATCCAGACGTTCGCTCGGCGCGTGCATCATGATGTATTTCGATTCTCGAGCTTGAATAACGCCTTGAATTCGGGTCATCAGTCGGTCGATTAGCTGCTGTTTAGCTTCTGGCATTTCGCCATCTCGTTGAATCAAACAGGCTTTTGAACGATAAATTACTTCTACTTCTCGCAGCCCGTTGGCTTCCAATGTTGCACCGGTAGAGACTAAATCGCAGATGGCATCGGCCAGACCCGCGCGGGGAGCCACTTCAACGGAGCCATTCAGTAAACAGGATTTAAAACGGACGCCTTGTTTATCAAGGTATTGCTTTAGCAGGTGCGGGTAAGAGGTGGCAATTCGGCTATTTTGCAAGCATTGTGGGCCGCTATATTCCGCATCCAGCGGGGTCGCCAGAGACAGGCGGCAAGTACCAAAATCCAGGCGGCGCAGGGTAAAGTAACGAGGATCTTCCCCTTGGGCGCGGCGGTTAAGTAATTCTTCTTCCAGTACGTTTTCGCCAATAATGCCCAAATCGACTACGCCGTCCATAACCAGACCGGGGATATCGTCATCGCGAACGCGCAGGATATCGATAGGCATGTTCTCTGCGAAGGCAATCAGGCGCTGTTGTTGCAGGTTGATTTTGATACCGCAGCGTGACAGCAGTTCTTGGGAATCTTCGCTCAGGCGGCCTGATTTCTGCATTGCGATACGTAAACGTGTTTTATCTAACATGGTAAACCTCATAACTTATTCATTTAAATTCAAAAGTTTTGGGCAACAAAAAAGCCCTCGGAAGATGATCTTCCGAGGGCTTTCTTTAATGCGTTCTTACGCCACCTGGAAGATTCGTTAACCGTCTTCCAGCACACATCGGCCTGTCAGACTAGTCAGGATGATGGTGATGATGGTGATTAAATTGAACGCGATTCATAATGGTTTCTCACTTGGGGTTATGGACTCGCTGCCGATAACCAGAATTTGTAAAGTATCGTTTGCTCTGTCAATCAACCTAAACTATCTGATGATGTGAAAGCAATCTTTTTTTATTAAGATGATTTTATTTCACGCATGATAACCCATGTGGTTCGGGGCTATCCTCTTATTCAGATGAATCATTGCTGGCGTGGAATTTGTAAGCCGTATATTTAGCTTGTTACGCCTTGGTATTATCCTGATTTGAGGGTAATTTGGCATGATGAATGGAAGACGACTCGGCCGAAGCCCAATGGCTTAGGAGCCTGAGCCATGAGTTTTTACTGCACAGGCAGGAGAGCAGATTGATGAAAAAGGTCGCTATCATAGGTTTAGGCTGGTTGGGAATGCCGTTGGCCCAGTCCTTGCTGCGGCGTGGCATTCAGGTGGTAGGGAGCAAAACAACGCCTGACGGTGTAGATGCAGCCCGCATGAGCGGTATTGAGTGTTATCAGTTGGTTCTGACGCCGGAGCTGATTTGTGATCCGGAAGATTTACCACATCTTTTCGATGCTGACGCCTTGGTCGTGACCTTGCCCGCTAGCCGCACCGCAGAGGGGGGCGAAAACTATTTTCTGGCGGTGCAGCAGGTGGTTGATAGTGCTCTGGTTTATGGTATTCCACGCATTATTTTCACCAGTTCCACCTCGGTTTATGGAGATACCGTTGGAAAAGTGAAAGAAGATTCGCCGCTGAATCCGGTTTCGGTGGCGGGGAAAACGCTGGTGGAATTAGAGCAATGGCTGCATCGATTGCCCCATACTTCTGTTGATATTCTTCGGCTTGCCGGATTGGTGGGCAATGAACGTCATCCGGGGCGTTTCCTGGCGGGAAAAACGGGCGTAAAAGGCGGTTCGCAAGGAGTGAATCTGGTTCATCAGGATGACGTGATCGCTGCCATTGAACTGCTGCTGAAGTTACCCAAAGGCGGACATACTTACAATTTATGTGCGCCTAAGCATCCGGCCAAAAAAGATTTTTACCCTGAGTTTGCCCGAACATTGCAACTCGCACCACCGGAGTTTGCTGCTGAAGAGGAAGAGCAGCCCAGCCGTCTGGTTGACGGTAGCCGGATATGCAGCGAACTGGGGTTTGAGTACACTTATCCGGATCCAGAAAGAATGCCGGTAAGCTAGTCGTTAGTGTGAAACGGTGTGGGGATCGGATTTCGGTTTGCAGTCGTTTGGTTAATCTTGAACTGGATGATATCAACCGAAATCTGATCCTTTTGACAGAGTAAAATTCAGCTTAATCCAATCTCGATCACTTGCTTAAACGCCGGACGCTGGCTGATTTGCTGATACCAACGTGCCAGATGCGGATGGTGGCTGCGTTCGATCGGTAAATTGAACCAGGCATAAGCGATGCAACCCAGAGGAATGTCTCCGACACCAAAGTGTTGGCCAGATAAATAAGGCTGTTTTTCCAATTCGCCGTTTGCAATCCCCATCAGAGCATCCCATTCTTTTATGCCCTGCTGAATCTTCTGTTTATCCTGCTGTTCCGGCGGAGTTCGTACCAAACCAACAAATGCAGCTTTGAACGGAGCGGCTAAAGCCTGAGCCCAATCCATCCATTTTTCTGCGCTGGCACGCTGTTGGATGTCTGCTAGGTAAAGTGTGCTCTTTTCGCCGTATTTCAATGCAATATAGCGGACGATCGTGTTAGATTCCCACAAAATAAAGTCGCCGTCTTGCAGGCAGGGAATCAGCCCGTTAGGGTTTAGTGAACGGTAATTTGGGTCGTCCAGCTTGCCAAATTTGCCGCCGGCATCAATTTGCTGATATTCAATGCCCAAATCTTCCAGACACCACAATACTTTTTTTACGTTGGTGGAATTGTTTCTACCCCATACTGTCAACATTGATTCCTCACTTATTGACCTGAATGATTCGGTATAATCGAAGTGTTATCGTCACTATAAGCCGGTTTCATAGCCTAAAGAAGTATGATTGTGTATCAAATACTCACCGTGCCAATGAGCGATATTCCATTCGTTGAGAATGGCGAGATCTGCCAATTGGTTATTGGGATTGATAACCGTCGCGTAATCTACAAACTCCAACATTGGCCTATCGTTTATTGAGTCGCTGTAGCCATAAGTATTGGAAAAACAGATAGGTGGCGAGTTTTTCAGCCACTCATTGATGCGCGCAACCTTACCTTCGCGAAAAGTGAGTACGCCGTAGGTATCTCCGGTAATCCGGTTATCTTCCAGCGCGACACCAATGGCCAACGCAGTATCGGCGCCTAATTGGCGAGCAATAGGTGCGACTAAATGCTCGCCGCTGGCCGAGATAATCAGAATATGATCTCCCCGCTGTCGATGCCAATCCAACTGCTCCTGCGCCTGCGGATATACTCGCGGCAAAATTTCCTGCTGAATAAAACTTTCAACCCAACCTGTCACTTCTTGTATGGAATAGCCGACTAGCGGAGCCAGCGTGGCGTGCATGTAACATTCCATGGAAAGATGACCGCGATAATAATCCTGCATCAATTCCTGTTCTTTTTTTAGCAAAGACAGCGGAGCCCGTTTTTTCGCCACTAACCAGCGCAACCACAGGCTGGCACTGTCTTCACAAATCAAGGTTTCATCTAAATCAAATAAGGCCAGGTCCATCGACTACCTCTCAATGCAATTATGACTGTTAAAGCGTGGCACTGTCGGGGGGATGAGCCTGGGCCAGGAACAACCACAGTGACAAAGCCATTAACCGTAAAGTAATCCGGTGAATGAATACTGAGTAGCGCATTGAATACACCACCTAAGAGTAAACGAAACCGCTGTTTCCTATGGCTTAGGTAATGGGTTACGGCAAAAGATTTGCTGTCTTCAATCTGTCCTTCGGCGGAAAAAGAGACAAAGAATAAGTCAAAAATGTGACCGTTTAATGGCGAAAAGCGGCATTTCGAAGGATTTTTACGGATATTCTTTACTCTTTCCGCGCACATCATTCGCCGTGAAAGAAATAACATAGAACCTAAAGATATTGGTGGCGGGCAGATTTTGCGTGTTAATTGTATATATCGTTTGGATATAGATTGTTAAGTAGATAGACGAGAATGCTCTTAATGAGAGGCGATTTTTACTCCACAAGAACCTTGTCGTCAGTCTGTTTTCCCCACAGCTTAGGAGCAGATTATGTTTGTTATTCGTTTGTATTGTTGTCCGGTATTCATGGGTTCTGAGCAGGATAAAACGCGGAATAATCATACTATCGGAGTAAAAAATGAGTCGCCAACCAACCTCTTACCGTCTACCTCTTCTGGATCTGTCTCAGCTTAAGCGCGGAGAAACGCAGCGCCAGGCATTTTTGACCGAATTACGCCATGCTGCGCGAGATATTGGCTTTTTCTACCTGACCGGACACGGAGTCGATCCCGAGCTGTCACGGCAAATTCAGAACCTTTCCCGACGTTTCTTTAACTTACCCACCGCCGATAAACTGGCGGTGGAGATGGTGCATTCCCCTCATTTTCGCGGATATAACCGAGCCGCTTCGGAGCTGACCCGCGGGCAACCAGACTGGCGCGAACAGTTTGATATCGGCGCGGAGCGTTCACCTTTGGAACTGCGTCCGGAAACGCCCGGTTGGGCGCGTTTACAGGGGCCAAATCAGTGGCCGCCAGCTTTGCCGGAATTGAAGCCTCTATTGCTACAATGGCAAGCAGAGATGACTCAAATGGCGCTGCATTTGCTACAGGCTTTTGCGCTGGCGTTGGAACTGGACGAACACGCTTTTGATGAGCTTTATGGCGATAAACCTAATGAGCATATCAAACTGATTCGCTATCCGGGGCGGGAAACTACCCAAAGCGGGCAGGGGGTGGGCGCTCATAAGGATTCAGGCTTCCTGAGTTTCTTGCTACAGGACCACCAAAAGGGGTTGCAGGTTGAGGTGGAAGACGGCTTATGGATTGATGCCGAGCCGTTGGAAAACACTTTTGTTGTCAACATCGGTGAGTTGCTGGAGCTGGCGACCAACGGTTATCTGCGCGCGACTGTGCATCGGGTTGAAACGCCGCCGGCGGGTGTCGATCGTCTGTCTATTGCCTTTTTCCTTGGGGCGCGTCTGGATGCAGTGGTGCCCTTGTATCAGTTGCCCGAACATTTGGCGGCTGAGGCCAACGGTCCCGCTAGCGATCCGCTCAACCCGCTATTTCGGGACGTCGGCGTTAACTATTTGAAAGGGCGCTTACGTTCCCATCCTGATGTAGCTCAACGCTACTACCCGGATGTGTTAGCCGCTGCCGAACTAACGATAGCTTAACCCTATTGCTGATAACCGAATAAATTGCCTGAGGTAATAACGATGAATAATACGTTTGCAATGGGTTTCGCGCGTACCGCGCTGATCACGACGCTGGCATTTTCCCTTTCTGCTCAAGCTTATGCGGCAAATGCCTTACGGGTGGCTGCCGATCCGGTGCCTCACGCCGAGATTTTACAGTTTGTGCAGACATTGGATCCGTCGCTGAATCTGAAGGTGATTGAAATTCCGAACGGTGTGAATTCTAACGAACTGTTGGCACATGGCGATGTGGATGCCAATTATTTCCAGCATGCGCCTTATCTCCATTCACAGGAACAGGCGCTAGGGCAAAAATTTGCCATCGTCGCGACGGTTCACGTGGAGCCGCTGGGTATTTATTCCCATAAGTATAAAACTTTCGCCGACGTACCGGAAAAGGGCACGATCGCCGTACCCAATAATGTTACTAACCTGAGTCGCGCTCTATATTTATTACAAGATCAGGGTCTTATCACGCTAAAAGCAGGATTTACCGATCCGGCTAAACATCAGGCTACGCCGAAGGATATTGCCGGTAATCCCAAGCAATTGAAGGTGCTGGAAATAGAATCGCCGCAGATTCCTCGTTCGCTGGACGATGTTGATTTGGCAGTCATTAACGGAAATTACGCGTTAGAGGCGGGGTTAAATCCAGCGAAAGATGCGCTTGGGCTGGAAAAAGCCGCTAGCAATCCTTATGCCAATATTCTGGTGACGACGCCTGCCTTAGAAAATGATCAACGTATCAGACAGTTAGTTAGAGATTTACAGTCGCCGCAGGTGGCTAAGTTCATCGCCGAAAAGTATGCCGGATCAGTCATCCCTGTGGTCGCCGTGGACAGTAAATCATGATCGCCATCGAACGGCTGAGTAAAACCTATCAGCATGCTGGGCAGCCGATGGTTGCCCTACAGGATATTTCGCTGACGGTGCCTACCGGTTCGGTGTTCGGCATAGTGGGGCGCAGCGGCGCGGGGAAAAGTACCTTAATCCGTTGCTTAAATTTGTTGGAGCGGCCCAGTTCAGGCCGTATTCAGCTTGATGGCCGCGAATTGACCACTCTTGGTGATAAAGCGCTGCGCGTCGAGCGTCAGAATATTGGTATGATTTTTCAAAATTTCCATCTGCTGCACTCGCGCAATGTCAGCGACAACGTAGCGGTGCCGCTGGAAATTATCGGCATAGGAAAAACCGAGCGAAAACGGCGAGTTACCGAGCTGTTGGCGTTGGTCGGATTATTGGATAAAGCCGAGGCTTTTCCCTCCCAGCTTTCCGGCGGGCAAAAACAGCGGGTAGGTATCGCTAGGGCGTTGGCGGCCAAACCGAATTATCTGCTGTCTGACGAAGCGACCAGCGCGCTTGATCCGGAAACTACCGCTTCTATTCTGGCGTTGCTTAGAAACATTAATCAGCAATTAGGTTTAACCATAGTGCTGATTACCCATGAACTGGAAGTGGTGAAATCCATCTGTCATTACGCGGCATTGATGGAGAAAGGCCGAGTGATTGAAACCGGCGCTATTGCAGATTTGCTGGCTGATCCTGCATCACGCCTTGGAAAATCACTGTTGCCGACTTGCGGCAGCGAGCTGTTGAGCGGTACGCCGGTAGCGGAATTGACCTTCTTCGATACGTTATTGGCTTCGCCGGTGTTAAGCGCATTGGCGCATCAGCATGCGGTTGGCGTCAGATTGCTGGGCGGCGGCGTAGAATCTATTGGCGGTCAACGGGTTGGGCGTTTGCAGGTGGATTTTAGTCATCCGGAAGGCGGGTTAAATCTGGCTGAAGTGCTGCAATTTCTAAACGAACGCGGCGTGAGGGCGGAATTGATATGAGTAACGGTATGGATTGGCAGGAATTAGTGGATTTGATCACAAATGCCACCGGTGAGACTTTGTATATGGTGATATTGGCCACGTTCTTCACCTTAGTAATCGGTTTACCTTTGGGTATTCTGCTGTTTATATCCCGTAAAGACGGCGTTTTTCCCCTATCGCGTATCAATGCTTTGATTGGCGCAATCGTGAATCTGGGGCGTTCCATGCCGTTTGTGGTGCTGTTGATCGCGTTGATTCCGGTTACCCGCTGGATCATCGGCACCACGCTAGGCAGTACGGCGGCAGTGGTGCCTATTACT
This sequence comes from Yersinia sp. IP36721, assembly GCF_003634395.1. Taxonomy (NCBI): domain Bacteria; kingdom Pseudomonadati; phylum Pseudomonadota; class Gammaproteobacteria; order Enterobacterales; family Yersiniaceae; genus Yersinia; species Yersinia sp. IP36721. The sequence continues at coordinate 99,703 of NZ_QCZL01000005.1, forward strand.
TTAGGTGCCATTCCTTTTTTTGCCCGCGTAGTCGAAGCGGCATTGGACGAAGTGGATAAAGGGCGTATCGAAGCGATTTTATCTATGGGCGGTTCGGCGTGGCACGTCATCCAGAAGGTTTTACTGCCGGAGGCTCTACCGGCGCTGTTAGCTGGGGTGACGTTAACGGTAGTGATGCTGGTGGGATTTTCTTCCATGGCAGGCGTGATAGGCGGCGGCGGACTGGGCGATTTAGCCATTCGCTATGGTTATCAGCGATTTAATAATGAAGTGATGGTTGCCACCTTAGTGGTACTGGTGATTTTGGTTCAGGGAGTACAAAGTCTGGGCGATCGCTGGGTGAGGTCTTTAGCGCATCGACGCTAATATAACGCGTTTTAACCACTCAAACCCATACCAGCCCGCAGGCCACGCGGGCTGTTGTATTTCTCTTATGCTGACACCGCGGCGTTTTATTTCCAAAATGGTCGATTATAGTCACGCTTAATATCACTGCGGCTCATACCAATATCCCGTAGCTGGGTTTCAGTGAGTCTTTGCAGCGTATGCATTGCCAGCCGCCGTTGGTTCCAATCATACAAAGCATTCCCTATTTTTAGGCTGAAACGCAGTAAAACATTTCGCCGATTTTCTTTATCCTGTGATTGGGGTGAATGGCATTTATCCATCTGATTATTAACCATATTGCTCATAGCTCGTGACTCCTTATCGGTGGAATATCAGCATGAGGCTTTGGCTAAAAACATTACAGATGCAAATAGGGACTATTATTTCCATACAGATGTGAGATAAATGAACTGAATGGTGAGAAATTGCGCCATCTGTACTGGTTATCAATTTTCAGGTGGTGCTATTTGTGACACGTTATCAACAATTGGCTGATATTCTCAGCGAGCGTATTGAACAGGGTTTGTATTCTTGTGGTGAACGTTTACCTTCCGTCAGACTGCTAAGCGAGGAGCACGGCGTTAGCATCAGTACGGTCCAGCAGGCTTATCGTTCTTTGGAAAAGTGTCTATTGATAGAGGCCAGAGCCAAATCTGGCTATTTTGTGCGCGGGAATCCACGCCGTCCGGAACTGCCTGCGGTTTGCCGCCATGCTCAGAGGCCGGTAGAAATCTCGCAGTGGGAACACACGCTGGCATTTCTCCATGACAGTACCGAAGAAGACGTATTGCATTTAGGCTCAGGTACGCCCGATAGTTCAGGCCCCGGCTTAAAGGTGCTCAGTCGGTTGCTTAGCCGCATCAGTTTGCACCAAAGTGAAGCCATCATGGCTTATGGCAGTTTGCAGGGAAGCCTGATTTTGCGCGAGCAAATTGCCCGCCTGATGCTGGATAGCGGCAATCACCAGTCAGCGGAAAATATTATTATTACCGCCGGTTGCCACGGTGCTTTAGCGATTGCCTTGGGGGCGGTATGTCAGCCTGGGGATATAGTCGCCGTTGATTCACCCAGCTTTCATGGCGCCATGCAAAGTCTGAAAGGCATGGGGATGAAAGTGATTGAAATCCCAACGGATCCGGTGATCGGCATTAGTCTGGAAGCGTTGGAAATGGCGCTGGAACAGTGGCCGATCAAAGCCGTTCAGCTTACCCCCACCTGCAATAATCCGTTGGGTTACAATATGCCGGATGGGCGTAAAAAAGCCTTACTCACTTTGGCTCAGCGTTACGATATCGCCATTATTGAAGACGATGTTTACGGTTCGCTGGCCTACCAATATCCGCGACCGGCGACTATTGCCTCGTTTGACGACGATGGACGAGTGTTACTGTGCAGCTCATTTTCCAAGACGTTGGCTCCGGGGCTGCGCGTTGGCTGGATTGCGCCGGGGCGCTATTTAGAAAAAGCGTTACATATTAAATACATTACTGCTGGTCGAACCCCTACGTTACAGCAATTGGCGGTAGCGGAGTTTATTCGACAGGGAGATTTCACTCAGCACCTGCGACGGATGCGCCGTCAGTATCAGCAAAATCTCGATATTATGACCCATTGGGTGACCAAATATTTTCCGCCCAGCACTTGTCTGAGTCGGCCGCAGGGCGGTTTTATGCTGTGGGTAGAACTGCCGGAAGGGTTTGACTCTTTGCGCCTTAACCGCATTTTATTGCCTCACAAAGTGCAGATCGCCGCCGGTTTTATCAGCTCGGCGTCGGGGAAATACCGTAATTCTCTGAGGCTATGTTTTAGCAAACCGATGACGGACGAAATTGAGCAAACGGTTAAATTGGTAGGAAAAACGGTCAGTGAAATACTGGCGGAAGGTTAAAAAACCGATTGATAAACGGCCCGATAGCAGGCCGTTGGTGACTGAGATCTATTCTGGCTGGGATTAACCCGCCAATGCCTGCGCTAAATCGGCGATCAGGTCTTCGGTATCTTCAATTCCGACGGAAAGACGTAATAACTGCGGCGTAATGCCGTGTTTAAGGCGAATATCCAAGGGTATCGAAGCGTGGGTCATGCTGTAAGGAAGGCTGATTAGGCTTTCAACACCGCCCAAACTTTCCGCTAACGTAAACAGATGAGAACGTTTAATCACTTCGCGGGCATACTCGGGTTCGCCTTTCAGCCGCACGGCGATCATGCCGCCAAAACCGGACATTTGCTGACGCGCCAACTGATGCTGAGGATGACTTTTCAACCCCGGATAATACACCGCTTCCACCTGCGGTTGCTGTTCCAGCCACTGAGCGATATGCAACGCGCTTTCATTGTGGCGTGCCATACGCAACGCTAGAGTCCGCAGGCCGCGCAGCGTCAGGAAACTGCTGAACGGATCGAGAATCCCGCCTACCGCATTGTGTAAAAAACCGAGTTGTTCCGCTAATTCTGAGTTATTTCCTACCGCAGCGACACCGGCTACCACGTCCGAATGGCCGTTCAGATATTTAGTGGCTGAATGCACCACAATATCAAAACCCAAATCCAGCGGGCGTTGGATGTAAGGCGAGGCAAAGGTGTTATCCGCCACGCTGATTAATTGATGTTTTTTAGCAATTGCGGCGATGGCGGCCAAATCAGCCAGTTTTAGTAACGGATTGGTGGGCGTTTCTACCCAAATCATTTTAGTATCTGGTTGAATCGCCTGTTCCAGCGCGGTGGTATCCGCTGGTGAAACGTAGGTTACGCGCAGGCCAGCGGTGCGATTGCGCACTTTTTCCAGCAGGCGATAAGTGCCGCCGTACAGATCGTCCACGGCGACAATATGGCTGCCCTGATCCAATAACTCTAACACCGTCGAACAAGCCGCCAGACCGGAGGCAAAAGCGTAGCCTCGCGTGCCGTTTTCCAGCTCAGCAATGGCCTTTTCCAACGCGCTGCGGGTCGGATTGCCGCTGCGGGAATATTCGTAGCCGGTATGCTCTCCCGGTGCGGGTTGAGCGAAAGTGGAGGTCGCGTAAATCGCGGGCATCACTGCGCCAGTGCTGTCTGGGGTATAACCGGCGTGTACAGTCAGGGTGTCAAACTTTGCCATAATAAGGTCCTTGAAATATAAATTAAGCCAGTGCCTGGCGGCGGGCATTTAGCACATCGGTGCGGGTAATCAGGCCGAGAAGACGCTCCCCGTCCAGCACGATAGCCACATGTCCCTGATCGAATGTGGTGAGCAAGTCGGTGTAACTCGCTTCTTTCTGTAAGGTCTTTACCTGCCGCGTCATTGCTTCGCTGGCCGGTAAATTGAAATGGCGGGCATCTTTTTGCACGCTATTAAGCAAATCCCATTCGTCAATCAAACCGACGACGCGTTCGTTTTCCAGTACCGGTAGTTGGGAAATATCGTAAAGACGCATACGAGCATGAACTACCGCCAGCGAATCTTGCGGTGAAACCGAAACGGTAGCGCCGTCCTCGTGGCTATAGGTGATGTAATCGCGCAGATCGCCGTGCTTCGGGCGAGTCAGTAAACCCTGTTCCAGCAGCCAGTAATCGTTAAACATTTTCGAAAGATATTTATTGCCACTATCGCAAACGAAGGTGACGACGCGTTTCGGCTCGGTTTGTTCCTGACAATAGCGCAGGGCAGCCGCTAGCAGAGTTCCGGTGGAGGAACCGGCCAGCACGCCTTCTTCTTGCAACAGACGGCGGGCGGTGGCAAAGGCTTCCGCATCATCGATTTGGTAGGATTTCGTAACCTGCGAGAAATTGCTAAGGGGGGGAATAAAATCTTCACCAATGCCTTCCACCAGCCAGCTACCGGCTTCTCCGATCCGATCTTTCGCGACGTAATCCGCCAAAATAGAGCCTAACGGATCGGCCAGAACAAATTGAGTATTGGGGGCCACTTCGGCGAAATACTGGCTTAAACCGCTAAGCGTTCCGCTGGAACCAACGCCAACCACGATAGCATCTACCTGACCTTCCATTTGTTCGAATAATTCTGGGCCGGTGGCGTTACGGTGAGCCGCAGGGTTGGCCGGATTATTAAACTGATCTATATAAAACGCGCCGGGTATTTCCTGTGACAGTCGTAGCGCGTAATCCTGATAATAGGCCGGATGGCCTTTACCCACGTCGGAACGAGTCAACAGCACCTGCGCGCCCAATGCTCGAAGATGGAAGATTTTTTCTTGGCTCATCTTGTCCGGCACTACCAGAATCAGTTTGTACCCTTTTAATGCCGCGACTAACGCTAATCCCAAACCGGTATTACCCGCGGTGGCTTCGATAATGGTACCGCCCGGCTGTAAATCACCGTCACGCTCTGCCTGTTCAATCATTGATAGCGCCACGCGATCTTTAATCGAGCCACCGGGGTTCTGGTTTTCCAGTTTCACAAACAGCTGACAAGGACCAGTATCAAAGTGCGTGAGTTCCAGCAGGGGAGTGTGTCCAATAAGATCGATGACTGAACGCGGGATTGCCATAACTGCTCCAGAAGCCAAAAGAACGGATAAACGATGGCGAGAGCATAGCGCCTGTTACTTAGTCGCTAAAAATAACAAATAACCCTCTTATATTTCTTTTGGTTATATAAAGTGAGGTTTTAAGATGTTTGGGTGCTTAGATGGAAAGCCGTACAGCTATCAAGATGTTTAGCCGTGTAGCCATTGAAAACATGACCAAGCGTAAATAAGCGCAAAACATCACCCCTTTGTGGTCGTTATCGGATAGATTTAAAGAGGGTATGAAATTTTGACTAAGCTAAAGTCTCTACCCTAGTGAAAAAACGCGATTTTTTACGTATTGAATAACGGCTTAGTTCTGGGAATACCGCTTATTTCCTATTATTTGCAAGGATACTCTGGCGACCTCATGATGAAATATACAATCTCCTCCAAGCTAAAAAACGTCACTTTCAGTGCCGGTTTACTGTTGCTGGTGTTACCTGCCGTCAGAGCGGCAGATGAGCAACCGGCTCCTCCCATTGATGCTAAAGCTTACGTATTGATGGATTACAACAGCGGCAAAATATTGGCTCAGAACAATCCGGACCAGCGTCTGGATCCGGCCAGCCTGACTAAAATCATGTCCAGTTACGTGATTGGGCAAGCGATTAAAGCGGGCAAAATCCATCCTGATGATACGGTTACCGTGGGTAAAGACGCTTGGGCTACCGGTAATCCGGCATTGCGCGGTTCGTCGTTAATGTTTTTAAAACCGGGCGATCAGGTCAAATTGATGGATCTGAATAAAGGCATTGTTATTCAATCAGGTAACGATGCCAGTATTGCACTGGCTGATTATATTGCTGGCAGTCAGGACAGTTTTGTTGGTTTGATGAATAACTACGCCAAAGCTCTGGGGCTGGATAATACTCACTTCCTGACGGTACACGGCCTGGATGCGGAAGGGCAGTACAGTACCGCGCGGGATATGGCGGTATTGGGGCAGGCGCTGATTCGCGATGTACCGGAAGAATATGCGTTACATAAAGAGAAAGAGTTTACCTTTAACAAGATTCGTCAGATCAACCGTAATCGTCTGTTGTGGAACAGCAATCTTAACGTCGATGGTATGAAAACCGGTTATACCGCAGGCGCTGGCCATAATCTGGTTGCTTCGGCTACCGATGGTCCTATGCGTTTGATTTCCGTGGTATTAGGTGCGCCAAGTGACAGAGTACGTTTTAGCGAAAGTGAAAAACTGTTGAGCTGGGGCTTCCGCTTTTATGAAACCGTGGTGCCGATTAAAACCGACAAAGCCTTCGTGACTCAGAAAGTCTGGTTTGGCGATACCGGTCAGGTTGATTTGGGCGTAGCGCAGGATGCGGCTATCACCATTCCGAAAGGGCAAATGAAAAACCTGAAGGCCAGCTATAAATTAGATTCTACCGAGCTTCGTGCGCCTTTGGCTAAAAATCAGAAGGTTGGCGTGATCGATTTCCAGCTAAATGGTAAAAGCATCGAACAGCGTCCGCTGGTGGTGATGAACGAAGTGAAAGAAGGGGGCTTCCTTAGCCGCATCTGGGACTTTGTGATGATGAAATTTAGCCAATGGTTCGGCGGTATCTTTGGATAATCGCGACCTAGGTTAAATTCAGCGATAAAAAAACAGGGCCGCAATAAATAAATGCAGCCCTGTTTTATTTTTCAGTACTAAAGCGACTATCACTATAAAACTGATTCAGTATAAAACCGGTTAGAAGCAGAAAAACCGATCAGTCGCAGGGAACGATTTTAATCGCCAGCCCGCCGCGAGAAGTTTCGCGATACTTGGCGTTCATGTCCTTCCCGGTTTCGTACATGGTTTCAATGACTTTATCCAGGCATACGCTAGGCTCGCTGGTACGGCGCAGAGCCATACGAGCAGCGTTGACGGCTTGTACCGCTGAAATAGCGTTACGTTCGATACAAGGCACCTGAACCTGCCCGGCAACCGGATCGCAGGTCAGCCCAAGGTTATGCTCCATCGCAATTTCTGCGGCGATACACACCTGCGCCGGGCTACCGCCCATCAGTTCAGCCAAACCCGCTGCTGCCATCGAACAGGCTACGCCCACCTCGCCCTGACAGCCCACTTCTGCGCCAGAAATAGAGGCGTTCATTTTATATAGCGCACCAATAACGCCGGAAACCAAGAAGAAACGGCTATATGAGTTTTCGTTAACCGGACGAATAAACTTATCGTAATACGCCAATACCGCCGGAATGATACCGCAGGCACCGTTAGTTGGTGCGGTAACGACACGGCCACCGGCCGCATTTTCTTCGTTCACCGCCAGCGCATACATGTTAATCCAGTCCACTACCATCATCGGATCGGTGTTATTTTTGTCGTTGGTCACCAGCATACGGCGCAGGGCTGCGGCGCGGCGTGGAATTCGCATTGGCCCAGGTAACAAACCTTCGGTATTGATACCACGCTCGATACCGCTTTTCATCACTTCCCAAATGGCGGAAAAGTGCGCGTTTAGCTCTTCTTTGGTATGCAATGCCAGTTCATTTTGCAGCACTAATCCAGACAGAGACAGACCGGTTTCTTTACAGTGTTTCTGTAAATCACGGGCTGAATTGAATGGATAAGGTACAGAAACTTGATTGCTGGCTGCTTTGCCAAAATTCTCTTCGTCAACGATAAAGCCGCCGCCGATGGAGTAATAGGTTTTGCTGTACAGCAGTTTGTCACCGGCAAAGGCACTGATGGACATACCATTTTCGTGCAGTGGCAAGTTGGTTTCGTGGAAATTCATTCCCCCATGTAGCGGGAAATCCACCTCATGAGCGCCCTGAGCCAGTAGCAGACGCTCACGGTGTTCAACATCACGGATAAACTCCGGAATGTTATCGATATCAACGGTATCCGGCAGATTCCCTGCCAGGCCCATAATAATAGCAATATCGGTATGGTGACCTTTACCGGTCAGGGATAATGAACCGTAAACGTCTACGGAAATTCGGGTAACGGCAGAAAGATGCCCTAGTGCGATCAAGTCATCGGTAAACAGCTTACCAGCCTTCATCGGGCCGACTGTGTGTGAGCTGGAAGGACCAATACCAATCTTAAAAATGTCAAAAACGCTGACCATATACTCGCCTCCTTCGTGTTAAAGGCGTTAATTATGAAATTGCTTACATTACCGTGGAGTGGGGAGCCGGTACGATCGCACCGGCTTTTGAAACTTTAAGTCTACTGCTAACTGTTTTACCGTCCTAAAGATGAACGGTAGCGAAAAGTGGCCAGCGCAGCGCACCGGCCGAACAGTCTTATTTGAACAGGCTGAACAGAATTGCTGAGATGGCAATCAGACCCATAATCACAACGAATACGTTGCTGATATGGCCACTGTATTTGCGCATCGCTGGAACTTTGTGAATCGCATACATTGGCATCAGGAACAGAATCATCGCGATAACCGGGCCACCCAGAGTTTCGATCATGCCCAGAATGCTTGGGTTCAGGGTTGCAACGATCCAGGTTGTGACCAGCATGAACAGCGCAGTGATGCGGTTCAGTTTGTCGCCGTTAATGGTTTTACCGCGGCTACGCAGAGATTTAACCACCATGCCGTTGAAACCTTCACGAGCACCCAGATAGTGGCCCAGGAAAGATTTGGTAATAGCAATAAAGGCAATAACCGGTGCCATGTAGGCAATCATCGGGGTATTAAAGTGGTTAGCCAGGTAAGACAGAATAGAAATGTTCTGTGCTTTGGCTTCCATCAAATCTGCTGGAGACAGGCTCAGAACGCAGCTGAATACGAAGAACATCACGGTCAAAACCATCATGATGTGGCTGTATGCCAGAATGCGAGAACATTTCTTCTCAGCGTCCTGACCGTATTCTTCACGTTTTGCTACCGCAAATGCAGAGATGATAGGGGAATGGTTAAAGGAGAACACCATGACCGGAATAACCAGCCACAGGGTCATCAGCATACCGTTGCCCACACCGTTACCGTCGATAGACAGGTTTTGGAAGATAGCGCTGCTCCAGTTTGGAATCAGGTACAGAGCCAACAGCATCAGTACCGCAACAAACGGGAATACCAGAATACTCATCGCTTTTACGATGAAGTTTTCACCAAAACGAACGATGGTCATCAGACCAACGATCAAAATCAGGGACAAAATAGCCCGTGGTGGTGAAGGCAGGTGCATCTGGTGAGTAATAAAGCTATCAACAGTGTTGGTAATCGCAACGCTATAAACCAACAAAATTGGGTAGATAGCGAAGAAGTACAGCAGAGTAATCAGTTTACCTGCGCCAACGCCGAAGTGTTCTTCAACAACTTCAGTGATGTCTTCGCCCGGGTTTTTGCCGGAAAGAACGAAGCGGCAAAGACCGCGGTGCGCGAAAAATGTCATCGGGAAGGCGATGATAGCCATCACGATTAACGGCAGTAGACCACCGATACCGGCGTTGATAGGCAGGAAAAGCACGCCCGCGCCAATTGCCGTACCGTACAGACCCAGCATCCACATGGTGTCGCTTTTACGCCAGGTGCTGGTTTTGGTGTTTCCCGTGGATGAAATGGTGCCAGTTTGAGTAGTGTCCATAAAGATCTCCGATTTGAACACGAAATTGAAATTAAGATCCGAAAGTTAAATACCTGTTAGTGCGTTATAAGTCGCATAATCAGATGAAAAATTCAGTCACAGTAATGCGTTTTAAATCTTATCAGGTCGATTTGGTTCTCTTTAAGTAGTGCAAATAACCTGAAGTCGTAAAAATAAAATTTAATCCGCGGCGAGCAGTGATGTCTCTCTATGCTGATATTTTTATGGTTCTAATTCGTACCCTGGTTTTTGCTGGCGGCAAGATAACGATTCATAGTGAAAAGTACCGTGATCATGCTCTCAAATGCTGAATAAACGCCTTTAAACCCAGTTGTTATGAATTTCCATCTAATTGTTACAATTATGTTCGGTGTTTTGTACTGCACCTGCTTGATAAATGATAAAAAGCAAAACTGTATTTCAATTTAGATTGAGTCAGCGACTTAACCTTTGCTCTTTATATCTTGAGGCGCAATATATTTTAACCAGCGCGTCGAATCTAGCGGAAATCGAAATTTTCAGTATTTTATTGACGAAAGTCATAATGTCAAAACAACAGAAATTACATAACTTATTGATTTTAAATTGAAATTAGTGTTTATTTCCGTTGGAGGATAATGTGTTGATATTAATCAGTATCACGCAGCGCTGTTTGTTATATAAACAGTTAAATATCTGAGTAAAAGGAAAGAGTTAAATTCTATTTGTTTGACAAGTTTGCTTTAAATACTGACTTAAGGTTTATTTGTCATATGAAAGTGAGGCAAGTTACTTTTGTCTGACAATATAAAAGGCGAGTTTTAGTGCTTAAAGGTGTCTGGCAGTAATAAATGTTAAAATAATTTACTTTTCAAACCGACTGTTCGAACATTTAATAAACAACCATTAAAAGTGAAGTGCGTTTTTTATAGGCAGGAAGTCATTAACCATAATATAAAAAAGGTTATTTAATTATGCCGTCAATCGGGTGAAAATTTAATCCCTAACTGAAAAGTAAAGTACGTGATGATATTTATAATTTGCTATTTTGGCAGAATGAGGAACGGATAAAGTCAGTTAATCAAACTCAGTTCTACCGTCGGATAGAAAAAGGGGGAATTCATTCGCTAAACGGTACTTTCGGCTCAAAGATCGCCAAACATCGAACATGAGAGCCGCGTTTGCTAACTATTGTCGTTTAACTGTGGATTTCTATGCTGGTTTCGTTAAAGAACGAACGGAAGGAGCCATCAGGCTGGCGGTCGGTGACCAGAGTATCAAATAGCGTCAGTGGCCCAATACTGGCAGGTTTGATTTGGCCGAATTTACTGTGATCGGCTACCAGAATCTTGCGCTGAGATTTGTTCAGTGCGCGCTGTTTCCACGGAATTTCGTCGAAGTTAAAACAGGTTGCGCCGAATTCAATGCTCACTCCGGCGGCAGAGATAAAGGCTTTGTTCGGGCAAACGTTATCCAGCTCGTTATGCTGGCCGATGGGTGAGAAAATATAGTTGTTTGGCTTGAATTCGCCGCCGCACAAGATCACTTTGCAGTTCGGTTTATCTTGAAGCGAAAGAAAGGTATTCAGCGAATAACAGAGGGCAGTGAAGGTCAACTCTTCGGGAATTTCGTCGATAATTAGTGGGATAGTGGTGCCGCAATCAAAGAAAATTGTGTCGTTTTCTTCAATGAGCTGCGCGGCCAGTTGCCCAATTTTGCGCTTTTCCTCTACCTGTTTTGCCTGCTGATCGGAAACAAAATAGTTGTTAGCGCTGTTCGACTTGGGATCCATCACCACATAACCGCCCAGTAGAATCACGGCAGAAGGTTCCGCACTAAGATCCCGACGGATTGTCATTTCTGAAACTCGGAGCAAACTGGCCGCGTCTTTCAAATGAATTTTGTCGGAACGTTTTAAAGCGTGAGTCAGTTTATTAATACGTTCGGCACGGCGAGTTTCCATTAACGCTTCCCAACAAAGTAAACCCGGCCTAAGCCGGGTTAAAGATAATTAGTAGCTGGACGCAGCCGCTTGCTGGCCAGATACGATGGCTACACCTGAACTTGTACCAATTCGCGTTGCGCCGGCCAGAATCATTTTCTCGGCAGTTGCGCGGTCACGCACGGCACCTGAAGCTTTAACACCCATATCCGAGCCTACCGCAGCACGCATCAATTTCACATGTTCTTCACGGGCGCCGCCGGTGCTGAAACCTGTAGATGTTTTCACAAAAGCAACGTCAAGTTCACGGCACATTTCGCAAACTTCAACGATTTGCTCATTGCTGAGCAGGCAGGTTTCCAATATTACCTTCAACGGAATAGCGGCGCAAATATCGCGTACGGCTTTAATATCTGCTTTAACTTCAGCGACTTTACCGCTTTTTAACCAACCTACATTAATCACCATATCAATTTCTTGTGCGCCTGCTTCGATAGCCGCCTTGGCTTCAAATACTTTGCTGGAAGTCAGACCTGCGCCCAGAGGGAAGCCAATCACCGAGCAAACTTTCACATCGCTGCCCGCAAGCTGGCTGGCTGCCACAGGAACATAGCCGGAGTTTACGCAAACGGCGTAGAAATGGTGTTGTTTGGCTTCTTCACACAGTTTGACGATCTGCGCTTCGGTGGCGTCCATGGCTAATAGGGTGTGATCGATATAATTAGCATAGTTGATAGTCATAAAAAATGTCCTTGGTTTGTGTAGGCAATATCATTTGTTGTGATAATAGTAACATTTAACGCAAATGACAACCTTTATGTTGTTAATGTCACATGTAAAAGCCATATTTTGTTATTTAAATAACATTTAGTGATGGTGTTAGTTATTGCTATGAAAGAGATAGGAGATATAACCGGCTGATTTATGATGAGTTATCTTGAGAGACAGAGATTCTTGCGAGCAAACCGGCAGAGGTTCTGCCGGTAAAATGCGAACAGTTGGCAGAAATTAATCTTTTACCCAACCTTTACTGATAGGAAAAGAGAAGCAGCGTTGATAAAGATTCGCCAATCCTTTCGCGATGTTATCGCCAAACAGATTCCACAGTAACTGTGAAAATAAGCAGCCGACGATTGCCACCAAGAAGCCACCGACCATATCTAACGGCCAGTGTACACCAAGGTAGATCCGCGACCAGGCTATGGCCAACCCGACGATCAGCAAGGCAATGCCGGACCAAATCCGATGCCAGCATAAAAAGGCCAGCGCAAAGGTAAAGATGGCGGTGCCATGGTCGCTGGGGAAGGAGCTGTCCGGTGCGTGGGGTAAAAAGTTATAGCCGAAACCATCGACAAAGGGGCGATTATGCGGGAATAACATACCGATACAGACCGATGAAAGCATGGCAAAAATCAGCGCAATGGCGGTTTTACTGATGGTCTGACGCTGTAGCGACATTTGTTCTCGCGGGCCCCACAGCCATAGGCCGATCATCAGTAATGGAATGATGCTGATCAGATCTCTGGCAATAAAAATGGCGAACTTCACCAACCACTCGGGTGAATTGGGCGTGGCGTTAATCAGAGAAAACAAAAAATGATTTAATTGTTCCATTACTCAGTACCTTAATGACGGTGGTCATAACCACTAATCAACCAAAAAAGAGCCAATTGGCTAAGCCAGACCCACCACCCAGCCCACAGGTTATGAGTCAGAAAATGTGCCCCGCGCATGACCTGACCGAATCCCATTATCATTCCCAAACATACGCCGACTATCCAGCAAAGCGTAGCAAGGCGAGGGCGTTCAGGATAAAACAGGAAGAATACGGCCATCAGCGCAAAACCGCTGGAGGCATGTCCTCCGGGGAAACAGTGACCGGGGCCTGCGCCAGCCGGAGCTGTATCCATTAATATGTAGCTGGCGGCTTTTCCACCGTATTCCACCAGATCCCAAGGACAGGAATGAGCGCTGGTAGATTTCAATATCCCAATAACCAAAGGGCCAACGCCGATCAGCATCGTGGTCACCACCAGTCGAAAATTTCGGCGATAGACTCCCCAAAATAGCGAGCAGACGGCCGCGCTGATAATCGTGATTTTTAACAGCCGGTGATTGAACAAATCTAACCAGTAGTTATGTTCCCAAGGGAAACTCTGGGTTTTTGGATCAAACCAATAGCCACTTATCAGCAAGTCGAGTTGTTCATTACGAGATAACCACAGAAACACCAATCCGCTGATTGTTAACCCAAAAACCTGCCAAAGGTAAAAGGATAACGGCAATGAGTAAAGGGGGTTTGTCCTAATTATCACTCCCGTTGAGCCTTGATTTAATGATGATGGAGTGTTTTCACTGTTCTTCACGGTTAATCCAGCAGGATATTCATAATAGTCCCACTGTAATAATTCTATATTAAGAAAGCCTTAGGGCGCTTCTGACGCAGATAGGAGCCGTTTTAGAAAAGGGAATCAGCGTGTTAGTAACGCTAAGGATTAGGGCGAGAGAAATGAGCGTGCAGCCAAGGGAAAAGGGCTGATTACTTTGAAAACCGGGCAAATTAACAGGATAATAAACGCTGAAAAACGACTAAGAAGAAGATGTGATGCGTCGATTAAACAAAACTTTCGTTCCTTTGTACGCTATCGGTATTGCCTTATTGAGCGCCAGTGCTGCTGCGGAGCGAGTTAGCATAACGAAACCTTTCGTGTGCCCTGATATTTCACCCTTGCCACAGCATGTAACAAGTGAAGGTAATCTGGTGATCGATGGGCAAACCTATTATCTTTGGAATCCTAACGCAGCTGCGGCTTCAGCGCCTTTGACCAATACCATCTGGTCATCTGCTGACGGCAAGACCGAAGTTGATATTATGCAGTATCGAGACGGACGTTTTCAGCAGGCATTTATTTCGTTCTCTACCAACATTCGGAAACTGCCGTTTGGTGAAGATCCAGAGAGATATATCAACGGAGAGAGAGATTCCTACATGGACGGTGGACAGGGTTGCCATAACTGATCGTCAGTCATTCAGCCGAATCGCAGCCGCCGCACGGCGGTTTTTTTGTGCCTGAGCAGAGGTGTTTAGCTACGCTGCCGCCAATTTGCCGCCATTAAGCTGAATCAGTATTTAATCTTGTTGTTTATAGGGTTACTTTATTTCAGGCAAGAAAAAACCCGATTAGTCTTGAACCTAAGAAGGCGGGACTATCGGGCTCCTCAATATGGGGACATCAAAGAAAAGCAGTGGCACTAATTCAGACTACGGCTAAACCATTAAGTTCTTGCCGAATGCGAAAAATATAAAATTTATTGTACCTTCACCGAAAATAGATCGGCGCTATCCCCAAATTCCCGGCCAGATAATCACAATCAGCGAACCGGCCAGGGTCAGTAATACGTTAGCAATGGCGTAAGTGCCCGCGTAACCCAACGCTGGAATGTTACTGCGGGCCGTGTCGCTGATAATGTCCATCGCAGGGGCGCAGGTTCTGGCACCCATAATTGCTCCGAATAATAGTGCGCGGTTCATTCGTAAAATATAGGCACCGAACAGGAAGCAGATAATGACTGGCACCAGACTGACTATCAGGCCGGATATCAGCATTTGCCCACCCACGGCACCCAGACTGCTATTAATACCGCCACCGGCGCTCAGACCAACGCCAGCCATAAACACCATCAGCCCAAACTCTTTCACCATATTGAGCGCACCCTGCGGGATATAGCCGAAAGTCGGGTGGTTGGCTCGCAGGAAGCCCAGCATGATGCCGGCCATCAGCAAGCCTGCTGCGTTACCGATACCGAAACTGAAATTACTGAATTGGAAGGTAATCAGACCAATCATCAGGCCAATAATAAAGAAGGCACAGAAAGCCAGCAGATCGGTGACCTGACTATGAATGGAAATAAAACCGATTTTTTCCGCAACGCTTTTGACCCGACGGGCATCGCCGCTGACCTGCAAGACATCGCCTTTATTCAATACGATGCTGTCATCTATAGGCATTTCAATCTGGCTGCGAATAACACGGTTAAGGAAACAGCCGTGATCGGTCAGTTTCAAATGACTCAGGCGTTTACCTACCGCATTACTGTTTTTGACCACGATTTCTTCGGTAACAATACGCATATCCAGAAGGTCGCGGTCGAAAACTTCTTTACCGTTACGGAAACTGGGATCGAGGCGCGAATGAGCATCCGGGTAGCCAACTAGCGATATTTCATCGCCAACCTGTAACACCGCATCGCCGTCCGGATTAGCCAGAATGCCGTTGCGGCGAATACGTTCGATGTAACAGCCGGTCTGACGATAGATTCCCAGCTCGCGTAAATTTTTGCCGTCGGCCCAGGCTACCAGTTCCGGGCCGACGCGGTAAGCGCGGATCACGGGCAAATACACTTTACGCTGGCTATCGGTATCCAGACCGCGCTCACGGGCAATTTGCTGGGCGCTGGTCGGCAAATCCTGGTGTTGCAGTTTTGGCAGATAACGCGCGCCAAAAATCAGGCTAACCAAACCGATCAGGTAAGTTAGGGCATAGCCGAGGCTCAGGTTATCCTGTGCGTGTTGCAACGTCGGGTTATTGGCAATGGTATGGCGTAGGGTGTCTCCGGCACCGACCAGCACTGGCGTCGAGGTCATAGATCCGGCGAGCATACCGGCGGTGAGGCCAATGTCCCAACCGAACAGTTTACCCAACCCAAGCGCCAGAACCATGGCGCTTCCGACCATTACCAGCGCCAGCATCAGGTAGTTTTTGCCATCACGGAAGAATATAGAGAAGAAATTTGGGCCCGCTTCGACGCCGACACAAAAAATAAATAGCATAAACCCGAGGTTCAGGGCTTCGGTATTGATAGCGAAATGCTGTTGTCCCAATAGTAGAGAAACAACCAATACGCCGATAGAGTTACCTAACTGGACCGAGCCCAGCCGTAATTTACCGAGGCACAACCCCAGCGCGAGAACTACGAATAACAGCAGAATGTAGTTGCCGTTTAACAGATTTGCGACGTTTATATTCACGGAGGATAACTTATTGTTTAACCTGAAGTAGATAACGCTAAAAAGGGTTATGTGACCCGGTAATATCTGCATTCGTTGCCAGATAAATGCCTTCAGCAAAATCTGATGCATGTAACGGCAATGGCGGTGGTTATTCTAGTCTGTCCGAGGGATTACAGCCAGTAGTAAGCGGGGAAATCGGTGTTAGCGGATAAATATGCTTTTAACGGGGAAATTAATAGCGGGATCGGCCAAAAAATCAGGCCTTATCTGTGGGATTTTCGTGATTTTATTTTGAAGTTTCATGAGAGCGTTCAAGCCAAAATACAGAGAGGGTGCCGAAGCTCCCTCTCTTTATCGCACCTAAGCCATCAATTAATGGCTTAGGTATCGCTATTATTTGAACAGATTCAGATGTTCTTTAGCGTAAGCTTCAAAATCAGTGAAACCACCGATGTGTTTTTCATCGATAAAGATTTGCGGTACGGTTTCAACCGGCTTACCGACAGTTTTTTCTAAATCGGCTTTGGTGATATTTTCCGCATGAATGTCGATATAGTTGAAATCAAAATCGTCACGCTCAGCCTTCAGTTTTTCGGCCAGCTCTTTGGCACGGACGCAGTAAGGGCAACCAGGACGTCCGAAAATTACAGTAAACATGCAAAACTCCTTGATTATATTGAGTTAATCACTTCGTCTGCCAATCAGTGTATCTTCGATTGCTGAATGACTTGTCGCGTATTACTCACTTTCATTGGGTGTTACTATGCCCGTTGATGAGACGAAAACAAAGTAGGAATTGCCTGTTAATCCGATTATCCGAACCTATTTATATCCGTCGATTCTTTGGCTTAACCGATTATTTACATTCATTGAGTGTTGTAGCATTGGCGGATTCAACACCTTTGGCTAAATCTTATAAGTAGTTGTACAGGAGGAAAAGATGCGTGCTTTAGGCGATATGCCCAAAATGGTGATTATTTTGGAAGCCTTGGGAATGTTATTACTGGTGCTGGCCTATTTAAGTATCAATCATTATGTCACGCTGCCCGCTGGATTAAGCGAGCCTAGCGTCGCGATTATGATGATATTTATTGGTATTGGGCTAATGGTTCCAGCCGCAGCCTGCATAGTCTGGCGTGTGGCGCAGGGTTTTGGCCCGCTATTGGGAATGAATGGGATCGATAAAAAAGACACCGCCAAAACGGCAGATAAAGAGGAGAAAAAGCCTTAATCCCTGATAACGATAATGACAAAGACTTCTTTTTCCTGTTGTTTGCGTATCTCTTCGCATATTTCGCAGATAGTCACGGCTTTTGCTGTCAATTAGTCTGGATTGGTCATGGCGCTAACGGCGAATATTCCGTAAGCTATGCCACTTTTCTTGTTGCAAGAATCGTGAGGTAGGTTGCTATGGATTCACTCATCGTCCCGGATTTAGCCTTATTACGGCGTTGGCTGGATCAGTTAGGGATCTCGTTCTTTGAATGCGACTCATGCCAGGCACTGCATTTGCCCCACATGCAAAATTTTGAAGGCATATTTGATGCCAAAGTGGACCTGGTAGATAACGTTATTCTCTTCTCTGCGTTAGCTGAAATCCGGCCTACGGCGCTGATTCCGCTTGTTGCGGATTTAAGCCAAATCAATGCCAGCTCGTTAACGGCCAAGGCCTTTATTGATATTCAGGATGATAATCTGCCGAAGTTGATTGTTTGCCAGTCGGTGTACATCACCCAAGGTATTACGCTGGAGCAGTTTGGCCACTTTATGCAGCAGAGCGAAGAGCAGGTTTCGATGATTATTCTGGAAGCCCGAGCAAACGATCTGCTGTTCATCGGTGAAACCGAAGAGGAAGAAGGGCAGGTCGTGCCGACCTCTTTCCCGGTTATTCACTGATTTAGCTGGCCGCCATCCCCGGCGGCATGCTGTTTTTCATTTTTCCCGCCATAAGATCCTCTGCTTTTTACCCTAGTTTGCCAGATATTTAGCGCCGTTTATGCCACAAGTGGCGAATTACATAGATTAACTATGCATAAAAAGTCGATAAAAGGCGTTTTTTACGCTGGATACTGGCTCGTATAACTATCAGGGGTTATGCTTTATGCTCTGCAAAGGGCATATGATTACCCCCGCAAATTCGTGGTTATTGACGCTTAATCAATAACTCACTCCAGTGCATAGCCATGCATAACGAGTTTGTGGCAATAGCGCTCGATCAGGAAAGGTGTTGTACCCGTCGGGTACAAATTCAATTCTATGATTTACCCTGTTCTGGAGGAGTTCACGGATGTTCACCCAACGTAAAAAATGGTTATCGGGTGTTACTGCAGGCCTGCTTATGGCCGCGTCCGTCTCAGTTTCTGCTGAGGAAAAAATACTGCACGTTTATAACTGGTCTGATTATATTGCCCCAGACACGCTGGTAAATTTCCAAAAGGAAACCGGCATTAAAGTGGTTTATGACGTGTTTGACTCCAACGAGGTGTTGGAAGGGAAGTTGATGGCGGGGAGTACCGGATTCGATCTGGTGGTGCCTTCGGCCAGTTTCCTTGAGCGCCAATTATCCGCCGGCGTATTTAAGCCGCTGGATAAGAACAAACTGCCTAATTATAAAAATATGGACCCGGAATTACTCAAACTGGTGAGTCAGCACGATCCGGAAAATAAATACGCGATCCCTTATCTGTGGGCGACTACTGGCATTGGTTACAACGTTGATAAAGTGAAAGCGGCGCTGGGAACCGATGCGCCAATCAACAGTTGGGATTTGGTGCTGAAACCGGAAAATCTGGAGAAATTGAAAAGCTGCGGAGTGTCCTTCCTCGATGCTCCAAGTGAGATTTTTGCCACTGTGCTCAATTATTTGGGCAAGGACCCTAACAGCAGCGATGCCGCTGATTACACCGGCCCGGCAACAGATTTGCTGTTAAAACTGCGGCCAAATATTCGTTATTTCCATTCTTCCCAATACATTAACGATCTGGCTAATGGTGATATTTGCGTAGCCGTTGGTTGGGCTGGTGATGTTATGCAGGCCTCAAACCGAGCAAAAGAGGCGAAAAATGGCGTCAATGTGGCTTACAGCATTCCGAAAGAAGGGGCTTTGGCATTCTTCGATGTTTTTGCCATGCCTGCGGACGCTAAAAATCAGGATGAGGCTTACCTCTTCCTCAACTACCTGATGCGCCCGGAAGTGATCGCCAATATCAGCAACCATGTGTTTTACGCCAATGCCAATAAAGCCGCGACGCCTTTGGTGAATCCGGACGTTCGGGATAATCCGGGGATTTACCCGCCGGCGGACGTTCGCGCCAAAATGTTCACCCTGAAAGTTCAGTCGCCAAAAATTGATCGGGTGATGACTCGCGCCTGGACTAAAGTCAAAACAGGTAAGTAATACCGTTGATTGAGCCGTTGGCTGTTTTCAGCGGCCAATCTGGTATCACCTAAAATGATGAGGGGAGAAACAGTAGGGAAACCGGCTGTTTCTGTTGCTATTTTGTGCCGCATTA
This sequence comes from Yersinia sp. IP36721, assembly GCF_003634395.1. Taxonomy (NCBI): domain Bacteria; kingdom Pseudomonadati; phylum Pseudomonadota; class Gammaproteobacteria; order Enterobacterales; family Yersiniaceae; genus Yersinia; species Yersinia sp. IP36721. The sequence goes on from NZ_QCZL01000005.1 coordinate 119,593, forward strand.
TGATGTGGCCTCTTCTGCTTCTACGGAGAGCACGCAGAGTGAATGATGTAATTTCCCGTCCGCCGTTGAAATCCCTGAAGGCGTTTACCCCTTTATTGGAAATTCGCAATTTAACCAAAATCTTCGACGGTCAGGCGGCCGTGGATGATGTCAATCTAACCATTTATAAAGGCGAGATTTTTGCTTTGCTCGGCGCGTCCGGCTGCGGAAAATCGACGCTATTGCGGATGTTGGCGGGTTTTGAGTTGCCGACTCAAGGGCAGATTGTATTAGATGGGCAGGATTTGTCCCATGTGCCGCCTTACCAACGGCCAATTAATATGATGTTTCAGTCTTATGCGTTATTTCCTCATATGACCGTCGAGCAGAATATTGCCTTTGGCCTAAAGCAGGACAAATTGCCGAGTGGGGAAATTAAAAGTCGGGTAGAGGAAATGCTGGCGCTGGTGCATATGCAAGAGTTTGCCAAACGTAAGCCCCATCAATTATCTGGCGGCCAGCGGCAGCGGGTGGCGTTGGCGCGTAGTCTGGCTAAGCGACCCAAGTTACTGCTGCTGGATGAACCAATGGGCGCGCTGGATAAAAAACTGCGCGACCGGATGCAGTTGGAAGTAGTGGATATTCTGGAACGGGTTGGCGCGACCTGCGTGATGGTGACTCACGATCAGGAAGAAGCCATGACCATGGCTGGACGTATCGCGATTATGAATCGCGGAAAATTTGTGCAAATCGGTGAGCCGGAAGAAATTTATGAACACCCGAACAGTAGATTTAGCGCCGAATTTATAGGTTCAGTGAATGTCTTTGAGGGCGTGCTTACGGAACGCCAGGAAGATGCGCTGGTTATTCGCAGCCCTGGCCTGCGTCATCCGTTGAAAGTGGATTCAGACGCTTCTGTAGTCGACGGGGTGCCGGTGTTGGTTGCCCTACGGCCAGAAAAAATCATGCTGTGCGAAAGCGTGCCGGAAGCTGGTTTTAACTTTGCGGTAGGTGAAGTGGTACACATTGCCTATTTAGGGGATTTGTCGATTTACCATGTCAAACTCCATAGTGGGCAAACTATTAGCGCCCAGCTGCAAAACGGCCATCGTTATCGTAAAGGTATGCCAACCTGGGGCGATGAAGTGCGTCTGTGCTGGGAAACGGATAGCTGTGTGGTGCTGGGGAGCTAGAAGATGATACCTAATTCGGTTCAAGCAACGCCGGAGCCACCAACCCGCCAATCCGGTGTGTTAATCGCTCGCCTACAGCGTTGGCAAATGGCTCATGGCCGCAAACTGGTGATAGGTTTGCCCTACCTGTGGCTGTTTTTGCTGTTTATGCTGCCTTTCCTGATTGTATTTAAAATCAGTCTGGCTGAAATGGCCCGTGCGGTTCCTCCTTACACCGATCTCATGACATGGATGGATGGCAAGCTGGATATTTCTCTGAATCTGGGAAATTACCTGCAATTGCTCGACGATCCTCTGTATATCGACGCCTATTTACAATCTTTGCAGGTGGCTGGTATTTCCACCTTGTGTTGCCTGATCATTGGTTATCCGTTGGCCTGGGCGATTGCTCACAGCAGTCATTCGACGCGTAATATTCTGTTGTTATTGGTGATTTTACCTTCGTGGACGTCATTTTTGATTCGGGTTTACGCCTGGATGGGGATTCTGAAAAACAACGGTATTTTGAATAACGTGCTGATCTGGCTCGGCGTTATCGATCAGCCTTTGGTCATTTTACATACCAATCTGGCGGTATATATCGGCGTGGTTTATGCCTACCTGCCATTTATGGTGTTGCCGATTTATACCGCGCTAACCCGTTTAGATTATTCGCTGGTGGAAGCGGCCTCCGATCTTGGAGCCAAACCCTTTAAAACGTTCTTCAGCATTATTGTACCTTTGACCAAAGGCGGCATAATCGCCGGATCGATGCTGGTGTTTATTCCGGCGGTAGGGGAATTCGTTATTCCCGAACTGTTAGGGGGCCCAGACACCATCATGATTGGGCGCATTTTGTGGACCGAATTCTTTAGCAATCGTGACTGGCCGGTCGCTTCCGCCGTAGCAACCGTCATGCTGTTACTGTTGATCGCACCGATCCTTTGGTTCCATAAACATCAGAATAAAGAAATGGGAGGTCAAGGATGAATAACCTACCTGAGGTTCGTTCTGTCTGGCGACGGGTGATTCTGGTGGTGGGATTCACCTTTTTGTACGCGCCTATGCTGATGCTGGTGATCTATTCATTTAACAGCAATAAGTTGGTGACGGTGTGGGGCGGTTGGTCAACCCGTTGGTATACCGAATTATTCCATGATTCTACTATGTTATCGGCAGTCGGGCTGAGTCTGACCATTGCGGCGGCTTCGGCGACGATGGCGGTGATACTCGGCACTATCGCTGCTTTGGTAATGGTGCGTTTTGGTCGTTTTCGCGGCTCTACCGGTTTTGCTTTTATGTTGACTGCACCGCTGGTGATGCCGGACGTGATTACCGGGCTGTCTCTGCTGCTCCTGTTTGTTGCGATGGGGCACGCTATCGGCTGGCCGGCGGAGCGCGGCATGTTCACCATTTGGCTGGCCCACGTCACCTTCTGCACTGCTTATGTCACTGTGGTCATCAGTTCGCGACTGCGGGAGCTGGATCGTTCCATTGAAGAGGCCGCGATGGATCTGGGCGCCACGCCGCTAAAAGTGTTTTTTGTTATTACCGCTCCGATGATCGCTCCGGCGTTGATCTCAGGCTGGCTATTGGCTTTTACGCTGTCGCTGGACGATCTGGTTATTGCCAGTTTTGTTGCCGGGCCGGGGGCTTCGACGCTGCCGATGTTGGTATTCTCCAGCGTGCGTATGGGGGTGAATCCGGAAATCAACGCATTGGCAACGCTGATCCTGCTGGTGGTCGGGATTATCGGGCTGATCGCCTGGCGAATGATGGCGCGCTCGGAAAAGCAGCGATCGCGTGAATTACGCAAAGCCGCCCATGGCTGAAATTTCCCAAAGCTGCTAGGCTTTCTCTCGATCGCATGCCGTCTGCGGGCGGCGTTAATGTGAAAGATAACATCAGGTTGCGGGAGAGGGTGGATGAGTGTCAGTCTGGGAGAAGGGCAAGCCAATATGAAAGTTTCCGCAGCCACGCCAGTCGCCGTATTAGTCGGCGGCACCGCCATTATCGCGACTCGGGTTTTAGGCCTGTTGCTGCTGGTAGCCGAACTGGGCATGGGCGGAATGCAGCTTTTTATCGCGGAAAATCTGCAAAGTTGGGATTCTGGCCTGATCTTGCTGGCTAGTCTGGGGCTGGTTTTCCTCGAAATTGCCTGCGGACGAGCTGTCATCCGTCGTAAGAACTGGGGTCGTTGGTGCTATCTGCTGTGCCAGATTGTGGTGGTAGTTTATATGCTGCTGGCTTCACTGGACTGGTTGTATGTTGATGTATTCCGCATTGAGGGCGAAAACGAAGCCGAGGTGTTCCACAGTCTGTTAATACAAAAAATCCCCGACGTGGTGATTATGGGTCTGTTGTTTATTCCTTTCCATTCGAAGCGTTTTTTCCGCCAGTCAAAATGAGTGTTTCCCGACGCGGGGTGGTACAATCCGCCCCCATTGGCGGCCGAGAGCGCTGCAAATCTCAACGTAATAAATCATAACGGTCAATATTCATGCATTGCGCACAGTATACGGCGGGCAGCTGCCGTTCCTGTCAGTGGTTGGAGAAAGATTACTCCCAACAACTGGCGGATAAACAACATCATTTAGAAAATCTGCTGGCCGGGCAACCGGTAGCTCAATGGCTAACGCCGGTTTTCGGGCGTGAAAGCGCTTTTCGTAATAAAGCGAAAATGGTGGTTAGCGGCAGCGTAGAGCGTCCGTTATTCGGTATGTTGCATCGGGACGGAACGGCGGTGGATCTGAGCGATTGTCCGTTGTATCCCGCCAGTTTTGCTGCGGTATTTGCCGTTTTGAAGGTTTTTATCGCTCGTGCCGGTTTAACGCCCTATAACGTGGCGCGCAAGCGCGGCGAGTTAAAATTTCTGCTGTTAACCGAAAGCACCGTCAGCGGCGAGTTGATGCTGCGCTTTGTGCTGCGTTCGGAAACTAAGGTAGAGCAGTTGCGGAAAACCCTGCCGTGGCTACAGCAACAATTACCTCTGCTACGGGTTATTTCCGTCAATATTCAGCCGGTGCATATGGCAATACTGGAAGGGGAGCAGGAAATTCCGCTGACGGAGCAACAGGCGCTGGAAGAACGCTTTAATCAGGTGCCGCTGTATATTCGGCCGCAGAGTTTCTTCCAGACCAATCCTGATGTGGCCGCCGCACTGTACGCCACGGCCCGCGATTGGGTACGTGAGCTGAATATTGGTAGCATGTGGGATTTATTCTGCGGCGTCGGCGGTTTTGGTTTGCACTGCGCTACGGCGGAAACTCGTCTGACCGGCATTGAAATCAGCGCTGAAGCTATTGCCTGTGCGCGACAATCAGCGGAAAAACTGGGGCTGAAACAGGTCAGTTTTGCCGCATTGGATTCCACACGTTTTGCCACCGGCGAGACGGAAGTGCCGGAATTGGTACTGGTCAATCCGCCACGCCGGGGCATCGGCGCCGCGCTTTGTGGTTATCTTAGCCAAATGGCGCCGCCGTTTATTCTCTACTCCAGTTGTAATGCGGAAACCATGGCCAAAGATATCGCTGCGCTAGCGGATTACCGCATTGAGCGAGTGCAGTTGTTCGATATGTTTCCTCATACCAGCCATTATGAAGTGATTACGCTGCTGGTGCGGCGCGAGCCAACGGCTTGAGTTTCGAAAAGCTTAAGTGCTGAATCATAGAAAAAGCCGAAAATCATTGTTGAAATCCGGCTTTTTATCTCTGTAATTTCTCTGGAATATCAGGCAATTCTATTGATTGCAGGAATTATTGCGGGAACCATTTGTCATTAATGGTTTTATAAGTGCCGTCCGCCTTCACTGCATCAATCGCTTTATTCAGTTTGCCCAACAGCTCGGTATTCTCAGGGCGTACTGCAATGCCTAAACCTGTGCCGAAGTATTGTGCATCGGTAACGTGCTCTCCTACGGAAGCCAATTCAGGGTTACTCTTCAGCCATTCGTTGACCACGGCGGTGTCACCGAATACGCCGTCGATACGGCCATTTTTCAGATCTAAAATGGCATTCTGATAGCTGTCGTAAGACACGGTCTGAATTTCAGGATGCTTTTCCTGCATGTATTTCTGGTGTGTAGTACCGTTTTCCATTCCGAGACGCTTGCCTTTCAAATCGGCCAGAGAGGTGAACTTGCCTTTATGGGCAATCACAATCGCGGAGTTGGCGTAGTAAGGCTGAGTAAACGCGACCTGTTTGCTCCGCTCAGGCGTGATATCCATTCCAGAAATGACAGCGTCATAGCGACGAAATTTTAGCGCAGGAATCAGGCTGTCAAAGGCCTGATTGGTAAAGGTACAGTTGGCTTCCATTTGTTTACACAATGCTTTTGCCAAATCCATATCGAAACCTACAATCTCATTATTGGCCCCCATAGATTCAAACGGTGGATAGGTTGCCGAGGCGGCAAAACGAATGGTTTCCGCAGCGCTAGCGCTAAAGGCCATCCCGGTCAGAATTGTCGCCAGTAATATCTTTTTCATGCCTAAACTCCTGTCTGAAAGTCTTTAATAGGGTGCAACATTACTTATTGATTTTATTACCGCTAAGGAACTTTTAGCGGTGTGAAATACCATAATCAATTGGAATTACATTGCCACCTTGTGAATTAATATGCAAGAAAAGTGATTAAGAATATAATAAAAAAATCAACATAATCCTCTTCGCCAAAAGCGTGTTAAAAATGCCGCAGTGGGAAAAATGAGCTTGGTAATAATCAGGGGGGAAATTGCGTTTTTGACGTGGGATTTATTCTTGACATGAATAAAAAACCCCGGCAGATACCGGGGTTTCAAAGTGCAGTGATTTAAGGCTTAATTACGACGTTCGAAGGCCAGCGCCCGACGTTCAACCAGACGCATCAGTAGAGTCAGCAAGCCGTTAACACACAGGTAAACAATACCTGCCGCGCCAAATACCATCACGTCGTAGGTGCGGCCATACATCAACTGGCTGTAACCCATCACTTCCATCAATGTAATGGTGTATGCCAGTGAGGTACTTTTAAACACCAACACTACTTCGTTGGAATAAGACGACAGAGCGCGTTTAAAGGCGAACGGCAGTAAAATCCGCAGCGACTGGCGTTTGGACATTCCCAACGCTTCGCAAGACTGCCACTGACCGGCAGGAATTGCCCGAACCGCTCCATGGAACAGCAGTGTGGTATAGGCCGCGCTGTTCAGCGCCAGTGCGATCATGGCACACAGCCAGGGTTGCGAAAGTACATGCCACAGCCACGGATATTCGCGGATCGCCGGGAATTGGCCGGGGCCGTAGTAAATCAGAAAGATTTGTACCAGTAACGGCGTGCCGGTGAACAACGTGATGTAAATCTTCACCAACTGCGTGGCTATCGGGGTTTTCAGCGTCAGAATGATGGTGAAAATCAACGACAGTACCAACGCCACCAGCAGCGAAACAAAGGTCAGCGTCAGGCTGGTATGCAGCCCTTTTAGGATCTCAGGTAAATAATCAAACATCAGGATGGGCTCCGTTCAAAACGCGTGGTACGGAGTTCAATCAGCTTGATTACATACTGACTTAGCAGAGTCACCACCAGATAAATTGCAGCGGCGATCATATACCAGGTAAAAGGTTCCTGTGTGCGCGTCGCGATGCTTTTGGTCTGCAACATCAGGTCATTTACGCTAATCAACGACACTAACGCGGTGTCTTTCAGTAAAACCAACCACTGATTACCCAGCCCCGGTAGGGCGTGGCGCCACATTTGCGGCATAATCAGGCGGAAGAAGATCGTCGCCTGACTCATTCCCAGAGCCTGCCCGGATTCCCATTGACCGGCAGGAATCGCTTTGAGCGCGCCGCGCAGCGTTTGCGAAGCATAGGCAGAATACAGCAACGCCAGCGCAATCACGCCGCACAGGAAAGGGCTGACCTCAAATGTGTCGATATTCAGCTTCACCGGCAGTTCGAACAGATAGAAATTCAGAGTGAAGCCGTCTGACAGCATCATCAGTAATTGTGATGAACCGAAATAGATAAATAGCACGACCAGAATCTCTGGCAGGCCGCGTAGCAGCGTAACCCAGGCGGTGCCCAGATAGCTGATGACCTTCCAGCGGGAGGATTCCCAAACGGCGAACAACATTGCCAGAATGAGGCCGAGAACCAGTGCGCAAACGGCAAGGCCGACGGTCATGCCGGCGGCGCTTGCTAAAGGTTGAAATTCATTCATGGGTGCTTAAGTTACTGTTGGAACCATTTTTTGTAAATTGTCTGATAGGTGCCATCGGCTTTCACTTTCGCCAGTGCCGCATCTAACTTACCCAGTAATTCGGTATTGTTCTGACGTACCGCGATGCCCAGACCGGTACCGAAATAATCCGCATCGGAAATTTTGTCCCCGACCGGCATCAGTTCATGACTCTGCTTCAGCCACTCGTTGACCACTGCGGTATCACCGAATACTGCGTCCAGACGGCCATTTTTTAGATCCAGAATTGCATTCTGGTAGCTGTCGTAAGGCACTGCGGTGATTTCAGGGTGCTTTTCCAACAAGAATTTCTGATGCGTTGAGCCGTTTTGCATGCCGACGCGTTTACCTTTTAGCGCGGCCAGATCGGCGATTTTGCCTTTCTGAGCGATAAACAGCGCTGAGTTATCGTAATAAGGTTTGGTGAACGCAACCTGTTTTAGACGCTCAGGCGTAATATCTACGCCGGAAATCACTGCGTCGAAACGTTTGAATTTCAGGCTCGGAATCAGACTGTCAAAGGCCTGATTGGTGAAAGTGCAGTTAGCCTGCATCTCTTTGCACAACGCATTGGCCAGATCGATATCAAAACCCTGCATTTTATTATTAGCATCAATAAACTCGAACGGCGGGTAAGACGCTTCCGCCGCAAAACGAATGGTTTCAGCCGCAGAAGCAGACAGACTGATACTGGCAAGGACCGCTGCAATTAATAATTTTTTCATCGAAAATTCCCAATTAGATATCAATGTGACAGATAGCTGGCAAAAGCTTCGGTGTGAGGCTGGGCGAAATGACTGGCATCGCCTTGTTCCACTACGTGACCGTTTTCCATATAAACCACCCGACTGGCAGTTTTACGGGCAACTTCAACTTCATGTGTGACGATAACCTGAGTGATACCGGTCTCGGACAGCTCGCGAATTATGCTAACAATTTGCGCGGTAATTTCCGGATCAAGCGCCGCCGTTGGCTCATCAAACAACAGAACCTGTGGCTCCATCATTAATGCTCGCGCAATGGCCACTCGCTGCTGTTGCCCCCCGGAAAGATGCAGTGGGAAACGGTCGGCAAAGTCGGTCAGCCGTAAACGGGACAGCAATTTTTTCGCGCGCGCCATCGCCTGATCTTTAGATAGACCAAGCACCCGACAAGGCGCTTCAATCAGGTTTTGCACCACGGTCAGATGCGGCCAGAGATTATATTGCTGGAATACCATGCCTACATTCTGACGCAGTTCGCGGATCGCTTTCGCGTCAGGAGCTTGGGTAAAGTTAAAATGGTTACCCGCGATCTGTAATGTCCCAGAGCGTGGCATTTCCAAAAGGTTGAGCACGCGCAGTAAAGAACTTTTACCCGCGCCGCTAGGGCCCAGCAAAACCAGGGTTTCCCCCGCTGGACAGTTCAATGTGATGTCGAACAGCGCCTGATGTGCGCCGTAGTAACAGTTAATTCCGTTAAGTTGAATACTCATGCGCCAAATCTGAATAGCCAATGATGCGGGGAATGTTAACTTCCGCGGCATACTTATGCAATCTTTGTGCGTTAAAATTTATTAATAACCGGTTGGAACCCGCAAAGCTAGCATAACCTCTGGGTTTATTTCCCGTGGAGAGGAATTTGTCGTGTGGTGAATAAAACTGGCAGAGAATTCACTGAGGCGCATAAATGGCTGCCACCAGTGGTGCGATTCTCCGGCCAGTTTATTGTCTGAGCTAGCGCTGACCCAACAGCTGGCGCAGAGAGCTGGCTGGAGCATTGGCCCCCATAAAGCGAATATCGTCTACTACCCAGCAACTGCCTTCTCGTACCATCAAAACTTCATCCTGCCAGCGAGATTCCTTACCGTCCGGCGCGCGGTGTACCAGAGTCACTCGTAGCGGTATATTTTTGGCATCGGTGTTGGGAATGGTGGAGGCGCTGGCCACATCTGCGTCACTGACGCCGGCGTAAACGCTGGCGATGGCCTGATCGGCATGGGTGGTCGAACGGTTAGCGCTCTGCGTCTGGCGCGCCTTTTGAATATCCTGATACAGAGCCTGACTCAGGAAAGGACGCAGTTGTTCTGCGGAATAATTAGCAGACGCAGTGCCCGCAGCGCCCATTTGCTGTACGCGTAAGTTATAGAACTGTTCAGCGACTTGATCCGGGCCGCCTTCCACGCAAGGGCCGTTGCGACTGCCGATATCCTTAAACGCAGGTGTAACGGGAGTGGTACAGGCACTCAGCAGTAACGCCAAGGGTAATACCAGTGCAATATTTTTTTTGTTCATTTTATTACCTATGTGAAATGCCAGACATGCAACTCAATCATGCAGTTAATATAGTATAAATTTATTTTTACGGATGAACTTAGGGTGCGTCTTATTTACTTGGAGTTCATGTTCATGTTGTTATAAATATCTATCTGAAAATGATATGTACCGCCTATTATTTGGGCGATTTAGGATTTTTATCTTTGGTTTAAGGAATATGCCATGCAGTTATCTACCACTCCGACGTTAGAAGGTTTTACCATCACTGAGTATTGCGGTGTGGTCACCGGTGAAGCCATTCTGGGCGCGAATATTTTTAAAGATTTCTTCGCCGGCGTGCGGGATATCGTGGGAGGCCGCTCCGGTGCCTATGAGAAAGAATTGCGGAAAGCGCGACAAATTGCCTTTAAAGAACTGCAGGAAGAGGCCGTGCAGCTCGGAGCCAATGCCATTGTAGGCATTGATATTGATTATGAAACCGTAGGAAAAGATAGCAGCATGTTAATGGTTAGCGTCAGCGGCACAGCGGTTAAAGTATCCCGTTAGTGGTTAAATTGGCTTGGTAATCCGAATTGTTTGCTGATCGTGTCGGTATAGAATAAAAAGGTAACGAATATTTTACCTTTTTATTCAACTTATTAGGTTAATTCATTTAACGCATTCCTCTTACTCATACCTATTAACGCGAAACGCGAAATTAGTTTTTATTAGGTAAAATCCGGAGGAAACCGATAAGGATATCGAGATGAAACAATGCTTCTGGATGCTGTTTATTATGCTGTTGGTACCGTTTCATGCGCTGGGGGCTGTACAGGAAGACAAGGCTTTGGTTGACCAAGGGAGTTTTATGTTGAATGACTCTCGTCAGGCAATGGGCGTCGATCGGCGGATTCGCTTTTTGGTTTTACATTATACGGCACTGAATTTTCCTGAATCCCTTAACGTGCTGACAACCGAACAGGTCAGCGCGCACTATTTGGTTCCAGCTTATCCTCCCCGAGATCACCATAGTGGTAAACCCGTCGCCTGGCAGCTGGTTCCCGAGCACCTCAGAGCCTGGCATGCCGGAGTGAGCAGTTGGCGTGGGCGAACTAATCTCAATGACACCTCTATAGGCATTGAACAGGTAAACCCGGGATTCACCAGTACCCTGTTGGGGAAGATACATTGGTACCCTTACACACCTCAACAAATTGAACTGGTCACTGCTTTGGCACATAAAATTATCGAACGTTATGAAATAGAGCCACGTAATGTTGTTGCTCACAGTGATATTGCGCCACAGCGTAAAGAAGATCCGGGGCCTTTGTTCCCTTGGGAGCATTTGGCGAAGCAAGGGATTGGGGCGTGGCCGGACGTCGCGGATGTTCAATATTATCTGGGGAAGAGGCGTGCAGATCGGGCCGTGCCAGTAATGCCGCTATTAGCTAAACTCAGCTGTTATGGTTATGAAATCACGCCTGATATGACGCCGGAACAGCAGAGAAGAGTGATTAGCGCTTTCCAGATGCATTTTCGGCCTTCGGATATACGCGGTTTGCCTGATGCGGAAACCGAGGCGATAGCCGATGCATTATTGGTTAAATATCATAAGCCTGAGGAAAATAAGGATGTCGAGCTTCGGATGAGTGAATCTGCGCTCAATAGCGTGAGTGCCGAGTGCGATAAACTCTAAAAGTGTCGCGAAAAAGCAGCGTAGCCCGTTGGTTTCGCTGCTTTTCAGTATTACCCTCGTAGCTTTCCGTGTTCTTTCAGCCAGCGAGCAGTGCGGTTAATGCTTTCATCCAAAGAAACCAGCGAGCGATAGCCCAATTCTTTTTCTGCCCGGCGGGTATCCAAAGTCAGATCGAAGTTGAGCTTGGCGACGCCGTAGTGGGTCAGAACCGGCTCTTTTTCGCTTTTATTCCCCATTCTTTCCATGGTACGCGCCATCACGTCCAGCATTGGATAGGGAATCGAACGAATGCGGCACGGCATATCCAGCGCGTCCAACAGCTGCTGAACGATGGTGCGCAGCGGGCGCGGCTGCTGATTGGTGATATTGTAAGCGCGGCCAGATTCGGTGGTGGTGGATTGCGTCGCCAGCCACATGGCGTGAACGGCGTTCTCCAGATAGGTCATATCCACCAACGCTTCGCCCCCGCGTGGCAATAACAAGGTGCCGTAGTGCTTAATCATGTGTAATAAGCGCGGTAGCATCACTTTGTCATGCGGACCAAACAGCCCCTGTGGGCGCAAAATGGTAAAGTGGGTTTGCGGGTTAGACAGAGCCAACTGCCGGATCACTTCTTCCCCCGCAGCTTTACTGCGGGCAAATTCGTTAGCAAAACGCGCCGGTCGGAAATCTTCCTGAATATTTCGGTGATGGTGATAATCGAAGTAAATCGCTGGGGAAGAGATATGAATAAAATTCTCTACCCCGTAAGCGGTTGCCCATTCCCCCAAACGGCGAGTCGCGCGGACGTTCGCCAGTTCAAAAGCCTGCTCGGTACCCCAAGGGGAAGTGAAGCTGGAGCAATGCCAGAGCGTATCAACATCGGCCAGCATGGCTTTGGCCTGCGATGAAACCAGATTCGTTAAATCGGCATGAATAAATTCAGCGCCCATTTTTTCCAATAGGCTACCCATGGCCTGATTACGACCGGTTGCTGTCACTTTGATACCTTGACGGCGGAGATATTCAACGGCGTTTCGGCCTAACCCACTGGTTGCGCCGGTGACCAATACCTTCATAACGAATTCGGTTCCCACCAAAAATCAGAGTGCTGGCGGCAATATCATGCGCGCAGCAAATAAGGTGCCATTCTTTCGTGAAATGATGCGCTATGCAATCAGAAAGGGCTGACTAAGGGTTGCAAACTGTGTGGTTGATCGACAAATGCGCGCTATTTGTGCGCTTCCCGATCGTATTGCTCGGCCAGTTGCGCAATTCTCTTCGCCATGCCACGAAAAATAAACAGGTGAGCGGGCATCATAACGAACCAATACAGCAGTCCGCTGAAGCCTGCCGGATGCCACCAGGCCCGAACATCAAAGCGGCGTTTATCCCCTAAATCTTTGATGGTAAAGGTCAGCCGCCCCAATCCTGGCGCTTTCATACCAAACATCATGGCCAGTTGACGCAGTGGTTTTATCGTAATCACCTTCCAGCCATCGACTAAATCACCTAATTCCAGCGTTGGTCGGTCTGGTCGGCCGTAAACGACGCCTCCGCCTGCCAGATCGTCCATCCAGGCGCGGGTTTTCCACAGCGGATTACCGTAAAAATAGCCTTCCGGGCCACCGATTTGCTGCACGACATGCCACAAAGCTTCGCTGGAAGCTGTGGTATCCAATTGGCAACCGGCCTGTTTGGGATAGAAGCCGTAACCGGGACGCCAGCGGGCGCGGGCTTCCGGATCGTAACCCCAATCGGCGGAGTCAACGACTTTGTCTTCCTGCCGCAGGGTTTCCCGCACCGCATCGTCAAAGCTGATTAAATTCTGCGGTATTAATGCCTGTAACGGAGCGCCGTCTGCGGGTAAGTCATGATTCAAGCCCTGAATCAATGCGCTGGCAATACTGGTCGGCACCGAGGTAATCATGCTGATAAAATAGACCGAAATAAAACGGGTCGGCAGCGGAATCGGGATCAGCCAGCGACGTTTACCGCTAATGGCAATAAAGCGCTCAAACAGGGTCTGATAACTGATGTATTCCGGTCCGGCGACGTCAAAAATGCGGTTTTCATCAGAGGGATAATTCAGTATTTCCGTTAGATAAACTAATAGGTTATCCAGCGCGATAGGGGATGACTTGGAGCGAACCCAGCGCGGCGGCGTCAAAATTGGCAGGTTGTACACCATATCGCGCATCACTTCAAAAGCCGCTGAACCGGGGCCGACAATAATGCTGGCACGTAACTCAGTGACAGGTACGCCGCTTTGTCGCAGTAAATCGCCAGTCAATTTTCGGGCGACCAAATGTGGGGAACTGTTTTCCTCCGGTTGCAATGCTCCGAGGAATATCACCTGTTTTACCGAGGAGTTTTTCAGCGCTAGCTGCAAGTTACTGGCGGCCTGTCGCTCCTGTTCTACCAAGTCCTCGCCGTCGCCCATGGCGTGAACCAGATAGTAGAGAACGTCAATATCCTGTAGTGCGTGACATAGGGTCTCCGGCTGATACAGATCGGCAAAACAGCAGCGAACATTCGGCCACTGTTGTTCTTCCAGCCATTCAATTCGACGTGCAGCGGCGGTAACCTGATGCCCTTGCTGGCAAAGGCGTGGAATTAAATGCTGGCCGATGTAGCCACTGGCACCTAACACTAAGATTCGTTGTGGTGTCATGATAGTCACTCGGTAAGGTTGGCGGTAACAGAATCGATATCTTGGGCTGTTTCTGCCGAAATAGAAATGCCCTGGCGACAGAATATCACCAAGGCGACGTAGACAAAAAATATTATTAATTTCAGTTATGTAATGTCAAAAACTCATACCACAGTGCAACCACTCGTTCTAAATCACTTCGGCTAACGTCCAAATGCGTAATCATGCGGGTCACTGGCCCGGCGCTGATTAACACGCCGCGCTCACGCATCCACGGCCCCATTTGGGCCGCCAGCTCTGCCGACTGGCGAATGTACAATATATTGGTTTGAGCGCCGGGAGCGATAATCTCTACGCCGATATCCCGCAACTTTTGCTCCAGCCACACTGCGTTGTCGTGATCCTGCTGCAAGCGCTCCACGTTATGCTGCAAGGCGTAAAGTCCTGCAGCCGCCAGAATACCGGCCTGACGCATACCGCCGCCGGTCATTTTGCGCCAACGTATAGCGCGCTTAACGTATTCTTCGCTGCCGCACAGTAAGGAACCGACCGGTGCGCCCAATCCTTTGGAAAGACAGAGAGTCAGGGTATCGCAATACTGGGTGATTTCCCGTAGCGGAACCTTTAGCGCCACTGCGGCATTCATAATGCGCGCCCCATCAATATGTAAAGCCAGATTTTTTTCGCGGGTCAACGCCCATGCCTGTTGCAGATAACTGATGGGCAGCACGCGGCCGCTGTGCGTATTTTCCAGACTGAGCAGACGGGTTTGAGCAAACAGAATGTCATCAGGTTTGATGGCGGCCAGTACTTTATCCAACGGCAAACTGCCGTCGTCATTGGCATCCAGCGGTTGCGGCTGAATACTGCCTAAAACCGCTGCACCGCCCGCCTCGTACAGATAATTATGGGCTTTTTGTCCCACAATATACTCATCGCCACGCTGGCAGTGCGTTAGTAATGCTACCAGATTGGCCTGAGTCCCGCTGGGTAAGAATAATGATGCCGCTTTGCCGGAGAGCCGCGCTCCCTCGACTTCCAACGCCTTGACTGTTGGGTCCTCGCCGTACACATCATCGCCCACTTCGGCATTGGCCATTCGCTGACGCATGGCAGGAGAAGGGCGGGTTACTGTGTCACTACGCAGATCGATATACATATCGTGAAAGCTCTTGATAAAGGAAAGTCGCGAGGGCAGGATGAGTAACCTCACAGGGTAGCCGTCGGTTATTTTCCCCTGAAATCGTTAGTATCTGGCCGGATAAAAGTTTACCCGTGCCAGACCTTGATCGCTATCATATGTCACAAGATATATGTCACAAGACAAAGTGTGGTACGGCAATATCTGACATGTGACCGACTCATTGATTAACGTAGCCAGTTGGTTTTGGCCAGCTCAACCACTTCATCCCCGCGGCCATTGATAATGGCGCGCAGCATATACAGGCTAAAGCCTTTCGCCTGCTCAAATTTGATTTGCGGTGGCATGGAAAGCTCTTGCTTGGCGGTAACGACGTCCACCAATACCGGGCCTGGATGGGCGAAAGCCGTTTCCAGCGCGCTGTTCAGCTCGGATGCTTTCTCTACCCGAATGCCTTTTATTCCTGCCGCATTGGCAATGGCGGCGAAATTAGGATTGTGCAGATCCGTGCCGTCGGTCAGGTAGCCGCCAGCCTTCATTTCCATAGCGACAAAACCCAGCACGCTGTTATTGAACACCACAATTTTCACCGGCAGTTTAAGCTGCGCCAGTGATAGAAAATCGCCCATTAACATAGTAAAACCGCCGTCGCCGCACATTGCTACCACCTGACGTTCTGGTGCCGTTGCTTGCGCCCCTATCGCCTGCGGCATGGCGTTGGCCATGGAACCGTGGTTAAACGACCCCAGTAGACGACGTTTACCGTTCATTTGCAGATAGCGGGCGGCCCAGACCGTTGGCGTTCCGACATCGCAGGTGAAAATGGCGTCGTCGGTCGCATAATGGCTGATTTGTTGCGCCAGATACTGTGGATGGATCGGCTGATCGTCATTGGCTGTTGCCAGTCCATCCAGATCTTTACGAGTGGTTCGGTAGTGTTCCAGCGCTTTATCCAGAAAACGCCGGTCGCTTTTTACCTGTAGTTGAGGCAATAGAGCGCGTAGGGTCGTTTTGATATCACCCATCAGCGCCCTATTCACCGGGCAGTGAGCGCCAATGCTTCCAGGATTAATATCGATTTGAATAATGTTAGCGTGAGTAGGATAAAAGGCCCGATAAGGGAACTGAGTGCCGAGCAAAATCAACGTATCGGCATTCATCATGGCGTGATAACCGGAGGAAAAACCAATCAGCCCGGTCATTCCGACGCTATAGGGATTATCCCACTCAATATGCTCTTTGCCGCGCAGCGCGTGTACCACCGGTGCTTGCAGCATTTCTGCCAGTTTCACCACTTCGTCATGGGCGTCGGCGCAGCCGCTACCGCACATCAACGTAATGTTTTTAGCGGAATTTAAGGTTTCAGCCAGCGCTTCCAGTTCGCTCATCGGCGGCTGAATTAGCGGGTGTTTTGGGGTATGCCAGACCATCGGCGCATCTTCCGGCGCGGCTTGCAGTGCTACATCGCCGGGAAGCACAATCACAGAAACGCCGCGATTAAGGATGGCTTTGCGCATGGCGATTTCCAATACGCGCGGTAATTGCTCAGGATTTGTGACTAATTCGCAATAATGACTGCATTCGCGGAACAGTTCCTGCGGATGCGTTTCCTGAAAATAACCGCTGCCGATTTCACTGGAGGGAATATGTGCAGCAATGGCCAAAACCGGGACATGGTTACGGTGACAATCAAAAAGTCCGTTGATTAAATGCAGGTTTCCTGGCCCGCAGGAACCGGCACAAACCGCCAGTTCGCCGGTTAACTGCGCTTCTGCTCCAGCGGCAAAGGCCGCAACTTCCTCGTGACGAGTACCTAGCCATTCGATGGTGCCCATGCGATGCAAACTGTCACTTAATCCGTTTAAAGAGTCGCCGGTGACGCCCCAAATTCGTTTCACGCCAGCGAGTTCCAGCGTTTTAGCCACCAGTGTTGCTACGGTCTGTTTCATACTTCCCCCAAGATTTAATCGCGATGCTTTTATTCCAGGAGGAGAAAGTATGGTCTGTTTAAGAGTTAATGCCCTATTAACCGGGGTTTATATTGTGTAATAGGGCATTTTTTGTTGTCGTCAGGCCAATTGGGTATCGCCCTGCAATTGACAGCTACAGGCCAACACGTAACCCTGAGCGATTTCTTCCGGCGTCAGCGTCATGGTGCTGGTGGTCGTGTAATTACCGGAAATGATTCGAGTTTTACAAGAACCGCAGACGCCAGCACGACAAGCCGCGGAGACAGGCACCTTATTTTCTTCAAGTGCGAACAGTAAAGACGCGCCGACCGGAACTCGCAGTTGGCGTAGCGGGCGATTAATGGTTAATGTCAGTTGGTTGCCTGACTGTGGTTTTTCTTCTTCGATGTGGAACTGCTCTTGCTGGAAACGTTCTGGCGGTACCTGTTGCTCACGGCAATAATTTTCCACCCACATCCTATAAGGCGCGGGGCCGCAGGTCATCACTCGGTATTGTCGAATATCTGGCGCGATTTTCTGCATGATTTCGGCAGAAATTCTGCCGCTGAAAAAACCTTCTTTAGCCCCCGATTCTGCCATCAAAGTAATATGTAACCGCAGCGGGTGGGCTTCAATCAGCGCCTGCCATTCAGCGGAAAAAATAACGTCATCTGGGGTACGAACGTTAAAAATCACCCGAATATCGGCCTGTGGTCGGTGGGCTAACAGCCAGCGACACATCGACATAATTGGCGTCACGCCGCATCCTGCGGCCAGCATTAAATAACGGTCATCCTGATTATCGGCACAGGTAAATTCCCCCTGAGCGTCGGATAGCCACAGGTAATGTCCCGGCTGTACCTCTTGAGTTAGCCAACGAGAACCCGCGCCGTCGGGCAGGCAACGGATAGTCAAACGAATAAAGCGGCTCAGGCCCGGAGAAGAGGAAAGGGTATAGGCGCGCAGGGTATCTTCACTGTTGCGAATACTCACCAACGCATATTGGCCTGGTTGATACGGATAAAAATCGTGGTTGATTAATTGCAGGCTCCAAACATCTGGCGTTTCCTGCACAATAGAGTGCACCTGCATACGATTAGGGCACATTGGTGTTGGCATCGTCATAGCAAACCCTCGTGGTTGCGCGGTAATAGAAACGGTCAGCGCCGGAGGCGAATAGCGCTGACCGCACCGTGGCTTAGGCCACCAGAATTTCGTTCAAATCTTGTTCAACCGAGGTGATCGGGCGCATACCGAATTTTTCATTCAGAATGGCCAGCAGATTATCGGTCAGGAAGCCCGGCGCCGTTGGGCCGGTATAGATATTTTTGACGCCGAGAGACAGCAGCGTCAGCAAAATGACGATAGCTTTCTGTTCGAACCACGACAGCACCAGACTTAAAGGTAAGTCGTTGACAGTACAGCCTAATTGCTCAGATAGTTTTACCGCTAGCATGATCGCGGAGTAAGCATCATTACATTGGCCCACATCCAGCAGACGCGGTAAACCTTCCAGCGTGCCGAAGTCCAGTTTGTTAAAACGATATTTACCACAGGCCAGAGTCATGATTAGGCAATCTTGCGGAATATTGCGGGCAAAATCGGTAAAATAGCTGCGTTCGTCCCGGCTGCCGTCACAGCCGCCGACCAGAAAGATATGGCGCAGTTTTTTACGAGAAACCAGATCGATAACCGTATCCGCCGAATTTAATAGAGTCTGGCGACCAAAACCCACGGTGATCATGTGTTCTAGCTCGTTGTACGGGAATCCGGCCATACTTTTCGCTTGCGTAATAACATCTGAGAAATCATCGCCTTCCAAATGATTGACGCCCGGCCAACCAACAATGCTGCGGGTCCAGATACGATCGCCGTAATTACCCACGTTGGGATCGATAATACAGTTGGAGGTCATCACTATCGGGCCGGGGAATTTGGCAAATTCGATTTGCTGATTTTGCCAGCCGCTGCCGTAGTTACCCACCAGATGCGGGAATTTTTTCAGCTCGGGATAGCCGTGTGCTGGCAGCATTTCGCCATGGGTGTACACATTGACGCCTTGTCCGGCGGTCTGCTCCAATAACATCTGCAGATCTTTCAGATCGTGCCCTGAAATCAGAATGGCTTTACCGGCGACCGGGCGCACGTTGACCGCCGTTGGCTGCGGGTGGCCGTATGCCTGAGTTTCGCCGCTGTCCAGAATCGCCATCACGTTGAAGTTCATCTGGCCGATGCCCATAGCATTATTCAACAGGGTATCCACATCGCGCGGCTGAGTGCCCAGCCATGACATAAGCTCATGATATTGCGCGTAGATATTTTCATCAGACTGACCGAGTACGTGAGCGTGTTCCATATAAGCCGCTGCGCCTTTCAAGCCATACAAACACAGCATCCGCAGACCGTGAATGTCATCGCCAACCTCGGCTTTATCACTGTTTAAAGCGAACTGTTGAGACTGTTGTTGCAGTGTTGGAATGTCGTTAGCTTCCAATTGTAATTCGGCCATCGGGTGATCTACCGAGGCGCTGGCATCCAGCAAGCGGCAGCGTGCGGCCAGAGAATCACGCAGTGCGATAGCTTCCTTGGCATAACCGACGATGCGCTCAGAATCAAAGTTAACGTTGGTCAGCGTTGAGAAAAAGGCTCTGGGTGCGAAGCTATCGATATCTGGATCGATAATACCGAGCTGTCTGGCGCGTAATGCCCAAGCGGAAAGCCCCTGTAATACGGCAACCAACAGGTCTTGCAAATCGGACGTTTCAGCGGTTTTCCCGCACATACCCTGAGCGTAAGAGCAGCCATTGCCTGCCGGGGTACGAATGGTTTGTTCACATTGCACACAGAACATGATTCTTTCCTTTTAAAAGTGCATTTGTAATGCGTGTTTAAAAGCATAGATGTGCCAAGGCATCTTAAAAAGGCTTTTGTAATGCAACTTTAACTTATCTTGATTTGGCGCAATTTTTGTCGCGAATGAGACTTTTTCGCTTTAATGGTGAAATGAATAGAATTTAGCGGGCCAATACATTAGCCCGCTGGGGACGGAGAATATCAGGAGAATAGCGCGATCAGTACTGGAGCCAGTAAGCTCAATATGAAGCCGTGCACGATCGCGGCAGGTACCATTTCCAGGCCACCGCTACGTTGCAATACCGGCAGGGTGAAATCCATTGAGGTGGCACCGCAGAGGCCTAAGGCAGTGGAACGGCTGCGGCGAACCAGCGTTGGAATCAGCATAATGGCGACTAATTCACGGGCTAAATCGTTGAAGAAGGCGGCGCTGCCGATCACCGGGCCAAATGCGTCTGTCAGTAAGATACCCGAGAGTGAGTACCAACCGTAGCCGGAGGCCATTGCCAGACCGGTTTTCAGCGGTAAACCGAGGAATAACGCGGCTAACGCGCCGCCAGCCAGCGCACTGACAGCAACCACGATGGCGACAATAGTGCCGCGGCGGTTAAGCACAATCTGGCGTAAAGTCATGCCGCTATTACGCAACTGGATGCCAACCAAAAATAGCAGGAATATCAATGCTAATTCACTACCTTGAGCGGCAAATTGCAACGGTGGCCATTCGGTCAGACCCAATAGAAAGCCGATGATAACTACGCCGCACAGTTTCAGCGATTCCAGCGCCATATGTAATCGGGAAGGCAGAGCTTCCTGGCGGTGAGTATTTTTCCACGGCCTTTTATGTTCGAGCAAAAATAGCGCCAACAGGTTAGCGGATAAAATGCAGATAAAACATACGCTGGCGTATTGGAAAATAAGCAGTAGGTTTGCGCTAAGGTTTTCCAGAAATGCCAAGCTGATGCCCATAAAAAATAAAATAACGTAAACCATCCAGCTTAATAGCCGGTTAATCGCCTGAATTAAAGATTTACGGCTAAGCGGGATCAAATAACCGATAATTAACGGCAACAGAATGATCAGTAATCCTGAATACATGTGAGTTAAAGCGTCCTTTACGCGTCAGGCTGAATTAAGCAGACGTAAGGCTATAGCCGGTTGGCTATAGCAATGAGATCGGGCATTGTTGAGTGAAGGGGATAAGCTATCTAAAAAGGCGGATAGAGTAAAGGTGGAAAGACCGGCGGATGGCGCTTGACCTGAAAGGATTTTTTGCGCCATTCTCATGAATGTTAACGCGTTAATGACATAGGCTTCGCTGGTAATGATTTAACTTCGCACGGGAGGCGTAAATATGTTCCTAGAACGCGTGGAAATAGTCGGGTTTCGTGGCATTAATCGTATTTCTTTGACGCTGGATGATAATACGGTACTCATCGGGGAGAATGCCTGGGGTAAATCCAGCCTGTTGGATGCGCTCACTCTGTTGCTGTCTCCGGAACCGCGACTCTATCATTTCACCGTGCAGGATTTTTATTATCCCCCCGGTGATGAAGCGGCAAAAGATCGGCATCTTCAGGTTATTTTAACCTTCTGCGAGAAGGATATCGGCCATTGGCGTTCCCCACGTTATCGCCATTTGGCACCGCTGTGGAGCCAATGTGAAGACAGTTTGCATCGTATTTACTACCGAGTGGAAGGCGAACTGGCCGATGACGGCACCGTTTGTACCTGGCGCACTTTTCTGGATCTGGATGGCCAGCCGTTGCCACTCCACGATATTGAAAAACTGGCTTTAGGTATTATTCGTATCCATCCAGTGCTGCGCCTGCGGGATGCCCGCTTTATCCGCCGTTTACGTACCAGCGTGCCGGAAAGTATGCCTGGGCAGGATAAAGTTGCGCTGAATCAGCAGTTGGATCAGTTAGGGCGTGAATTAGTACGTAATCCACAAAAACTGACTAATACCGAGCTACGTCAGGGATTAGACGCTATGCGCCAATTGCTGGAACATTACTTTGCCGAGCAGGGTTCTCAAACGCCTCAGCGCAATCGGCCTTCGCGCCCGCAGCCGGAACGTCAGGCGTGGCAAGCGCTGGACAGCATCAACCGCATGATTGCCGAGCCGAACAGTCGAAGTATGCGGCTGATTTTACTGGGGATGTTTAATACGTTATTGCAGGCTAAAGGCTCGATTCATCTGGATCCGCACGCGCGCCCGCTGTTGCTGGTGGAGGATCCCGAAACCCGCCTGCATCCCATTATGTTATCGGTCGCCTGGGGGCTACTCAATCAGCTTCCTTTGCAACGCATCACCACCACCAACTCCGGCGAACTGGTTTCTTTGGTACCGGTAGAACGGATTTGCCGATTGGTGCGTGAGTCTGCGCGGGTGGCAACTTACCGTATTGGCCCGAAGGGGATGACGCCGGAAGACAGTCGCCGCATTGCCTTCCATATTCGTTTTAACCGCCCGTCATCACTGTTTGCCCGCTGCTGGCTATTGGTGGAGGGTGAGACAGAAATCTGGTTGCTTAACGAACTGGCTCGCCAATGTGGCTATCACTTTGAAGCTGAAGGGGTAAAAGTCATCGAGTTTGCGCAAAGTGGTTTACGTCCATTGCTAAAATTCGCCAATCGCATGGGCATTCAGTGGCATACCCTGACCGACGGCGACGATGCCGGTAAGAAGTATGCCGCTACCGTTCGGGATATTGCGGAGCGCAACGGTGATAATGAACGAGATCGCCTGACCATGTTGCCGGCGCCGGATATGGAGCAATTCCTATATCGTGCGGGATTTGGCCCGGTTTATCATCGAATATCAGCGATACCGATGAATGCCAAAATGCCGCCGCGCCGGGTGATTGAGAAAGCGATACATCGCACTTCCAAGCCCGATTTGGCTATTGAAGTTGCCACTCAGGCTGGGGTGTGGGGCGTGAGTTCGGTACCGCCAATTCTGAAAAAGATGTTTTCCCGCGTGGTGTGGCTGGCTCGGGGTCGCGCGGATTAACCGAGGTATTTTCAGCACAAGGGAAGTGGGCGCTAATCCCGCTTTCCAATTGATCCAATAACTGATAACGGCGGCGATATTCAGCGCGTTTCTTGCTAGGGATATCCTCAATGGCTTTCCGCGCTACGCGGGCAGGCAGCAGAAAATAACCTTCCTCGCTCATTTGGCCGCCCAGAGATTGCCAGAAACCATCATAATCGGCGTGTAACTTATCGCTTTTCCGTTGACGATAACGCCAGCTTTTATAGATATGAGTATCATTACCCACCGCTATAATCTGAGTGATCCCCAACATTTCGGCCAGACTA
Organism: Yersinia sp. IP36721; assembly: GCF_003634395.1. Lineage (NCBI taxonomy): Bacteria > Pseudomonadati > Pseudomonadota > Gammaproteobacteria > Enterobacterales > Yersiniaceae > Yersinia > Yersinia sp. IP36721. The sequence continues at coordinate 142,793 of NZ_QCZL01000005.1, forward strand.
CAGGCTGCTTCCAGCAGGATACGTTTCGGGAACAGGCCGTGACAGTTTTTGGTGCTGATTTGAATTTCTTCATGAGCTACCTGCGGTGCGGCTCCTTGTAACCCACCAATAAACAACGTTTTTTTCTGTCGATAACTCATCAAACTAAAGGTCATGAGCGCCAGTGTTTCACCTTGTTGATTGGTAAACATCAGCGTGGCTTCCCCTTCTTTATTGAGCATCGGCAACGTACCGAGGTAAACGCGGTACTGGCTGTCATTGCGTCCGCTTAATTCGGCCAATTTATAAGGCTTGGATTGGAGATATCCCGTCGCCAATGCTGATGGCATCAATTCATTGACCAACCGATAGTGCTCTTTGATCGCCTGTAATCCCTGACGTTTACTGAGATTGGCGCTGAGATACGGACGGTGCAGTTTGCAAGGTAAATCCGGCTGAGATTGCAGCAGCGTACCGAGCTGCGGGTTATTCGCCAATTCACTGAGTAGCGCCAGAGTAACCTGAGGATAAATCAGCGTTCTGGCCAGAAACTTAAAGCGAAAAGCCGGTTTTCGCCACACCTCCGGCAGGTTTTCTTCCCCTTTTATCAACTGCGAAATTAACTGCCAGCGACTTAAATGATTCGGCGCTGATGGGGGTGAAGTGAATAAATACATTGGAATATCCGTTTCGTTATCAAACTTTGTCTCTATTGAAGCAAGGGGGAACTAAACAGCGACTCAATGCGTCTTATGTTGGTATTATTTATATGATTTGATGTTTATATTACGTTTAAATTCGCGCACTCTCAGAGTGATAATTTAATCAGCGCTACGGTATTTTCATTAGCATTTGTCTATTTCAAGCATAAATTTTAATAAGGTAGGTAATTAATTTGACGTGGTTTAGCGGACGTAAACGACGCTGGATTCTGGCGATTGTGATTTTGGCAATTGGCGGTTTTTGGGCGATCAAGCATGGAATGGCACCGGCTGCGACACAGTATCAAACCGTCAAAGTGGTTAATCGGGATCTGCAACAAAACATATTAGCGATAGGTAAATTGGACGCGGTGCGCAAAGTTGATGTGGGTGCGCAGGTGAGCGGGCAGCTTGAACGGCTCTATGTGGAGATCGGCGATAAGGTCAAGCAGGGGCAACTGCTGGCGATGATCGATCCGCAGCAGGCACAGAACCAGATCAAAGAGGTGGAAGCGACGCTGCAAGATCTTAACGCTCAGCTGTTGCAAGCCAAAGCCGAGCGGCAGTTGGCGGAGGTGACGCTGAGCCGCCAGCAACAATTGGCGAAGCTACAGGCGGTTTCTCTTCAGGTTCTGGATCAGGCCGCAACGGATTTGGCGGTAAAAAAAGCAAAAGTTGGCACGATCAGCGCACAAATCAGCAAAACCAAAGCCAGCCTGGATACGGCCAAAATTAATCTGGATTACACCAAAATTTCCGCCCCGATGGACGGCGATGTAGTGCAAATTACTACGTTGCAAGGCCAGACAGTGATTGCCGCACAACAGGCGCCAAACATTCTGACGTTGGCCGATATGCGTACGATGCTGGTGAATGCTCAAGTTTCCGAAGCGGATGTTATCCACCTGAAACCGGGGCTGAAAGCCTCATTCACTGTATTGGGTGATCCGTCGAAGCATTTTGACGGTGTACTCAAAGATATTCAGCCAACGCCGGAAAAAGTGAACGATGCCATTTTCTATTCGGCCCGCTTTGAAGTACCTAATCCGGATGGCCTGCTGCGCCTGCAAATGACCGCTCAGGTATCGATTCAATTATCGAAAGTGGAACAGGCTAAAGTTGTGCCACTCTCCGCTTTGGGTAACGAATTGGGCGTGAACCGTTATGAAGTCGCGGTGCTAAAAAATGGTAAGGAAGAGAAACGAGAAGTGACCATCGGCATTCGCAACAATGTGGATGCGCAGGTGCTTAGCGGTCTGGAAGTGGGTGATGAAGTGATTACCAGCCGCGGCGTAGCGGAGGCTGAATAATGGCGGCTTTGCTTGAGTTAAAAGGCATTCGCCGCAGTTATCAGTCTGGTGAACAAACGGTGGATGTGCTGCAGGACGTTTCGCTGGAAATTAACGCGGGTGAGCTGGTGGCGATTATTGGTGCTTCCGGCTCGGGTAAGTCGACCCTGATGAATATTCTTGGCTGTCTGGATAAGCCAAGCGAGGGGATTTACCGCGTGGCCGGGCAGGACGTCGATAGCATGGACAATGATGCGCTGGCGGCTTTGCGTCGTGAACACTTTGGGTTTATTTTCCAGCGTTATCATTTATTACCTCACCTAAGTGCGGCGCATAACGTAGAAGTGCCCGCGGTCTACGCAGGTTTAGGAAAGCATGAGCGGCGGGAACGCGCCAAAATGTTGCTAACCCGTTTGGGATTAGGCGAGCGCATCAGCTATCGTCCCAGCCAGCTTTCCGGTGGCCAACAGCAGCGCGTCAGTATTGCTCGCGCTTTGATGAACGGCGGGCAGGTAATATTGGCCGATGAACCCACCGGCGCGTTAGACAGCCATTCCAGCGTTGAAGTGATGGTGATTTTAAAGCAACTGCAACAGCAGGGGCACACGGTCATTATTGTTACCCACGATCCTACGGTCGCGGCTCAGGCCGAGCGAATCATTGAAATCAAAGATGGCCGTATTATGGCGGACTCCGGCAGTAAAACACCGCCAAAAACCGCAGAGCCGGATACGCAAAGTCTGACGCCGCCAGCGCCTTCATGGCAGCAATTGACCGGGCGTTTTCGTGAAGCATTGCTGATGGCATGGCGCGCGATGGCCTCTAACAAGATGCGAACTGCGCTAACTATGCTCGGTATTATCATAGGTATTGCTTCGGTGGTTTCTATTTTGGTGGTGGGCGATGCGGCCAAACAAATGGTGTTGGCAGATATTCGCGCTATCGGGACAAATACCATCGATATTTACCCCGGAAAAGACTTTGGCGATGACGACCCCAGTAATCGGCAGGCGCTGGTTTATGACGATATGGTAGCGCTGAAAGCGCAGTCTTACATTAATGCGGTGTCACCGGTGATCTCTGGCAGTATGCGGCTACGCTTCGGAAATATCGATGTGGCCGGCAGTGTATCCGGAGTGAGCGCGCAGTATTTCCGTGTTTACGGTATCAGTATCGAGCAGGGCACGGCGATTACGCAGGATCAGGTCGATCGACAGGCGCAGGCGGTGGTGATTGACCGTAATACTCAGCGCCGACTTTTCCCGCATGTGAAAGATGTGGTGGGGCAAGTGATGCTGATCGGCAATATGCCTGCGACTATCGTCGGCGTGGTGGAAGAAAAACAATCGATGTTTGGCAGCAGTAAATCACTGCGGGTGTGGATTCCCTACACCACAATGGCTAACCGGTTGATGGGTAAATCTTATTTTGATTCGATTACGGTGCGAATCAACGATGGCTATAATAGTAAGGAAGCCGAACAACAGTTAGTTCGCTTGCTAACTTTGCGTCACGGTAAGAAAGATATCTTTACCTATAATATGGACAGCTTGCTGCAAACTGCGGAAAAAATCACTCGAACCATGCAATTGTTCCTGACGCTGGTAGCGGTCATTTCGTTGGTGGTTGGCGGTATTGGTGTGATGAATATTATGCTGGTATCGGTAACGGAACGAACCCGTGAAATAGGTATTCGCATGGCCGTAGGGGCGCGTTCCAGCGATGTCATGCAGCAATTCCTGATTGAAGCGGTGCTGGTTTGTCTGGTCGGCGGCGCATTAGGGATTACGCTTTCCTTTGCTATCGGTCTGGCGGTAGAAATGGTGATGCCCAACTGGCAGGTATCTTTCCCTGCGGTTGCGCTGGTCAGCGCTTTCCTGTGTTCGACAATTATTGGCGTGGTCTTCGGTTATTTGCCCGCTCGCAGTGCCGCCAGATTAAACCCAATTGACGCTTTGGCGCGGGAATAACGTTTACGGACATAGAATTTACGGGCAATAGGATAAACGAGCAGACGCCCAGGCGGTGTTAACGTAATATTATGGCGTTAGCGGGGGCATAAAAAATGATAAAAATGCCAGTCGCAGTTCGGCTGGCATTTTGAATTGCTGTGCTGCCGTAGATAAAAGCTAACGGCCCGACGGTGTGACGTTGATGTCAGGCGAGAGCCAGCATTTCCAGAGGCACAATCAGGCTGGCATGATTGCCTTTGGGGCCCTGGTGGACATCAAAGTTAACCTGCTGACCCGCTTTTAGCGTTCGATAACCATCCATCTGGATAGTAGAGTAGTGTGCAAAGATATCTTCGCCGCCGTTCTGCGGGCAGATAAATCCAAAGCCCTTGGCGTTATTGAACCATTTAACAGTACCCGTCTCCATACTTCTACGTTCCTCGCAAGGCTATTCTAATTTTAGATGAGGTAATCGCTGGTTAAAGTGAGCGCGGATTGGTTAAAACTCCATCAGCTCACAAATTTACACTCTAGTGGAAATGCGATTAACGTCAAGAGGACGGCTTTTCTCAGGCTGAGGAGTTCGCCAAAGTTTGATGCAGATAACGCTATTGCGCTTATTTAGTTACAATTTTGTTGTTGTCTGTGCGAACGTTCTCGCATGCTTCTAAAGCGACACTTCACGGCAAGAGATGTTAAAATAACAATAGAAATCTGTACCAAATGGTCTTATAACCGGAGCTGAGTGTTGCTCCTGTATGATTCAGTGAAACGATGGGTAAGCAATGGGCAATAACAACGACTGGCTTAATTTTGAGCATTTAGTCAAAGATAAACAAATCGATGCGCTAAAACCGCCGTCTATGTATAAAGTTATACTCAACAACGACGATTACACGCCGATGGAATTTGTGATTGACGTTCTGCAAAAGTTCTTTTCTTATGATATTGAACGTGCAACCCAGTTGATGCTGAACGTTCACTACAAAGGGAAAGCGATTTGCGGCGTGTTCACTGCTGAAGTTGCAGAGACAAAAGTGGCGCACGTAAATCAATACGCCAGGGAGAACGAGCATCCATTGCTTTGTACGCTGGAAAAAGCCTGATTAAGGCAATTTATTGGGGAGGTGCCTATGCTCAATCAAGAACTTGAACTCAGTCTTAATATGGCTTTCGCCAGAGCGCGGGAGCACAGACACGAGTTTATGACCGTGGAGCACCTGTTGCTGGCATTGCTGAGCAACCCTGCCGCGCGGGAAGCGCTAGAGGCATGTACGGTGGATCTGGTGGCATTACGCCAGGAGCTGGAAGCCTTTATAGAACAAACCACGCCAACGTTACCGGCCAGCGAGGAAGAGCGTGACACCCAACCAACGCTGAGCTTCCAGCGCGTATTACAGCGCGCCGTCTTCCATGTTCAATCATCTGGTCGTAATGAAGTTTCCGGTGCCAACGTTTTGGTCGCCATCTTCAGCGAACAAGAGTCCCAGGCGGCTTATCTGCTGCGTAAACACGATGTCAGCCGTCTGGATGTGGTGAACTTTATTTCCCATGGTGCACGCAAAGACGAGCCGGGTCAGGCGCCAAATGCAGAAAATCCGGTGAATGAAGAGCAGGCGGGAGGGGAAGACCGTATGGAGAACTTCACCACCAATCTTAACCAACTGGCGCGCGTCGGCGGTATCGATCCGCTGATTGGCCGCGAAAAAGAGCTGGAGCGTGCAATTCAGGTACTTTGCCGCCGTCGTAAAAACAATCCGCTGCTGGTCGGCGAATCCGGCGTCGGGAAAACCGCGATTGCCGAAGGTCTGGCATGGCGAATTGTGCAGGGCGATGTACCGGAAGTCATGGCCGAATGTACGCTGTACTCGTTGGATATCGGCTCGCTGCTGGCGGGAACTAAATACCGCGGTGACTTTGAGAAACGTTTCAAAGCGCTGCTGAAACAGCTAGAGCAGGATAAAGACAGCATTCTGTTCATCGATGAAATTCACACCATTATCGGCGCCGGTGCTGCTTCCGGTGGGCAAGTGGATGCCGCGAACCTGATCAAACCGCTGTTGTCCAGCGGCAAGATTCGGGTGATTGGCTCCACGACCTATCAGGAATTCAGCAATATCTTTGAAAAGGATCGTGCGTTAGCGCGCCGTTTCCAGAAAATTGATATCGTTGAGCCGACGCCCGAAGAAACGGTGCAAATTATCAATGGGTTGAAACCGAAATACGAAGCTCATCACGATGTACGCTACACGGCGAAAGCCATTCGGGCGGCGGTGGAATTGTCGGTGAAATACATCAACGATCGCCATTTGCCGGATAAAGCCATTGATGTCATTGATGAAGCTGGTGCGCGCAGCCGATTGATGCCGGCGAGCAAACGCAAAAAAACCGTCAACGTTTCAGATATTGAATCTGTGGTGGCGCGTATTGCTCGTATTCCGGAGAAAACTGTCTCTGCCAGCGATCGTGACGTACTGAAAAACCTGAGCGACCGTTTGAGTATGTTGGTCTTCGGGCAAGATAAAGCTATCGACGCTCTGACTGAAGCGATCAAAATGAGCCGCGCGGGTTTAGGTCATGAAAATAAACCTGTGGGTTCGTTCCTGTTTGCTGGCCCGACCGGGGTGGGTAAAACTGAAGTCACAGTGCAATTGGCCAAGGCGCTGGATATCGAACTGCTGCGCTTTGATATGTCCGAATATATGGAGCGCCATACGGTTAGCCGCCTGATTGGTGCGCCTCCGGGCTACGTTGGCTACGATCAGGGCGGTTTGCTGACCGACGCGGTTATCAAACACCCTCATGCGGTTCTGTTGCTGGATGAGATTGAAAAAGCGCATCCCGATGTCTTTAACCTGTTATTGCAGGTGATGGATAACGGTACGCTGACGGATAACAATGGTCGTAAAGCGGATTTCCGCAACGTGATTGTGGTGATGACCACCAACGCTGGCGTGCGGGAAACTCAGCGTAAATCGATTGGCTTCCAACAGCAGGATAACAGTACCGATGCGATGGAAGAGATCAAAAAGGTGTTTACGCCGGAATTCCGGAACCGTTTGGATAACATCATTTGGTTCAACCATTTGTCTCCTCATGTGATTCAGCAGGTTGTCGACAAGTTTATCGTCGAGCTTCAGGCGCAGTTGGATGCCAAAGGCGTGTCGCTGGAGGTCAGCGATGAAGCGCGTAACTGGCTATCTGAGAAGGGCTACGACAAAGCTATGGGCGCGCGGCCGATGGCGCGGGTGATTCAGGAAAATCTGAAGAAACCGCTGGCTAACGAACTGTTGTTTGGCTCTTTGGTTGATGGCGGCTCGGTGAGCGTTGGTCTGGATAAAGAGAAACAGCAACTGGCTTACGAATTCCAAAGCGCGCAAAAACGCAAAACGGAAGGCGCGGTACATTAGTCTTAGCGCAATAAGCTAGTTGAATCAGACGTGAAATAAATGGAAGGGCGATAGCGATATCGCCCTTTTTTTTGTACTCAGTCCGACTCATTCGAAATGGGAATGGTGCGGAAGGGGTAAATAACGGAAGGGGTAAATAACAGAAAAAGCAAAACGCCCTAGCCAATAAAATGGTAAGGGCGCCGGAGGGGGGACTACATCCTCAGAGCTCGCTAGCAACTAGCGACTGGGCAGCCGATTAACGGCTACGGAAGACAATGCGGCCTTTGCTCAGGTCGTACGGGGTCAGCTCTACAGTGACTTTGTCACCCGTCAGGATGCGGATATAGTTTTTACGCATTTTACCGGAGATATGAGCGGTTACCACGTGCCCGTTTTCCAATTCAACACGGAACATGGTGTTCGGCAGCGTATCAAGAACGGTGCCCTGCATTTCAATATTGTCTTCTTTGGCCATCGAATCCTCTAGGAGTAACTACCTTAGTTTTTAACCGGCAAGATAATGCCGAAAAACCCACATTATGTAAAGAAGTGTTGGCAGTCATCACACCATTTCTGCAAAATTAGTCTGCTGAGGAGGGGATAAAGCCTAATGTGGGGTGCTTTTGTAACATTGATCTTTACGGCATCGCGATTTCGACATCCAGCGATTGCGGTAACCAGCATTCAGCCGGTAGCGGACTAAACTGGAGTTGACTCAAGTGCTGCAAAAAGTGGCTGCGAGGGATCTCTCTCGCACCCAGCGACGCAGTGTGAGCGTTGAGGACCTGACAGTCAATCAGTTCTCCACCATGACGGGTAAAATGATGACAAAAAGCCATTAATCCGCTTTTTGAAGCGTTCTCCACCCTGCTAAACATTGATTCTCCGCAAAAAAGTGCGCCCATCCCAATACCATACAACCCGCCAACGAGTTCATTATTTAACCATACCTCCAATGAATGAGCGTGGCCCATTTCATGTAATTGGGCGTAGGCCTGCTGTACATCGTCACCAATCCAGGTTCCGTCATCGGGACGATCGGCGCAGGCGGCGACCACTTCACGGAACGCCTGGTTCAGTGTGAACCGAAATGGGCAGCGGCGCAGGAAGCGACGCATGCTACGGCTGATATGTAATTCTTCGGGGAACAGCACCGCTCGCGGGTCCGGCGACCACCATAAAATCATCTCGCCCGGGCTAAACCACGGGAAAATACCGCGCTGATAGGCCGCGAGTAACCGTGATGCCGATAAATCGCCACCTAACGCCAATAGGCCATTAGGCTCGCGCAGAGCCAGCTCAGGTGAAGGGAACGCGTAAGAATGTGATGAGAGGTGGGTAAGACGCATAAATCCCCTTAACGGCGCTTACAGGCGCTTTTGGCTGTAGAGTATTGATAATGCCGCCGTTATCCCAGCGGCATTTGATAACATTAGCCAGAAATCGTCTTAAACTCACAATAAAACTTAGCGGCGCTGACGGAACTGATAATACCGGCCTTTATTTTTCAATAAAGTCTCATGATCGCCCTGTTCAACGATCTGGCCGCCGTCCATCACGCAAATGCTATCCATTTGCTCCAGCCCATACAGGCGATGCGTCACCAGAATCAGACTCTTGTGCTGACAGTGTTGGCGCAGCAGCGCCAGTATTTGTTGCTCGGTTTCCGCATCCAGACCTTCGGTCGGTTCATCCAACAATAACAATGGAGCAGGATGGAGCAGCGCCCGCGCAATACCCAAACGGCGTTGTTCGCCACCGGAAAGTGGGCGACCGCCGTCTCCCATCCAGGCATTTAACCCTTCGTCATTATCCAGAAGATTACCCAGGCCGACTTGTTGTAACGCGGTGATTAGTTGCTCATCGCTAGCGGTTGGGCAGGCGAGCAGCAGGTTTTGTCGCAGCGTACTGCTGAAAACGTGTACTCGCTGGCTGACTACCGTCATCATCTGGCGTAGAGAAGCTTCGTCGTAGCTCGCCAGCGGCTGGCCGTTGAGCCGGATTTCACCCTGATTGGGATCCCAGGCGCGGGTGAGTAATTGTAATAGCGTTGATTTACCACAACCTGTGCGTCCCAGTAGCGCAATATGCTCTCCTGCGGCCAGTGACAGCGTTATATCCTGCAATACAGGCAAAGGCTGGTCTGGATAGGTAAAACTCACCTGTGCGACTTCCAGCGCTGCCTGTGAAGCGATCTCAGGGCCGGTTTGGGGGAAGGTGACTTCCGGCTTCTGTGCAATAAGCTGCGCCACGCGCTCAGCGGAAGTTATCACCTGCCCAAGATGCTGGAAAGCACCTGCAACCGGCAGTAGAGCCTCAAATGACGCCATCGAAGCAAAAACAAACAGGGCAATCAATGCGCCCGGTTGGCTATAATCGCCGATGCCAGCCGCGGCCAGCCACAGCATTAGCGTGACGGTCATACCGGTCGCCAGAATCATCAATGCCTGCGCCAAACCTGCCAGCGAAGCCTGTTGCTGCTGACGAGTCAACCAACGCCGTTCGATATCTTCCAAAGTATGGCGAAAACGTCCTAACGCGCCGAAGACCAACAGTTCGGCCTGACCTTGCAGCCAGGCGGTCAGTTGTGTGCGGTAGTGGCTACGGAATACGGTGAGATCGGCACCGATAGGTTGACCGGCGCGGTAGAAAATCAGCGGCAGAATTAGCAGCAGCCCCAGTAGAATGGCACCTAGGGTCAATGCCAGCTCGACATCAAGGAAACTCAGACCGAAGGTAACGGCAGCGATGATCGCCAGCGCGGCGATTAACGGCGAAATGACCCGCAGATACAGATGATCCAACGTATCGACATCAGCCACCAAGCGGTTGAGCACTTCACTCTGACGAAAACGGGCAATCCCGGCAGGGGAGAGCGGTAAAATGCGCTGAAAGGTAAATACCCGCAAATGCGCCAGCACCCGGAAGGTAGCATCGTGGCTCACCACGCGCTCGGCGTAGCGTCCGGCGGTGCGTAAAATGGCTGAACCGCGAACGCCCGCGGCGGGAAGCAAATAGTTAAAGGTATACAAACCCGGCGGGCCAGCGAGTGCAGTACCAGCGAGGAACCAGCCGGACAGCGTCAATAGGCCAATGCTGGCCAGCAAAGTAATAATAGCCAGCAAAATGCCGAGGCTAATCAAGAACCAATGACGGCGGTAAAGCGCCAGAAATGGAAGAAGCACGCGCATGATTAAAGCTCCTCACGGCGATAAGACAGCAGGTTGGCGAAAGGCCCCTCAGACTGACTCAGTGTGGTGTAATCCCCTTGCTGAACCAGCAGCCCGCGGTCCATTACCCAGATTTGGTCATAATCTAGCGTATCTTCTAACTGGTGCGTCACCAGTAGCGTAGTCTGCATTCGCGAAGCCTCGTTTAATGCTTTCATCACTAATTGTTCGCTGTGGGCATCCAGACTGGCGGTTGGCTCATCCAACAGCAGTAGCCGGCAAGGATTTAACAAGGCGCGCGCCACGGCGACGCGCTGTGCCTGACCAACGGATAGACGAGCCGAATGATCGCCGATTTCCGTGGCTAACCCGTTGGGCAAATCCCCGAGGAACTCATTGACGTAGGCACGTTCAACCGCCTGTTGCAGCTGCTGTTCGCTGGCGTCGGGCTGATTGAGCAGAATATTGCTGGCCAAAGTCTGCTCCGGCAAATAAGGGTTTTGGCCTACCCAGCTTAGCTGGCTGCGCCATGCCTGAGGGGCAAGTTCGCGCAGTTCAATGCCGTTAACCCGCAGAGAGCCACGATAAGGCAGAAAGCCCAGTAACAGATTGAGTAATGAGCTTTTTCCTGCGCCACTCTGCCCAACAATGGCAATGCGCTGGCCGGGTTGTAGCGTGAAATTCAACGGGCCAGCCAGGCGAGTGCCGTTGGGTGCCAGTATTTCCAGTTCGGCGGCTTCCAGCGTGATTAAACCTTCGTCGGGTAGGTTTTTATCCCCCTGACCGATAGCTTCGCCTTCGCTGGCGAGGAACGTCACTAATGATTCCGCCGCGCCAACGGCCTGCGCTTTGGCGTGATAGAAGGTGCCGAGATCGCGCAGTGGTTGGTAAAACTCAGGAGCCAGAATCAGCACCAGAAAACCGGCAAACAGGGTGACGCCCAATCCGTAGCTGCCAAAATTCAATTCGCCAAGATAGGAAAAACCGAAATAAACCGCGACAACGGCAATAGAAATAGCGGCGAAAAATTCGAGAACCGCCGAGGAAAGGAAGGCCATGCGCAGCACTTCCATGGTCCGGCTGCGGAAATCTTCGGAAGAATCACGGATTTGGTCGGTTTCGGCCTTCGCCCGATGAAATAAGCGCAAGGTGTCCAAACCGCGCAAGCGATCGAGGAAATTGCCGCTCAATCGCGCCAGTGCAACAAAGTTGCGGCGGTTAGCATCTGCTGCGCCCATGCCGACTAGCGCCATGAAAATCGGGATCAGCGGAGCGGTGACGAACAAAATGAGTCCTGCGGCCCAGTTAATCGGGAAAATCGCAATCAAAATCAACAGCGGAATCAGACCGGCCAGATACATTTGTGGTAAATAGCGCGAATAGTAATCCTGCATTTCCTCAATTTGTTCAAGAATAATGGTCGCCCAACTGCCGGCTGGTTTGCCTTTTACCCAGGATGGCCCGAGTTGTTCAAGGCGATCCAGCACGATTTTACGAATCTGCAATCGCACCTTCATGCCGCAGATAAAACCTACCCGCTCCCGTAGCCAACTGACCACGGCGCGCGCTGCGAAAGTTCCAGCCAGCAGCAAGAAGTCGTTGGTCAGAGCCTCTCGCGGCATCTGATCCATAATCAGCGCCTGCAATAATCCGGCTAATAACCAGGCTTGAGCGATGATCAATAACCCGCTGAGCAAACCAAGTAGCATGGAAAGGCGGAGCCAACGTTGCGCGGGGGCGCTTTGTTTTTTCAGCCAACGAATCAACTCATATTGTCTTGTTTTATTCATCAGGCAATTATTCTGCGCAGGAAATGGGATGATAAATTTATCAATAGATGTCTGCTCCCCGAAGAGGGCAAACCGGCGAAAGGCAATGTTACCTTGTCCCTACGCCTTGTGAAAACAAATAAGGGGGAAATAGTGGTTTTAAACAAGTTTAAGAAAAATACAGGAAGAGGTTATTTTGATTTACCTCATTGATTGTAAATCAAAAAGTAGAAATGATTCGTTTTTTGGTTTTTATTTCATCGATTATTACTGAAACCAACCAATCACAATTAAATAACAAGTGATTGACATGGGGAGTGGCGAGTTAAATAGGTTTTTTGCACTGTTATTTTATATTGTTGCCAACTGTATCTTTACTTTTTAATTAAACGGATTGCAGGTAATCCATGAGGCTTGGCCGTTTTGAACGCACGAACAACTCGGCGGAGATATAAATAAAGTGAAGCCACGAATAAAAAGGCGACTCATCTTGCGATTGAGCCGCCTGTTTCTTCGAGCTAGCCTGAGTCGTTCTTCAGGCCGGGTCGATTACTTATCGTTGACCAAGCCGTCCAGATAACGCTCCGCGTCTAACGCAGCCATACAGCCGGTGCCCGCGGAGGTAATCGCCTGACGATAAATATGATCCATGACGTCGCCGGCGGCAAATACGCCAGGTACGGAAGTCTGGGTCGCGTTGCCCTGAATGCCAGACTGCACTTTGATGTAGCCGTTTTCCCGTTCCAACTGATCGCCGAAAATTGCGGTGTTTGGGCTGTGGCCGATGGCGATAAATACGCCAGCAACTGCCAGTTCTTCGGTTTCATCGGTTTGGGTTGAACGCAAACGCACGCCGGTAACGCCCATTTGATCGCCCAACACTTCATCCAAAGTGCGGTCGGTGTGCAACACGATATTGCCGTTCTTCACTTTTTCCATCAGACGGTCGATCAGGATTTTTTCCGAACGGAAAGTATCACGGCGGTGAATTAGATGTACTTCTTCCGCAATGTTTGCCAGATATAACGCTTCTTCAACCGCAGTGTTACCGCCGCCGACTACCGCGACTTTCTGGCCACGATAGAAGAAACCGTCGCAGGTTGCGCAAGCGGAAACGCCTTTGCCTTTAAAGGCTTCTTCAGATTCCATCCCCAGATAACGGGCCGATGCCCCTGTGGCGATGATCAGAGCATCACAGGTATATTCTTCGCTATCGCCGAATAGACGGAACGGACGCTGTTGCAGATCGACTTTATTGATATGGTCGAAAAGAATTTCGGTTTGGAATTTCGCTGCGTGTTCGTGCATACGTTCCATCAGCGCCGGGCCGGTTAGACCTTCTGGGTCACCGGGCCAGTTTTCAACTTCGGTGGTGGTTGTCAGCTGGCCGCCTTTTTCCATCCCGGTAATCAAAACGGGCTTCAGATTGGCGCGGGCGGCATAAACTGCCGCGGTGTAACCCGCAGGACCTGAACCAAGAATAATTAATTTGCTGTGCTTAGCCGTGCTCATGAATACCTCTTTCCCACAATGGCGGACAATGTTAGGGATTGTAGGGAAAATGTGACAGTAAAAAAAGCGAACAAAAATGTTGTTAGCGATTTGTTTGATAGGTGATGACTATTTTCTCAGCGAAATGCATTAAGAATAAGCAGTTAGGAGAGAAACCTATCGGATGGGGCTTTTTTAATCGCGGCTACATTTGCTCTCGGACATGGCTGTCCGCAAGTGGTTGGCCTTAACCCTACGAATTTTGTGCCCTCATCTGTCACTTCCACCCGAATTCAGCGGAATTTTCTCTCTGAACATGAGGTAAAAAAAGCGTAAAAACGAGGGGAAAATGAGCGAGTGAGATTTTTTATCTGGCACGTTCTACTGATTTAACTTCTTTTACTTTGACAATCGGCTGTGCATTTGCGAAAACATCATAGGAAGAAGAAATTATCTGCGCGCCATAATTTCAGAATTGGTATCACTGATATCAATCGAAAACCCTGGAACGTTTTCGATTAATGCTGGGTGGCTACGTGCAGTGATTTCTCGGTATCGTTGGAAAACATCCCATTCGGCACCGCGATGTTTTCATCTCTTTCGGGACGCTAATAATCATCGAGTACCTCGCATGCGGTTGGACAGACAGGGTGTGAGATAGGAACATGTTGATATATTTGCACAAAAACAGGCTGTGGGTCTTTGTCTGTGGCAGGCTCAGAACACCGACTTCCGGTTAGGGCATGTGGCGGATTCAAGGAAATTAAGAGAGACAATAAGATGATAGACAATAAGAAACGCCCGGGGAAGGAGCTTGACCGTATTGACCGTAACATCCTGAATGAGCTTCAGAAGGATGGTCGGATCTCAAACGTAGAGCTTTCAAAACGTGTAGGTTTATCGCCTACGCCGTGTCTGGAACGTGTTCGCCGCTTAGAGCGCCAGGATTTCATTCAGGGCTACACTGCGCTGTTAAATCCGCAATATCTGGACGCTGCACTGTTGGTTGTTGTTGAGATTACTCTGAATCGTGGTGCGCCAGATGTGTTTGAACAATTTAACACCGCAGTGCAAAAACTTGATGAAATTCAAGAGTGTCACTTGGTTTCCGGCGATTTTGACTATTTGCTGAAAACCCGCGTGCCAGACATGTCTGCCTACCGTAAATTGCTTGGTGAAACCTTGCTGCGTCTGCCGGGAGTGAACGACACCCGTACTTACGTAGTTATGGAAGAAGTAAAACAGAGCAATCGTCTTGTGATCAAGACGCGCTAAACGGGCAGGTGCAAAACCTGAGTAATTTGGTTACACTCCTGTTTATTCATACAGTTTCAGCGCCGGGAAGGTTTCTCGGCGTTGTTTCTATTACCAATTCACAGGACCTGGAGAGCCTTTCTTGAGCCAGGAATATACAGAAGATAAAGAAGTTACCCTGAAGAAACTCAGCAACGGGCGTCGTTTACTTGAAGCCGTACTGATTGTGGTAACTATTTTGGCAGCGTACCTGATGGCCGCGCTGATCAGTTTCAACCCTTCCGATCCAAGCTGGTCACAGACCGCATGGCATGAACCTATTCATAATCTGGGTGGCAGCGTTGGCGCCTGGATGGCCGATACGTTGTTCTTCACCTTTGGTGTGCTGGCTTACGCCATTCCGCCGATCATGGTGATGTTGTGCTGGGCCGCATTCCGCCAGCGTGATGACAGCGATCATATCGACTATTTCAGCCTCTCTCTCAAACTGATCGGCACGCTGGCGCTGATTTTGACATCCTGCGGGCTGGCTGCGCTGAATGTCGATGATTTGTACTACTTTGCTTCCGGCGGTGTGATTGGCAGCCTGTTCAGTAACGCGATGCTGCCGTGGTTCAACGGCGTGGGCGCGACGCTGACGCTGCTGTGTATCTGGGCGGTAGGCTTAACCCTGTTTACCGGCTGGTCATGGCTAGTTATTGCCGAAAAAATCGGTGGGGTAGTGCTGGGTTCTTTGGCCTTTCTGACCAACCGTTCCCGCAGATCTGAGCGTCAAAGAGATGAAGATGACGATTATCTGGATGCCGAAATTGCCGATGAACCCGACGCTCAACCCGGCGTAGCCGCATCGGTCGTTGCTGCGACAACAGCCAACGCGAGTGATGACGTTGATGATGTCCTGTTCTCGGCACCATCGCTGACTAAAATCCCAACGGAAAGTCCTGGTGAAAATGCCGCTGTTGCTCCGGTTATCCCTGATGCTGCGCCACAGACGGCAGCAGCGCCTTATGATGATCCGCTTCTGAGCACGATGAGGGCAACAGACGTTGATGATACACAGACTCAGCATCAGCCGTGGGCTTCGACAGAAACGGCGCCGGCTGAAACTGCGTCAGCGCAAAATGTTAGCCACAGCGCATCGCCAATGACCGAGAATCTGGCGACACCGCCGCTATATTCCTTCGAAATTCCTGAAGAAACACCGGCACCGATCCGCCCAACCGCCGAGCCTGAGAAACGTGAGCCGCAAATGGGCACATGGGATGCCGATCCGCAGCCGTCGCCGTTTGATTTTACCGCCGCTCAGCGCCACAGCGATCGCGTGGAATCAACGCCTTATATGAATCCTGGTTTCGGTGACGAGTCGGGCGCTGAAAGCTCACCTTCGGCTGTCACCGGCTCTATTCCTGCCGTGGGTCATGGGGTGTCCACGGCCGCCGCGGCAACCTTTATGCCAGCGTTTACCGCTATAAGTGACAGTAACTCCCAGATTAAACAGGGTATTGGCCCTGAGTTGCCTCGTCCTAACCCTGTGCGTATTCCTACCCGTCGTGAAATGGCTTCTTATGGTATCAAGTTGCCGTCACAGCGCATGGCAGAGCAGGAGCAACGCGCTCGTCAGGGCGTTGAGCCTCAGCCTAGCGCGCCGCAAAGTGTGGAAGCGCAGCACGACGAAGATGCGTTGCAACAGGCCATGCTGCGTAAAGCTTTCGCCGATCGGGAAAACCAGCGCTACGGTGAAAATTATGCCGCAGAGCCAGAGCCGCAGATCGAACCGGAAGATGAACAAGCGTTGCAGGACGCGGAGCTGCGTCAGGCCTTTGCTGCTCAACAGCAAAGTCGTTACGGGATATCTTCTGAATCTGAGCCAGTCGTGGTGCCAAGTCGCCCGGTTGATACGCATAATGCATTCACCTTCTCGCCGGTTGCGGATTTGGTCGACGATACGCCGCGCGAACCGCTGTTTACGCTGTCACCTTATACCGAAGAGCCCACGCAGCCGGAACCGCAGTATCAGGCTGAACCTCCAGTGCAGCAGCCAGCCGCACCCGTCTATCAGCAGCCGGTGGCTCCTCAGCCTGCGGCACCAGCGGAGTCGGCCTATTCGACAGCCCAGAATGCGCCGACTTATCCGACGGCTGCTCCGCAGGCACCGGCCGCACCTCAACCGGTACCGCAGCCTGTTCCTGCTATGGACAGCCTGATTCATCCGTTCCTGATGCGTAACGATCAGCCGCTGCAAAAACCAACGACACCACTGCCGACGCTGGATCTGCTGGCTTCTCCGCCAGAAGAGGAAGAACCGGTGGATATGTTTGCCTTGGAGCAAACTGCGCGTTTGGTTGAAGCGCGTCTTGGAGATTATCGGGTCAAAGCCGAAGTGGTGGGAATATCGCCGGGGCCGGTGATTACCCGCTTCGAGCTGGATTTGGCTCCAGGGGTGAAAGCTTCACGTATTTCTAACCTGTCGCGCGATTTGGCGCGTTCTCTCTCTGCCATTGCGGTGCGCGTGGTGGAAGTGATTCCAGGTAAGCCTTATGTCGGGTTGGAGTTACCGAATAAACGTCGCCAGACCGTCTATCTACGAGAAGTGCTGGACTGCGCTAAATTCCGTGATAACACTTCGCCGCTGGCTATTGTGCTGGGTAAAGACATTGCCGGGCAGCCGGTGGTGGCGGATCTGGGCAAAATGCCACACTTACTGGTTGCGGGTACGACGGGTTCCGGTAAATCGGTCGGTGTTAACGCCATGATCCTGAGTATCTTGTATAAAGCGACTCCGGATGAAGTTCGTTTCATCATGATCGACCCGAAAATGCTGGAACTGTCAGTGTATGAAGGTATTCCTCATTTGTTGACCGAAGTGGTTACCGATATGAAGGATGCCGCTAATGCGCTGCGCTGGTGTGTGGGCGAAATGGAACGACGTTATAAGCTGATGTCCGCGCTTGGCGTGCGTAATTTAGCGGGTTATAACGAACGCGTGGCGCAGGCTGAAGCTATGGGGCGTCCGATTCCCGATCCGTTCTGGAAACCAGGCGACGGCATGGATATCGAACCGCCAATGCTGGTGAAACTGCCATACATCGTGGTGATGGTAGATGAATTTGCCGATTTGATGATGACCGTCGGTAAGAAAGTGGAAGAGCTGATTGCCCGTTTGGCGCAGAAAGCGCGTGCCGCAGGTATTCATCTGGTGCTGGCGACTCAGCGTCCATCGGTGGATGTGATCACCGGCTTGATTAAAGCTAACATACCGACTCGGATTGCCTTTACCGTGTCCAGCAAGATCGATTCCCGTACCATTCTCGATCAGGGCGGTGCAGAATCGTTGTTGGGCATGGGTGATATGCTGTATATGGCGCCAAACTCATCGATACCGGTGCGAGTGCACGGTGCCTTTGTACGCGATCAGGAAGTGCATGCGGTGGTTAACGACTGGAAGGCTCGCGGGCGTCCGCAGTACATCGAAAGCATCCTTAACGGCAGTGATGACAGCGAAGGCGGTAGTTTAGGGCTGGATAGCGATGAAGAACTGGATCCGCTGTTCGATCAGGCTGTCAGCTTTGTGTTGGAAAAACGCCGAGCCTCTATTTCCGGGGTTCAACGCCAGTTCCGCATTGGTTATAACCGAGCTGCCCGTATTATCGAACAGATGGAAGCCCAGCAAATCGTTAGTCCGCAAGGCCATAACGGTAACCGTGAGGTGTTAGCTCCACCGCCTCATGAATAATCGTTATCAATGATCGGATCATGACGTATAAAAGGGCCGCATTGCGGCCCTTGAGCTAAAAGATAAAGCGCGTTTAAATTGATAATTAAAGCTTTTCAGCGGTCGTTCTAAGGTTTCAGGCTACGACCAGAAAGATTGGTAACATTGACGCACAATCATTCTTTTAGTGAATGCTGTGCAAAGAAGCGTAAACCATGCTGTTTATCAGATTATTGTGCTATAGCTGAATAATAGGCTTCGGCTAGAGTGCAGATAGTTAATTATTGAATAGGTCCCTATGGCAATATTTGCCGGGGTAATAGCATTTACAAGGTATTTGGAATCATGAAAAAGCTGCTCGTTGCCTGCTGTTTGCTCTCCAGTGTTATTTCCGCCTCCGCTTTGGCCGATGCAAGCCAGGATCTTCAAGGCCGCCTGAGCAAAGTGAACAGTTTCCACGCTAAGTTCTCGCAGTACGTGACCAGCGCTGACGGCGCGGCGGTACAAGAAGGTGAAGGCGACCTGTGGGTAAAACGCCCAAATCTGTTCAACTGGCATATGACTTCGCCAGACGAAAGCGTGCTTATCTCTGACGGCGAAACGCTGTGGTTCTATAATCCTTTTGTTGAACAGGCGACGGCAACCTGGTTGAAAAACTCAACCGGCAACACACCGTTTATGCTGATTACCCGCAATAATCCGGATGACTGGAAACAGTACAATGTGAAACAGAAAGGCGATGATTTTGAGCTGACGCCAAAAGCGCCGAGCGGTAATCTGAAACAGTTCGCCATCAGCGTGACGCCAGGCGGCACGATCAAAGGCTTTACCGCCGTCGAACAAGACGGCCAGCGCAGCGCCTATGTGCTGAAAGGCCAGCAAAACAGCACGTTCGATGCCAGCAAATTCAAGTTTACCCCGCCGAAGGGGGTTACACTGGACGACCAGCGCCAGTGAGGTGTGAGTGAGTAATCTATCCCTCGATTTTTCTCAAAACGAGTTTCAGCCATTGGCCGCGCGTATGCGGCCTTTAACGTTGGCTGAATATATCGGACAGCAGCATTTATTAGCTCCGGGTAAACCATTGCCACGTGCGATTGAAGCAGGGCAACTGCATTCGATGATCCTATGGGGGCCGCCGGGAACCGGTAAAACCACGTTAGCTGAAATTATTGGCCGCTATGGGCAGGCAGATGTGGAGCGTATCTCTGCCGTGACCTCCGGGATCAAAGAGATCCGCGAAGCGATCGAGCGGGCGCGTCAAAACCGTGATGCTGGGCGGCGGACTATTCTGTTTGTTGATGAAGTACATCGCTTCAACAAAAGCCAGCAGGATGCGTTTTTGCCTCATATTGAAGACGGTACTATTACTTTTATCGGTGCCACCACCGAAAATCCCTCTTTCGAACTCAATTCGGCTTTGCTTTCTCGAGCCCGGGTCTATTTGCTGAAAGCGCTGACAGCGGCAGATATCGAGAAAGTGATCGATCAGGCGATGTCTGATAGTACCCGCGGTTTGGGCGGTCAGAATATCAAGTTACTGGATGAAACCCGCCGCATGATGTCGGAGTTGGTGGGAGGAGACGCTCGCCGGGCGCTAAATAGCCTGGAAATGATGGCGGATATGGCTGAAATTGATGCCAAAGGTGTGCGAGTACTGACTCCTGAATTATTGAAAGAAGTTTCGGGGGAGCGTAGCGCTCGCTTTGATAACAAAGGCGACCGCTATTACGATCTGATTTCGGCGCTGCATAAGTCGGTACGAGGCTCGGCGCCGGATGCCGCGCTGTATTGGTACGCCCGTATTATTACCGCCGGTGGCGATCCGCTATATGTAGCCCGGCGTTTGTTAGCCATTGCTTCGGAAGACGTCGGCAATGCCGATCCTCGCGCGATGCAAGTCGCTATTTCTGCCTGGGATTGCTTCACCCGCGTCGGCCCGGCAGAAGGTGAAAGAGCCATCGCCCAAGCCATTGTTTATCTTGCCTGTGCGCCCAAGAGTAATGCGGTTTATACCGCTTTCAAAGCGGCGATGCGTGATGCACGTGAAATGCCTGATTTTGATGTGCCAGAACATCTGCGGAACGCACCAACCAAATTAATGAAGGAAATGGGGCTGGGCGCGGAGTATCGTTATGCTCATGACGAACAAAATGCCTACGCGGCCGGTGAGAACTATTTCCCGCCGGAAATGGCGGCAACCCGCTACTATTCGCCGACTTCACGCGGTCTTGAAGGTAAAATAGGTGAAAAGCTGGCATGGTTGGCTGAGCAGGATCAAAATAGCCCGATAAAACGCTACCGCTAGCCTTGTCGTTGCGGTAAGGTTATCTTTATAACTACTTGGTAAGCGGAGAATACTTCGCTTACGTCAGTAAGATTTCTTCTAACAACCCTTTATTTTTTTAACTACAAGCACAGGACTAGCATGCTCGATCCCAATATGCTGCGCAATGAGCTAGACGCAGTCGCAGAAAAACTTGCTCGCAGAGGTTTTAAACTTGATGTTGATACGTTGCGCGCACAAGAAGCACGCCGCAAAGTTTTACAGACCGAAACAGAAAATCTGCAGGCAGAACGTAACTCTCGATCGAAAATGATCGGTGCGGCAAAAGCTCGTGGTGAAGATATCGAGCCATTACGTCTTGAAGTTAATGCGTTGGGTGACCAGCTGGATGCCGCTAAAGCTGAATTGGAAACGCTGCAAAACGAAATTCGCGATTTGGCGCTTTCTATTCCTAACCTGCCGGATGATTCTGTGCCAGTCGGTAAAGATGAGAACGACAATCTGGAAGTGAGCCGTTGGGGCGAACCGCGCCAGTATGATTTTGACGTTCGCGATCACGTTGCTCTAGGTGAAATGGCTGGCGGTCTGGATTTTGCTGCTGCGGTTAAGCTGACCGGCGCGCGTTTTGTGGTGATGAAAGGGCAAATTGCCCGTATGCATCGCGCATTAGCGCAGTTCATGCTGGATCTGCACACTGAAAAGCACGGCTATCTGGAAACTTACGTTCCGTATCTGGTTAACCACGCCACGCTTTACGGCACTGGCCAATTACCTAAATTTGGTGGCGATCTGTTCCACACCAAACCGCTGGAAGAAGAGTCTGACAGCAGCAACTACGCGCTGATTCCAACGGCAGAAGTGCCAGTAACCAACCTGGTACGCGACGAGATTCTGGAAGAAGAATCCCTGCCATTGAAAATGACTGCCCATACGCCGTGTTTCCGTTCAGAAGCCGGTTCTTATGGTCGGGATACCCGTGGTCTGATTCGTATGCATCAGTTCGATAAAGTCGAAATGGTACAGATCACTCGTCCAGAAGATTCCATGGATGCGCTGGAAGAACTGACCGGCCACGCGGAGAAAGTACTGCAATTGCTGGGTCTGCCTTATCGTAAAATGTTGCTGTGCACCGGCGACATGGGCTTCGGTTCAAGCAAAACCTACGATCTGGAAGTGTGGCTGCCCGCGCAGAACACTTACCGCGAAATCTCCTCATGTTCCAATATGTGGGATTTCCAGGCGCGTCGTATGCAAGCGCGCTGCCGTAACAAAGTTGACCGTAAACCACGTCTGGTTCATACCCTGAATGGTTCTGGTCTGGCTGTTGGCCGTACTTTAGTCGCGGTACTGGAAAACTATCAGCAAGCGGATGGTCGTATTCAGGTTCCCGAAGTATTACGTCCGTACATGGGCGGCTTGGAATACATTGGCGGCTAAGCCATAGATTTCAGCTGTTGATGTTCAAAGCCTCGCATTGCGGGGCTTTTTAATGGCCTAAATTTGGGCGTTTATTTCGGAATATCTCCTGAGATGAGGGAAGTTCCTGAAAGTAAAAGTGGAGAAACTCAACATTTTGTTTGCAGGCTTATTGTTTGATGAGATAGCATAAAAACCACGCTGGTAGCATATCGTGCTATTACCACTGTCAGAGCAATTGACTTTTTTATCACCAGTGGCATGATGCGCTCACTTTCCATCGCGCCAACGGTCCTCGTTTCACTATGTCCGCATACTCTCGCCCAGTGCTATTGTTGCTCTGTGGGCTTTTGCTATTTACAGTTTCAATCGCGGTATTAAATACATTAGTTCCCCTGTGGCTTAGCCACCAGCATTTGCCAGTGTGGCAAGTGGGTATGGTAAGTTCTTCATATTTCAGCGGTAATCTTGCGGGAACCTTGATCGCTGGCCGACTTATTCAGCGTTTGGGCTTTAATCGCAGCTATCACTACTCTTGCCTGTTATTTGCGGCGGCGACCTGCGGGCTGATGCTGTCAGTCGATTTCTGGAGCTGGTTGGGCTGGCGTTTTATGGCCGGTGTAGCCTGCGCGTTGATTTGGGTAATTGTAGAAAGCGCATTGTTACGCAGCGGCACGCCAACTAATCGTGGACAGCTATTGGCGGCGTATATGACGATATATTATCTGGGCACCGTGGGTGGCCAACTGCTCTTGGGCATGGTCTCTACCCAGTTGGCCAGCGTGATTCCTTGGGTGAGCGCGTTGGTGATTACTGCGATGTTGCCACTTCTATTTGCTCACTTCGCTAATCAGTCGGCTGAAACCACCCATGTGAAGGTTTGGCCGATGTTTAAGCGTCGTAGCGCTCGCTTGGGTATCAATGGCTGTATTATCTCAGGTATCGTGCTGGGATCGCTCTACGGGCTAATGCCGCTGTATTTATCCCATCAGGGGATGAGCGATGCCAACGTCGGATGGTGGATGGCGCTGCTGGTCAGTTCGGGGATCTTCGGACAATGGCCGGTAGGGCGCATGGCCGATCGCTATGGTCGCCTGCTGGTGCTGCGTATTCAGGTATTTGTCGTGATATTGGGCTGTATCGCGATGCTCAGTAACTATGCG
The DNA here is from genome assembly GCF_003634395.1 of Yersinia sp. IP36721. Classification (NCBI taxonomy): domain Bacteria; kingdom Pseudomonadati; phylum Pseudomonadota; class Gammaproteobacteria; order Enterobacterales; family Yersiniaceae; genus Yersinia; species Yersinia sp. IP36721. Next base: position 166,368 of record NZ_QCZL01000005.1, read on the forward strand.
ATGGCGCCAGCGCTATTTATTCTGGGGGCGGCAGGTTTTACGCTCTATCCAGTCGCTATGGCCTGGGCCTGTGAAAAAGCCAGTTCCGATGAGTTAGTGGCGATGAATCAGGCTTTATTGATGAGTTACACCATCGGCAGTCTGGCTGGGCCGACCATGACATCAATGCTGATGCAGAATTTTTCTGATAATTTATTATTCGTGATGATTGCGGGAGTGGCATTGGTGTATCTGATGATGCTGCTGAAGAAACCGGATCAGCAACACACGCCTTTTGCGGCGGTGTAACGCTCTCTGCCAGCCGGTTGCGAAATCCCGGCTGGCAGAATAAACGATAAGTCAGTAAATCACTTTGTGACCGTAACTTTCCAGGATACCTTTCACTCGATCCATAATTTCTTTGGATGGTGGCTTAACGCCGTCCAGCTTATATTCTTCGCCCATGGCTACCCATTTATGCTTGCCTAACTCATGGTAAGGTAGCAATTCGATTTTCTCGATGTTAGTCATATTTTGGGTAAACTCACCTAACATATGGGCGGATTTATCGTCATCTGACCAACCCGGAACCACAACGTAGCGAATCCAGGTTTTCTGGTTGCGTTTCGCCAGATAACGAGCGAATTCCAGAGTACGATGGTTAGACACGCCGACCAGATTTTGATGAATGGAATCATCCATTTGTTTCAGATCCAACATCACCAAATCGGTTTCATCCAGCAATTCATCAATCACCGGATCGTAACGGCGAACAAATCCGTTGGTATCCAGACAGGTATGAATGCCTTCTTTATGACAAGCGCGGAACCAGTCACGCACAAATTCAGCCTGTAAAATGGCTTCGCCGCCGGATGCGGTCACGCCGCCGCCGGATGCGTTCATAAAGTGTCGGTAGGTCACGGCTTCTTTGACCAGCTCTTCAACCGTCACTTCCTTACCGCCGTGGGTATCCCAAGTGTCGCGGTTGTGACAGTACAGGCAACGCATCAAACAGCCTTGAAAGAAAACGATAAAGCGGATGCCGGGACCATCAACGGTGCCACAGGATTCAAATGAGTGAATGCGACCAAGTACTGACTTAGCCACCCCCTCTGCAACGGGGCTTTCCGTTGTATTACAATTGGTTATGTTGTTCATAAAGTTCCAGTTAGAGCTATTTGGTGCTGAATGATGGACATTATATGGACATTCCTTTTAAAGGATTCAAGGCTACGGCATCTTGCAAAAAGTCTGGAGCATAATGCGCGTATGTCATCGTTTGTTGAATGGTGGAATGCCCTAGAATTCGTTGTAGTGTAATAATATTACCTCCATTCATCATAAAGTGTGTGGCGAAAGTGTGCCTTAATATGTGTACAGCTTGACCATTTGGAATGTCGGGTTTCATTGCCCTTAGTATTCTACGGGTTTTTGTGTAGTTTGACTCAAATAGTAAGCCTGTACTCCGCACCTTTATCAGCTTGAATAATTCTGCTGAGATAGGAACAGAGCGTCGTTTCCCGTTTTTTGTTTTCATAAAGGTAACCATGTTGTTGAAAACATGCTCACCTTTTAAGCCAGCAACTTCACCCCATCTACCACCGGTTGCTAAACAAATTAGCGCTACACTTCGATCATCTCCCGTCAATCTGGACAGCAAACTGCTTATCTCATCAGACGACAGAAATGACATTTCCGCTTCTGCTTCTTTAAACTTTTTGATCTCACTGAATGGATTTTTGCAGTGATATTCGCCAGCATTGATTAGCTTTGTGAACATACCCATTAGGATTGCATGGTGTCGGTTAACGCTTGAACCTTTAAGCCCATTATTCAGCATCTGAACGCGATAGTCCGTTATAGATTTTTTTGTCAATTGGTCTGCTCTAGTCACGCCCATTTGAGCAAATTTTGCCAAAATGGTATTGAGACGGCCTCTCTCAATTTCACCGCGTGAATGGCTCTTACCATGATAAATCCACCATAATCCCAATAAGTCGGTTAACTTTCTTCGATCTGCGGGTTTCTCAAGCCAATCTTTGTTGTGGTAATTAACCAGCACATGTCGTTCAAAAATCAGTGCTTCACCTTTGGTACTGAATTTACGCCGGACTCGCTTTCCTTCGGAACCCTGCGGCCTTACGTCCACTTCATATTTTCCATCGTCGAGTCTCTTAATTGACATAAGAAATCTCTCCAATGAAATCATTGTCTTGGAATATTATTTCGAAAATATAGCTTTGATAAATACTTAACCAATCTCTTTCCCGAAGTGGGTAGAGATTATTCCGACTTGCCCATCAGGGGAGAGTGCCGGAGCGATCTGTCCAGCTCCGGGATTAATTTCATCAAACATAAACCAATCCCGATATTTCCTAAATCTTGGGTGTTTGAATAATTTCATTCCAGCCTCAAAAGACATCTTAGCCTTTCCTGACTCATAGTTATGGTAAGTAACGTAATTAAGTCCTACCAAATCAGCAACTTCCTTTATTTTCATTCGCTCAGATTCTCTCATGAGCTTAAGTTTCTCGCTTTGAGGTGTTGACATAAAACTACAGATCTCTTATTTTTATACAACAATGAAACCCCGCATCAGACTTAACTAGTGCTAATTAGTGCTAAGTCGAAATGCAGGAACCACAAAGGAGAATAGCAAATGTCAGATGTCGCTAAAACTCTTGGATCTGAAAGTTTATTAGATAATGGAGATTTTCTATCTAAAAAAACAATCAGATTGTCAGAAAAACCCGCCAATCTTCTTTCGAAAGAAGGTTTCGCTCTGTATGTAGGTAAGACCGTTACAGCCGTTGTATCAATGGCAAAGGCTGGGAAGTTGCCCGCGTTCTATATGGCTGATCCCTCTAAACCAGGCGGTCATGCTGAGTTGTGGATCAGTCGGTCAGAGTGGGATAAATACGCTGAGCAATTAGTTGAAGATGCTCCATCTGAGTGGCACGGATGGAAAGACCGAATCAGTGCCAAAAAACCAGGAAGAGGGCATCGAAGTGTTTCTGGTGTGGCAGCATGAGCCACTCAATAACCCCAATCAGCAAAAACTCAAAAGGTTATCGCTCGTTTGTGCTCGCTTATCGCCGCAGTACGGCAATTAACCCAATTGCGCGGTATGAGGTGCTGTTGGGCGATCAGTCGTTTGGCTATTTCTACTCACAATCTCTGGCGACTCAATACATTGACTGGTTGTATAGCCAACGCACAACGGGAGCCGCAGCATGAAATCCATTTGCTTACCGGTGGCTAACGCCATATTACGAACCTACACGGCTGAAATAGCTGAGTTAAATCTCTGTGCATCAGATAAAGGCGAAGCTTTCTCGTTTAGCCCTCATCTTCGTGCACGTGAAAAAGAAGTTATCACCTGTAATGCCATTGCAGGATTAACCATGATCACAACGATAGCCTGGCAGTTATGCGGCTCTGAATTAAACGCTTTTCATCAGCTCAGTGCGGCCCTGCAAGAATTCAAAACGTCCGGCATTGCCCCGCAACCATTTAACGATGAGGTCGAGACATGCCCGGCCAATTAGCCGAATTAACCAGCGGAGCAATAGCCTTATTGGCAGCACTCGTTTGGATTGCCTTTCTTTCAGCCCGTGCGGTTATTCACGATCACCGTAGCCGCATAATCAACAAAAAAGAAACCGAACGCAAAACGTACCAGCAACTTTAAAGGATAAGAAATGAAGCAAGCCTATTTCATATTGATCAATGAGTTGTTGCAGCAATACCACTTCAAGGCCGAAAACCTGCGTATCGCTTCCGCTGTTGCCGACGAGGTGCGAATGTTTTCCCTTAATGATTATGCTTTTCGCCTGAGTGTCGGCTTGGAAGGGCTGCTAAGCACTGCGCAAGCGTCTGGAGATCACACTAGCGCTCAGGCGTTGGAATTACTGGTCACTCAGTGTAATGGCGGCGTCGTACCGGAATCGTTGGGATTCATTAGCGATATGGCCGCGTAATTCACTCTCCGATCGAGAGGTACATGATGGAGCAAGTCAACACAGATAAATCCCCTCTCGCGATGCAAGAGTGGGTACAGCAAACAGGTTTACATCATTTAAACCGCATCAGAGTCATGTTTAATCGCGATCCCGATGAAGAATTTGAAGAGCATTTGGAATTACTGAGTACAGGCAAGTCCAAAGGACTTATTTATTACGCCGCTGGGATAAAAAAACAACGTCATTCAGTGCCGTTTAGACAATTAGATATTCATGAACGTCAGGCCGTTCGTAAAGCGACCTTAGCGTTATGGGTAGATTTAAATTCAATACCCAGAAGTTTGATTTAATCCCTATTTAATTACATCCGATCAAATCAGGCGCTATGACTGCGTCGGGATCCCTATTACCTAAAATCAGGTTTTTAGAATGAGAAATAATCGAACTGAATTAAATATCGCTTACAGCGATAGCCTCAATAATATGCGAATGGATGAGAGAAAAAATCAGGCAATTATCACTTCTGTTCATTTAGAGAATCTGGCAAACGTGATTGTTGCCCGTAGTTTAAACGTTAAGGAAGCGGTACAGCTGCTGCGCGAAGAGTCCGAAAAGATTCAGAATCAAAGCCATGAGTGTGCAAACAATGGCTATTAATCGCTCCCCTTTGAAATGGGCTGGCTCCAAGGCCCGTATTATGGAAACCCTGGGCCAGCATTTACCTGCTGGTAAGCGGCTGGTTGAGCCGTTCGCCGGTTCCTGTTCGGTCATGTTGAATACGGATTATGACGACTATTTGATAACGGATATTAATGCTGACCTGATTAACTTTTACAACATCGCCAAAAGAGAAACGAGCGGGCTAATCAACCTGGCCTCGTCCTTGTTTATGACGGCTAACACCGCCGCGCAATATTATGAATTCCGCAATGTCTTCAATACCGGCAACAGTGACGCACTCCGCAGAGCGGTAATATTTCTGTATCTCAATCGCCATTGTTTTAATGGTATGTGCCGCTATAACCAAAGCGGCGGTTTTAATGTTCCTTACGGTAAATATAAAGCGCCTTACTTCCCCGAAGCTGAGATCCGTTTCTTTGCAGAAAAGGCCAAGAACGCCACGTTCCTATGCTGCGACTTTTCCGAGACGCTGAATATGGCAGTCCCAGGCGATGTGGTTTATTGCGATCCACCGTATATCCCAACGTCTAAAACGGCCGATTTTACCCACTATCACACTGATGGTTTTACCGATGATGATCAACGTCGCCTAGCTTTGGCGCTGGTAAATACCGCTGATAACGGTTGCAAGGTGGTGGTTTCCAATAGCGACACACCCCGCGCTGCCGAGCTTTACGCTCTTTTCGCCGTCCACAGTATTACCGCGCCGCGCTCTATCAGTTGCAAAGGCGATGGCCGTCAGAAAGCGCAGGAGATTATTGCTACGCTCGGAACGATTCAATGAGTATTGAGTCACCGACTGAATGGGCTTACACCTGGAATAAGCCCATTCCTGCCATTGGCGGCTATCAGTCGCCCATTCCTTTTGCTGTGGTTGAAAGGCCGCAGTCTCACCCGTTGGTCGTTCGCTATCTTAAACGCCAGGAAAAATTGGGTTATACCGAATTCAGAGAGCCTAACCGCACACTGTTAAATATCCGTAAACAGCGGGCTGAACAGGAGCGCGTTAATTATCAGCGTAGCCAGCAACAATGGGCTGAAACGCCGGAAGGCATTGAAGAACGGATTAACCAACAACCCGTTTTTATTAAGTCCTATTTCCAAAATAAAATCAGATGGCTACGTGATAATCGCGGCACTAAACAGACCAATGCATTTTTGACCGGTACCGGCAAGAATGCATTGCTGCGTTTGGATGCGGTACGTCAATATCAGGGCGTTAGCCAGAGCCATACTGCCGAGTTAAAAGTTTACCTGCATGGTGTTTTCGGTCATCTGGCAGAGCTAAGTAAACGCCGGGTAAAGTCCATCGCTAACGAGGTGGCCGGGCGTATTAACGAAATGTTTTGTACCGAAGTGGAAACCCCGACCGGCGAAGTTGGCGATCTGTCCGATGCGGCGTTGCTTCATATTTATCGCAATATCGCTTTTGAAGTGCGAACCCTGCGAGTTCAACCTCCACGCTGGCGCGAACTGGGGCCGCGTCCTGGGCAACCCGGCGAGGAGCCTTTAGATCGCACGGTTTGCCTTTCCGCGATTGCCCGGATGATTAATCCCGATTGGTGGGAACGGAAATTGTGGCGGTTGCGCAATGACTGGCGGGAAAGCCAGCTCCGCGCTGCCGGTTTTATCCATAAACGGGCTGCGCCTTATATCAGCAAAGAGGCGCTGGCCGACTGGACAGAGCAAAAGCGCCGGAATCGCGAGTTCTTCAAAAAACATGAGCTAATAGACGATGAAGGTCACACCGTTTCTTTAGAGGCAATGGTGGACGCCAGTATCAGCAATCCAACCATTCGCCGCCATGAATTGATGGCGCGCATGAAAGGGATTGAACTTGTCGCACAGTCGCGTGGGGATGTGGGCGTGTTCTATACCATCACTTGCCCATCGAAGTACCACGCTACCAATCAAAGCGGTCACGCTAACCCCAAGTGGGATCATAGCACCCCGCCGCAGGCGCAAGCCTACCTGTCTAAATTATGGGCGAATATAGGTTCGAAGCTGGGGCGTGATGGCCTGCGGGTTTACGGCTTTCGTGTGGCCGAACCGCATCACGATGGCACGCCGCACTGGCACTTATTGTTATTTATGAAGCCGCAAGAGTGCCACGCGATCACCGAGATTATGCGCGCCTACGCCGTAAAAACAGACCGAGCCGAATTGGGTAAGCGTACCAGCGCCCGCTTTACCGCTAAACAACTGGATCCGAAAAAAGGCAGTGCCACCGCCTATATCGCTAAATACATCAGTAAAAACATTGATGGTTACGCGCTGGATGGCGAGCTAGACCACGAAACCGGCAAGCCGCTGAAAGAAACGGCCCGCTTTGCTATGGCCTGGGCATCACGCCACCGCATCCGCCAATACCAGCCAATAGGCACCCCGCCGGTGACCGTTTGGCGAGAGCTGCGCAAGCTGAATAACAAGCTACTCAATGACCTGATTAAGTCAGATGAATATAAGTTAGCCCTACAGCACCTGATAGATGAAAAAACTGCTCCCACAGTTATTGCAGCTAAGGCCGCGGCAATGCGAGGGAAAAAGCTATTACTTGATCCGGCGATGGATGCTGTGATGTCGGCGGCTGACGTCAGTTGTTTTGCTACCTACATCATGCAACAGGGCGGCGTCCTGATCCCGCGTGCAGATTACACCGTGCGCATTGCCTATCAGGACAATGAACAGCCCAATGCCTACGGCGAAATCACTGAGAAGATTTTCGGTATCTATTCCCCGATCTTAGGGGAAGCATCCCGTATTTGCACTCGCTTAAAAAGTTGGAAGATTGTCGCCTGCCAAAAGGCGAAACCCGCCGTTGCCGTGGGGGTTGATGTTTTTCAGGACGGCCCCGCCGTCCCTTGGAGTTCTGTCAATAACTCTCCGGTGGTGCAAAAAATACACGAATGCGGAGAGGAAACAGACAGAACGTCAGAGTTAAAAATAGGCGATCTCAATACCTTGACCGATGCACAGCGCCGGGCATTGCTGCGAAGGATAAAAAAAGAGCCGTTATCAGCCCCAAAGGCTCGCACTTTAACACCGGCCGAAGCCGCTGCACGGCAGACATCCATTAAAAAGGCCAGCGAACGGGCACAGAAATTAGCCGAAATGGCACCGCTGGCGACAAAAATCCGTGATTTTGCTGATTCGATGGGCATTGCCATCAGCGAGATACAGGCGCGGGCCATGGCTGGCGGCGCAACCTTGACGGTTGAGGGGCAAAAATACCGGAGTAATCAGGATGGGGCGCTTTATTGCGTGAAAGCCAAACCTGCTACAGAACAGACAGCCGCCGGGCTAATGCAAAGGATGGCCCAATTACGACTTGAACACGCCATTCCGGCACATCACGATCACCGAGGATAATATGACGACAGCAAGCGACCGCAAACGCGCTCAGCGTCTGCGCGATAAAGAGGCAGGTATCACTATGGTTTCTCTGCGGTTAGATGAGCGGGAACTGGCAATGGTGCTGGAAGGATGCGAGCAGCGCCGCATAGCTCGCCAGCCTTACGACATTACCGAATATCTGACTGGCTTGATCCGCCAGGACAATAAGCTATTGCACAAGCAACTGGCCGAACTGAAGAAAAGTAGCTGTAAACGCTGTGGGGATACCTTGCCGGGCGAAAAAGACGGTTGCTGCTTACAGGGGGATTCGGCGTGCTGGCAGACCAGGGGGTATAAGAAACTGATGTTGGGTATATATAATTGAACTGACTGATAGCTATATAAAATAAACGAAGCCACATGTTTTTATTGTGGCTTTGAATGTATTGACCGCGACTTGAGGTAGAGGTAGGGCTCGATTGAATCTGAGCGTCAGCTATGAGCGAAAAGCGGACATTGCCAACAGTATTCTGTATGAATTAACGGGGAGCAGGTCACAACCTCGGCCAGCAAGCTCTGGACTAACCCAGCTGCGAAACGCTGCCGACTAACAAGATCATCTTCGTCGTCCTCGACGAAGAAGTGTGTGTAGGCAACAGGCCCCACCTTCTCATAGCCTTCACCATGCTCATCGTCTCCAAAACGCTTGGCGAGCGCCGCCAGCCCGTTCTTCAAAGCCTCTTGGTGCTGCTCTGAACGAATACGCTGAACGAATAGAGCTGCGACTTCCGCTATGGACAAAGTCGCTTACTTAGCTTCTCTGTTTCGATGCTGCAACTCACATATTTTTAACTATCAGAATGTGTTACCGAATAGTTCGTGCTAATGCTACTATTTGTATTCAATCGGATTAATGATGTTATTACGCAAATCCATTGAACTAGACATAAGGGAGTATATGGGGTTAGCTGAAGCTTTGGTTAGTATTCCGCAGTCTGAAAGAGGCGGTGAGATTGCTCAACGTGGGTTTGACTATCAAACTTGCTGGGCTTTATCTCAAATGCTGGAATATGAACTAGATGAAAAGAACTATGTGTTTATCTTCGAATATCATGATGATGTTCTTATTCTTGATGACGAAGTTTCTCCAACACAACTCACATTTGCTCAAGTAAAAACAAGAGAGAAACACTGGACTGCATCCACTCTGAGTAATAGCACCAAGAAGAAACCCGTATCTATCATCGGTAAGTTATTTATTCATCATAAGAATTTCGCCGAATATTCACCTAAGCTCCTTTTTGTTACTAATGCTTCTTTCAATCTATGTGAGGAAAACGGTGGTAAGTCTTGTTTTGGTGCAAATGAAGTCAAAGTGGAGTATCAGACGAGCTTTAAGAAAGCAATCAAAGATCAAGTAAAGCTTGATGACTCCAGTATCGATCTTTCTGTTATGCGATTCGTTCAATCCTCATTAAGCCTAGATGACCACATTACACATCTAAAAGGTAAGCTATGCGATTTCCTTAGCAAGAAGTTTGGCGATAGCATTAGCCTGAGTGTCAATGCATTAGCGTCTTTGCTTGAACAGGCATGTCGAGAAAAATCCAAGATAAAATCCGCAGATATTATTAATTTTTCTGAACTTATCTCACGAAAAGGTTTCTCATCAGAAGCATTGAACGGTGTGCTTGATTCCTTGAATGTAAGTAATAGTTTAAAGCCTAATTGGGACAAAGCTAGTCCCCTATTCAATGATCTTGGCAAAACATCGGTTCAGCGTGTTAGCCTGCAAGCCAGTTTCTCACAAGTTTGCATCGACCTTAACCAAAACACAAAAAATCCTTCGACTGTATATCTAGAATATGCAGTTAGCCTTTACGATCAGGCGAGTGTTTGCTCGGATTTGAAACTATACGTAACTGAAACCATGCACAAAATTGATGCACTTTGTTCAGATTATGCATTGACTTTAAAGTCAGGGAAGAAAGAATGTATCGTTGTTTACTCAATAATCCAGAAACTATTTGAGGGAGGTGAATAATGAAAAGCATATACTTTAAAAGTGCTCACATATTATCCCTTCGCGATAAGAAAGGATTCTCTTTCAAGTTCTCACCTGATATCAATATCATTACAGGTGAGAACGACACAGGTAAATCTAGCTTTATTAAGAGTTTATATCATACATTAGGTGCCGATGTTCGGCTGGATAAAAAGTGGAAAGAAGATAACTTTGTTTCAAAAGTTGTTATTTGTGTCAGTAATCGTGACTATGCGTTTCTTCGCCACGAAAAACGTATTTCCATTTTCGATATAACAGAAGGACAAGAGCATCACTTAGTGACCTCTAGCTCTCGTACAGAGATTGCATTAACTGTACGTGATATCTTTGATTTCAATTTGGAGCTTGTGACTAAAAGTAATTTGGTTCAGGGACAAGCACAACCAGCAAGTCTTTATCTCCCTTACTATATTGATCAAGATAACGGTTGGGGGAAAGTTTTAGATTCATTCAGCAGTTTGGCAATGTATAAGGACTGGCAAAACAATATCTTGAATTTTCATGCTGGTGTAAAACCAAAGGAGTATTACACTTTACAGGGAAAGATTAATTTAATTGATATCGATCTTGTTGAAATCCGAACGACGTTAAAAGCTCTAAAGGGAGCTAAGAAGCGATTCGAAGAGTCATTTGGAAGAGTACTTTTCGATGTGGATGTAAAATATTATGAAGAGCTGCTGGAGCGTTTCCTTCGTAAGTGCCAAGAACTACATCAAGAAGAGACAGAATACAGAATTAAGCTCATAAAAGTATTATCTCTACGAGATGAGTTAGTAGCAGAAATCGATGAGTCAAAAAGACAGCTCGATGAAAATGATATAGATTCTTTGCTACCATCAGCAGGCTTAGAAGCGAGATATGTAGTACTTGAGAACAAAGAAAAGCTATTGCAAATCATACCAAAGTTGTATGAGGAAAAGTCTGTATATGATGATCAAATCACTAAAATCAAAGAAGATTTGAAAAATGCTAAAAGCCTAAGCTCAGAACTCAAAGACATGCTTCAGGAAGTCAAAGAGCAATTGTCTCTTCAAGACGTTATTAAGTCTCAAGCAAGTAAGCAGGTTGAGGTAACTTTCGATGAGCAAATTAATGAATTACTGCTAAAAATTGGTGAATTGGATATTGCTAAAACTCAGCTTTCAAAAGAAATAGCAAAGTTCGAAGATAAAAAGCGAGCAAAAGAAATCAATGATAAGTTTAAAGAGTCACTGAAGTTTGCACAAACTGAGTTAGGTATCAAAGATCCTAAAGTTGGAACTATTCTTCAGTATGGCCTGATTTCTAAGAGCGAAACAGGCAGCCGTGCTCCAAGATCAATATTGGCTTATCACTATGCTCTTCTCAAAACAATAGAAAATAAATCGACAAGCCCTATGCTTCCAGTAGTAATTGACTCGCCTAAACAGCAAGATCCAGATCCGCACACAACGAAAAAGTTATTCGATTTATGTATTGATGGTTTATCAACTAATAGTCAGCTAATTATCGGCTCTGTTTCATTTGAAAGAGAAACGAATCAGTTTAAAACACTTATTATGACTGAAAAATACAGTCTGCTAAAATCAGAGCTTTACAATCAGGTTTATCAAGAGATTATGCCTCTTTATCAACGAGCTGCGTTATCATAATCTGATCATTAATATGGGAACACGCTCATCGCTAATGAGTGTGTCTACTCATAGTTACACTAGCTCTCAATTAAATTAGCCTATTTAATTGACCCGCTCTCCGTTGATCAACACTAAGTGCTGTTAGCTACTTCCGCTTTTGGCACTAAGCCGACTGCCACATCTGAATAGGATAAAAATCCTATTCAATTTACCCTTAATATCATTCCGCACAAAAGCGCCTACAGTCCACGCTGTCAGGCGCTTTTTTATTGCCCGTCGGATCTCATCGTTCTGATGCAGTGAATAGGGTGGCAATTATGGGTTTTCTGATGGCATTTTTACGGCCATTGCGGATATGAAAATGCAGCGTCAAAACCTCTTTCCGCGTTACCCCCCCGCCCCCGCTTTGTATGACTAGAAATTCACTTTTTATGCATTTCGAAAAGTGAGGGGAGGCCTTGTCTGGTGTGGTTTTCAGGGGGATGGGGTAGTGAATAGAGTTATGCGGATTGTTGCGCTATAGGCTTGCAGTGTTGAAGTGGGTTAGTTCAATGTCAACTTGTGCATTTATCAGTAAATCTTATGCTGGCAGTTGCGGCTTGCTCTTTTAAAATCGTGACATGTCACAAAAACAAAATCAAGTGGCTTGTGACGTGATTAAAAATGCCGATAAATCTAAAGTGACATGTCACGGTTGTATGTAACTTTGCCGCATTTTCGTTAATTAAGCACCAATATAGTGACCCCAATATTTTCGGCGTAAGTAGTTTGGTTAATTACGGTAACGTAATTTAATAGTTCTGATATTCGGATGGCTTTATTGCTTATATATGTATGCTGGGTTATTTAATCAAAAAAAATTTTCCTTAATAAGTTATTTAATTAGTAATGAATAACTTATTTTCATGGGGTGGCTCTGGAAAAACAAATGACCTTAACCTAAGGTTTTAGCGTTAGGGGTTTAATCTAACATATAGTCACATTCATCTAAAAAAAGGACATACTCGTGGATCTTAACCAAACCGCACTGAATATTAATAACTCCAATAAGTCTCAGACTTCTCAGGCAATCACTATTCAAGGCTACTGTAATAGCGTGCTGGAGCAACCTGAAGTTGACTTTTCCTATGACAAGTCGCTCAATGATTATCAACAGAAAATAAACACCTCACTCGGCACTGCACAAACTCACGCTAGTTTTTATCTGAATACGATACAGAAGCAGATAATAAGTAACTTATCTAATATTGGAAATTATTATGCACTCCATCAAGCTGTTCCGGAAAGTGTCCCTGAAAACGCAACTCCTCAAGATTGGATCACAGTCATTCAGGCATTATTGACCACGTCGCAAAAATATGAGTCAGAGTGTAATAATACATCTTCTCTTCTTAGCACCTTATCTGAAGAATTGAGCCGTGATACTGGGAATTTCGATCAGATTGTAACTGAATTGAATGCGGCACTGAATGGTAATAGTGGTGTGCTCGATAGTAATCGTAAGCAAATAGCCTCACTCGATACCAAAATAGCGGGAGAAGAGGCAGGGATAGTACTGAGTTTTGTCGGCTTAATTGGTGGGATAATATCTATTTTCATTGGCGCATTAGCAGATGTTGTTACAGGTGGCGCTGCGACAGGTATGGTAGTTGGTGGGGCTATAACAGTATGCACATCTGCAGCTGGTGAGGGGGCTTCACTTGCCGAGTTAGTTGGAGATATGAAACTAAAAGCAACCTTATTGTCAGAGGATGCGAACCTTCAAGCTGAAGTTAAACTGGCGCATGGGATTTCATCAGGATACCTATCACTCGCTAACCGGGTTAGCTTGGCAGTCACCGCAGCAGAAAGTATGTCCAACGCCTGGTCTTCTCTATCTTCGGATTTATCAACTTTAGTCAACGATTTAGATAACGGCATAATGAGCACTGATGCTGTTAGAACAATGTTCTTGAATACGGCAGATTCGGCGATAGTAACTGTTAAACAGGATGTTGATACTATAAAAAAACAAATGGATGGTATCAGTACAGTTACCGCAAGCTCTGGCCAGACTGTTTTTGATATTCTTCCAAGTTATTCTTAAATAGTAGAACCAAGTCATTAGGCTAACTATTTAATACAAGGGGGTATTATTAACATTTACCAGTATAAAGAAACAATTAGTGATATATCAGGTTCTCTATCTGAAAATTATAGTGGATTACCGGAACCTGCCATTGTGTACGTTAATCGCTCAATTGCAAGTGCTAACGATGCATTGAATGCGTGCACAGGTATTATATCCTCGATTCTCGGGCCTGCAGAGCAGTGGGAAGATGCACTAAATATGGCATCACAAGATATTATTAATAATAATATTCAGGGTTGTCGTTATCAACTGTCTGGTATGCAGGTTGGTGTGTCAAATTCAATTAGCGGCATTGAATTACAATTAGGGGACATAGAAGATATATCTGAAGATGTGAAAGATATATTGCTTATCCCTGTTCAGGATTACCAACCTGAGCAAGGGAATATTCCTGAAACAAAAATATCAAAATTTAGGGGAGATGTTGGTGAGTTATTTGATACAATTACAGGGCTTCAAGATTTCTGCGAGGTTGTGCTGGGAGATCTTAATTCATTAAATGACACGTTGAATATAGGTGTAAATCCCTACGATTATGATTCTTATAATTCACTCACTGTAGCTAAAATGCAAGTGGATACATGTTATACAGGAATAACCACGCTAAGGAACGATGTGTTTGAAGGTTGATGATGGGAGGCATATTACAATGATGTTTGAACATCTGATTTTTATATAGCATTTATATATATCATCAGGTTGTACTATAAATGCTGGTTCGTTCATTAATCTTCCAATTCCCAGTGCTAAGTAAAACCAACTCTTCAATGTTTTAGATGAGTTGGTTTTTTCTCTATTATTCCGTATTTAACAACTCATAAGGCCTAAACCTTATCACCTCTTCTCCAACCCACTCATTCAGTTCACTGAGCCGCTCCTGTAGCGGGGCCAGCTCGTTGATGGCAAATACCCGCGCGGCTTTTTCCACGTCGCCGAATCCGCCGGTATTGTTGGGGAGGATCCCCATGAGTTGCGGTGGTACGCGCTGGGCGGCGAGCTGGTCGTCGCGGGTGACGTTTTTAATATTCATAAATTCGTCTTTGGCCGCGACTTCGGCGAGTGGGATAACCTGCAAACCGTCTTTTTTACCTGCAGGCGCATACATAAACAGATTGCGGAAGTTTCCCGGCCCTTTGGATTCTTTCAGGGCGTTGCGCAGCTTGTCGATATCCTCCTGTTTATGGGCGGCATCGTTCATATACAGAATAAAACCGGCGTGACTGCCGTTCAGATAATACTTACGGCGGAATAAGGTGGCGGCCTCATTAAGCCAGGTCGAATTTAACGAGGCCAGATATTCCGGCACGCCGTAAATTTCCTGATTAATATCCGGGTCAAGCAGATGAAACACATGACCCGGCTCAAACGGGTGCGGTTCCGTCCAGGATTGCACATACCAATAAGTGTCAGTGTCCAGACCCCGGCGGGTGTATTTAGCCGGGCTGGGTGTGAGTTTCATTAATCCGCCCAGCCGGTTATAGCGGGCTTCCAAAAATGAATTGGCAAACACCAAAAAATCCAGCGCGTAGCGGCTAAAATCCTGTTTGGATAACAGCGGGTGCGGCTCAAACAGACTAACCAGAACATTGCGCTTCATGTAGATAGGCGAACTGTGGTGAACGGCGGCGCGGAAAGATTTCGCCAGACCATTAAAAGACACCGGCGGTTCATACCAGCGATCGACCTGCGAACATTCCAGATAATCCAGAATATCCCGCTGATCCATCATGGGGATCGGGTCGCCAAAAGTGAACGCCTCGGCTCGCTGGCCGTCGTTCTGTCCTCGTGCGGCAGTAGCTTGCCCTGATTGCTTATTGCGGTTGCGCTGACGCATTAAAATATCTCCATGATACTGGTGTTATTGCCGTTAATCCCTTCGAGGGGTTCATTAAACAGAGTGTGCATAATGGCCCAGGCTACATCGCCGTGGCTGGTGCCTTCAGCCCGATCGGTCACATAGGTGGCCTGCCTGCCGCTGGGTGTCATGGCCTTGCGCACAGACATAAAAGCGGTGGCGATATCCAGACAACCGGCGTCAAACTCCAGCCGCCCGGTGGTAATGACGTTTTTGGCTTTATAAATCAGGTCGGTTTTCATCTCGACGCTGTAGTGAATGGCGCGAACCGCCGGGAAGAACTGGCGCACTAGCTGGGTGACGGATCGGCCCAGTCCGGTATCATCAATGCCGATATAGGTCACGTTATAGCGATCGGTCAGCGCCTTGATATTGGCCGCCTGCACCGCGAAATCCATTCCTTTCCACTGGTGGCGCTCCAGTACGCGGAATTTACCGCCCGGCACCAATGGCGGCGCAACTACCGCGCACCCGGCACTGTCGCCGGTGCTGGCCGGGTCGTAACCAATCCATACCGGACGCTCACCAAACGGGCGCAGGGATAACAAACCGACGTCTTTCCACACTTCCCAGCTATCCACCATGCAGCGCTGCATTTCCTGCATGGAAAATACCGAGGCGGTATCGTCGATAAAGTTGCACATAAACAGATTGTCAAAATCTTCATCGCTGTTTTCATTACGTAGCTCATCAATATCAAACAGATTGCAGCCGCCGCGTTCGGCGTCTTCAATATTGACGATTTGCCGGTACTGTTTATCCTCACACAGCTTGCCCCCGGCGAGGCGGGAATAGGTCACGTCAATTTCGCGATGCCCGTCTCGGGCTTTCCCTTTGTTAAACAGGGTACCATTCCAGAATTTATAGGCTTCGTGAGTGGTGGTGGAGGGAGTGGAGAAATAGGTCGAGCGGTATTTCTTCTGCGAAGCCATACCGGAAGCGGCGCGGCGCAATTTACTGAAGCCGGGTATCCAAAAATACTCATCCAGATACAGATTGCCCGGACGCCCCTGGGCGGTGCTGGAGTTGGTACCCAGGAAGTGCATTTCTGCCCCGTTAGGCAAAATAATCACTTCCCCGCGCAGGTCTACCTCCACCTGACGGGCGGCGGCTACGATGTAGTTTTTAAACTGGTGTGCCTGCGCTTTGGAGGCGGAAACAAACATCTGATTGCGACCGGTTTCGATGGCATCCAGCAAGGCTTCCCAGGCGAAAAAGTAGGTTGCACCAATCTGGCGGGATTTGAGCAGGTTACGGATGCGGTACACGGTTGATAAGCCCGCTTGGTACCAGCCACGCTGATAATCGAACATAGACTCAAGGAAAATATCTTTCAGCTTGCTGGCCTGCTCCGAGCTGAAACCGTTCTTTTCCGCTGCCTTGCGTGGCCCACTGTTACGGTTTTCAAGATTGGGATTGAGCACCGCCTCATTGCCACCGTTGTTATATTTACCGATACGGGCGTGCCGTTCGGCCTGACGCGCCAACAAGTCGATTTCTTTGTAGTCTTTTGCCTCTTTCACTGGCTTCATAACCAAACGGCAATACTCCGCTGCCGTGGTCAGTTGCATCTGATCCAATGGGCCGTAATCGTCCCACTTGTCGCGGCGCTTCCAACTGTGTACCGTGACAGCCTTCTCACCGATCATCTCCGCAATGCGGGCAATCCTCAGCCCTTGCCAGTACAGATACTTGGCTTGACGGCGGGGATCTAAATCGGCATTGATAGTGACACTATCCATATTCAATCTGCCTGTGCAGTAACCTTTCATGCTGCAAGGCTACCTATCCGCTACGCCTCCATCCCGTATTACGCCTTGTGCCAGCCCTGACACAACAGCGCTTCATTGTTCCGTTTGACGCCGGTTGCCAACATAAGGCCATACCATCCCAAACCGGAATTCATGCCATGCCTAAATCCAAGTTTTTCCGCGCCGTTGTCGAGGGTGCAACCAGCGACGGGCGCCTTATTCCCCGTCAGCACATTGTTGAAATGGCTGAAAGCTATAACCCGACGTTTCGCGGCGCCCGCGCCAATCTGGAGCACATTAAAAGTGTGCTGCCCGACAGCCCATTCCGCGCTTACGGCGATATTACCGCCGCCAAATACGAAGAAATCAAAGACGGTCCACTTAAGGGCAAACTGGCGCTACTGGTGCAAGTGGATGCGACGGACGATTTGGTCAAACTGCGCGAGTCCCGCCAGAAGGTGTACTCCAGCATTGAATACGTGGAGAAATTCGCGGACACCGGCAAAGCCTATCTGACCGGCATCGCCTTTACCGATACCCCGGCGTCACTGGGGGCGGAAATCCTGACCTTCTGCGCCCAAAGCGCCAATAACCCGTTGGCTTCACGTAAAAGCCAGGCCGACGCCATTTTCAGCGTGGCCGATGAAATCACGCTGGAATTCGAGACTGAAACCGAGCAGAAACCGGCGCTGTTTAGCCAAATCAAAGCCATGTTCACCAAAAAACAGACCACGGATGACGCTCGCTTCAGTGATGTGCATCAGGCGGTGGAATTAGTGGCGCAGCAACTGGAAGAAAAACTCACGGCGTTGAGCACACTGGAAACCGCTTTCACCGCGTTGAAAGCTGACCATACCGCCACCCAACAGGCACTGACCGAACTGAAAACCCAACTCGGCAAAACCGATCGCCAATTTAGCCAGCGACCTGCGGCGACGGGTAACGAAAACGCCCTGCTGACCGATTGTTAAGGAGTTAATTTCCCATGAAAAATACGACCCGCAGTAAATATAAGCAGTTCGTCCAGCAAGTAGCTGCTCTGAATGCGTTGAGTGATGTGACTGACGTCGAGGCCAAATTTACCGTTGAGCCTTCGGTGGCGCAGAAGCTGGAAACCAAACAACAGGAAAGCAGCACCTTTCTGTCCAAAATCAACGTCTATCCGGTGGATGAAAAGGAAGGCGATAAAGTCGGTTTAGGCATTGAGCGCCCGATTGCCAGCACCACCAATACCCACGATAAAGAGCGTGAACCGACCGATCCAACCTGTCTTGATAGCACGGGCTACCAATGCGGTCAGACTAACTTTGATACCGCCTTGCCTTACGCCAAACTGGATATGTGGGCCAAATTCCCGGACTTCCAGATCCGCATTCGTGACTCCATCGTTAAGCGTCAGGCGCTTGACCGCATCATGATCGGCTTTAACGGCAAAGCGCGAGCGAAAACCTCCGATCCGGCCAAAAATCCCTTATTGCAGGACGTTAACCGGGGCTGGTTGCAGTCTATCCGCGAAGACGCGCCAGAGCATGTGATGGATAAAGTGGTGGATGAGGAAGGCAAAGTGGTGTCGGCCAAAATCCGTATTGGTCAGGGCGGCGATTACAACAATATGGATGCGTTGGTGATGTCAGCCGTCAATGAACTGGTTGAAAGCTGGTTCCAGGATGATACCGAACTGGTGGCTATCTGCGGTCGTTCCCTGCTGGCCGACAAATATTTCCCGATCGTTAACCAGATTCAACCCAATAGCGAAACGATGGCCGCCGATCTGATTATCAGCCAGAAACGAATTGGCGGCCTACCGGCGGTACGCGCACCACATTTCCCACCGGATACCATTCTTATCACCCGGCTGGATAACCTGTCTATTTACTGGCAGGACGGCACCCGCCGCCGCGCCATTATCGACAACCCGAAACGTGACCGGGTGGAAAACTTCGAATCGGTCAATGAAGCCTATGTGATTGAAGATTTCGGCTGTGTTGCGCTGATTGAAAACATTCACCTCGGTCATTTCTCCACGCCAGACGCGCCAACAGGGGAATAACGCATCATGACCAATCCTGCCCGCCGACACCGGCTGTTTGTCGCGGCTCAACAGTCTGATTCGTTGAGCGAAGCCGCCAGCCTAAACCACGCCAGCACGTATGAATTACTGCTGTTCAAGCTGCGACAAGACATGGGCCAGCTTCACAAGGTGGAGTCCCACCTGGGGAAAGCCGAGGTGAAACGGCGCATGTTGCCAACCTATCAACCGTGGGTCGCCGGTGTACTGGCTCAAGACCGTGGCGGGCAGGACGCGGTGCTGATGCGCATGTTGATTTGGCATCTGGACGTGGGCGAACTGGCTCGTGGGCTGGATATTGCCGAATACGCCTTACGTCATGATTTGGTGACGCCGGAAGATTTCAGCCGCACCACCGCCTGTCTGGTGGCCGAGCTGCTGACAACCGCAGCACAACGTGACCTGACCGATAAAGCGCCGCTGGATACCGCCCAACTGATGCGGGCGCGGGAACTATTAACCGGGCGGGATATGCCCGATGCGGTGAAAGCCCGGCTGCATAAGTTTGTCGGCTACGCCTTGCGGCAGGACGGGGACAACGTACTCGCCCTGGCAAACCTGAACGAAGCGCTACGGCTGGATGAAAACAGCGGCGTAAAAACAGACATCAAGCAGCTTGAGAAACTGATCCAGGCTGCGTAACCCAAACGCCACGGCGGGGGCGGCACGGTAGCCGAGTCAGAATATTTTTACTCTGACAAGGTTGCCGTCCACCGCCCACTTACTTGAGAACATCACAATGAACGTTGTGCTCCAGCCCAGCCCGGACAGGGATAAATCCCCCGTCAGTGATAGCGGCCAGACGGTGATTAAAAACACCGAGTTCTGGCCGGATATCGACCTGAACAAATACCGGGATGATATGCGACAGGACGGCACTTTGAGCCAGCCGCGAGTGATTGAGGCTGCACGTTTTGCCATCCACGAAACGAATCGGCGTTTGGCTGACTGGCAACGCGCCCGGCAGAAACAGGGTTATTTTAGCCTGACGACCGTTCCGGCCAGCCAGTTAGACGGGGAAAGCGTCAATGTCCAACTTTACCGCCGAGCGGTGTATTGCCTGATGCAGGCCAGTTTAACCGAGCGTTTTCGCAGTATCGACGCCACCGGCTCCGGCAGTAAACGGGCCGATTCACTGGAAACCACCATTGATGCGCTGCGCCGTGATGCGGCCTGGGCCATTAATGATATTCAGGCTATCAATCGTATGACCTGCGAATTGATCTGATGCGCATTCTGGCTCAGCAAAATGACACGGTAGACGCCCTGTGTTGGCGCTATTACGGACGGACTGCCGGTGTCACCGAGCAGGTGTTAGCCGCGAATCCGGGATTGGCAGACAGAGGGCCGATTTTGCCCCACGGCTACCCGGTCACGATGCCGGATATCACGCCAGCGGCGACCTCACAACTTTTACAACTTTGGGATTAGCGCCCGCCCAGGGAGAAAACAGTGGATAAACACACGTCATGGGCCTCTTTTCTGGCCGCCTGGGTGCTGACCTTATTTGGTGCCTGGACGCTGCAAGACTGGGCCACCTTTATCGGTATTTTGCTGGGCGTCGGCACTTATCTGACTAACCGTTATTACAAGCGGCGGGAAGATATACGCCAGCAAGCAATCTATGAAATCAAACGACAACAGCTTATTCAGGGAGCCAATCATGAGCCGACTGAGTAAAGCCGTTCAGGGGCTGATCCTGGCCGGAGCCAGTTCGGTGGTGATTTTCTCTCAGTTTCTGGATGAGAAAGAAGGCAACCGCCTGAATGCTTACCGGGATGGCAGCGGATCACCCACGATTTGCCGGGGGTTGACGGTTATCGACGGAAAGCCGGTTGTGATGGGGATGACATTGACCGCTGCGCAGTGTGACCGTTTTAATCTGGCTGAAGCTCAGAAAGCACTGGCGTTGGTCGAACGCTACATCACGGTGCCGCTCAGTGATCCGCAAAAAGCCGGAGTGGCCAGCTTTTGCGCCTACAACATTGGTATCGGAAAATGCCGTCATTCGACCTTTTTCCGCAAGATGAATGCCGGGGATCGCGCGGGTGCCTGTCACGAAATCAGCAAATGGATTTTTGACGGTGGCAAAGATTGCCGTATCCGGGCGAATAACTGCGCCGGTCAGCCGGAGCGGCGGGAAGCGGAGCGCGAACTATGCCTAACCGATTAACATTGTTGATTGGCCTGGTGTTATTGCTGGCATTGGGTGGTTCAGCTCTGACGGCCCGACACTACCAGCGGCAAGCCGAAAGCTGGCGTGATAGCGCCCGCCAAAACCAGCAAGCGCTGAAAACGGCCAATCGCGCCATTGCCAGACAGCGGCAACAACAACAACAGGTCGCCGCACTGGATAAACAACACACCGAGGAACTGGCTCATGCCCAAGCCACCATTGACGATTTGCGCCGTGCTGTGGCCGCTGGTACTCAGCGCTTGCAGTTTAACACCGCCTGTCCCTTGCCCGATAGCCAGCGAACCGCCCGCGCCCCCAGCGTGGCTGATGCTGCCCGGCCCCGACTTACTGACGCCGCTGAACGGCATTATTTCGATCTCCGGCAACGCATCGCCACCGCCGACCAGCAAATAGCCGGTTTACAGGGCTATATTCGCACTATTTGCCTGAAACCTTTACGTAAACTGGAGCAATAATATGCTAAAACCTGACTCCCTGCGGGACGCGGTGATGAAAGCCAGCACCTACGTCAGACAAAACCCCGACTGCCTCCATGTGTTTATCGATCGCGGAGCGATTGTTTCCACGCTGGCCCCGTCGCTGTCTTTTGAATATCGCTACACCCTTAATCTGGTGATGACTGATTATGGCCATGACATGGATTTGCTGATGGTGACGATCTTACACTGGCTGCGCAAACACCAACCGGGCATGATGGCCAGCCAGGATAAGCGTCAGGACGGTTTTACCTTCGAGATTGATTTTATTGATAAAACTGTCAGGGATATCAGCATTGAGTTGAAACTCACCGAGCGGGTGATAGTCAAAGAAGAAAACGGCGCGTTAAACGTCACCCATCTGGATGAACCGCCAGAGCCTTATGCGTTGCTGGATAGTTACCAGATTTATATTCAGGGCGAAAAGGTCGCGGAGTGGGCACGATGAGTGATTTTCATGAGCTGGATAACACGCTGTCTATTTTACTGGCTCAACTTTCCCCACAGGGGCGCACCCGGTTTACCCGCCAGGTTGCCAAACAACTGCGGGAAAAACAGCAACAGCATATTCAGGCCCAGCAGAACCCGGACGGCTCACCGTTCTTACCGCGTAAGAAAAAGCGCCGCGACAAACGGGGGAGAATTAAGCGCAAAATGTTTACCCGCTTGCGCACCGCCCGTTTTATGAAAACCGAAGCCACGGCGGACGAGGCGGCAGTGACCTTTAGCGGGCAGGTTAATCATATGGTCAGAGTCCATCACTACGGCCTACGGGATAAAGTCAGCCGCAACGGGCCAACGGTAAAATATGAACGCCGCCAGTTGCTAGGGCTAACCGACGGCGATGTAGAGTGGATTGGGGATCTGGCGTTGGGGCATATTACGAAGTAGTTATTAATCTGGTCTTTGCGGGAATAAATACAATATAAAGTGGTAAACCGCAAAAATACCCACGCAAGCTAATATGGCGACATACCAATGTTCAAAATAGAAAAATGATGTAACCATCAATACTATTGCGATCATAGCAACGGTATTTGCCGCCATATAAGAAAGATAATATAGAAAACCGACTAAGATTTTTTTAACCGTTGAGTTGGTTGATGACATTATCTATTATCCTCCTGTATTCATCATCTCGTCCCTGCTCTTGCATACCGCTGGCCTCCACATAGCCAGACACTGAATCTTTAATTAAAAAATACAATATGTCCAGTTCGCCCATAGAACGTAAACGCCAATATAATCTTGGGTTTTGTTCTCTCAGCTCTCTGGAGTCATAAGCTGAGTGGTTTGCCAATGCACCTGCGGTCAATATGGAGTTTATCGCCGCGCCCCGAAAAATACCCAAAGATGCTTTTAATTTAGGGTGCATTGCTATTGATCTATTCATTCGTGAAGTTAACAAATACATGAGTGTAGTTGTTGTACCAAAGCGGGAGCCAACTTTCGCATAAATGCTATTTAACAGCGCGTCTTTTTTATCTTCGGGAAGCCTATCGATAAAGTCTCTGGCAATTGTTTCAACCAGTCTTACTATTGCACTATCAATATCTCCATTTTTTATAAAAGTTGCCAACCGGTGAAAGTGATTGGAATTTTGGCTTCGGTGTTCTGTATCCATAACGCCACGCGTCAGATAATAGATATCCTGCGGGACTGACATAACCCCAGCCCATATGCTTTCAGGGACACCATCAGGTTCAAAGGACGCTACGATTTTGTTGGATATGGTATTAATCTCATCCACAAGATAATCCTTATAAAACGCGGTCATTCCAAATGCTATATGCTGATGTACCGGCAACATGATGCTGCCAGATAATACTTTCATAGCGAACTGATACATGTTCTTCCGGTTGCATACCTGCATGGGTCAGTGAGTGAGGATAATCAACATGGATATTTGTTAGTGCCGCATTAGTCAATTCGATGGTGTAATACTTCTCCTGAGAACCCGCGTTATTTGTTCGATAAAAATCGAAAGTACAGTGAAGACTCTCGTTCTCGGAAATAGATAATCCCAGCAAAGGCGATGATTTGTCGATCGGTTTTCTAAAAACTATCGGATGATGATTGGAGTTTTGAGCGCGAGATATCATGTGTTGTAAGGAGTAAACAAAAATTTGATCTTGATGCATTGACTGATACTGATTCCCAATAGAATCTAATGAGCCACAGCCTGCGGATATTAAACCTTGCTTAGTCCCTTGCAATGTCAAATAAATTGAATTAGCCATTTAAAGTCCCTTTAAAATAATAAAACGTAGGGAGGTTACAGGGTTTAGTCATTAGATGCACCTGATGTATTACCGAACCCCCATATTGTTCACATTTTGATTAACCTTTAATACACGCGTTTATTCTTTTTGCAGTTAATTCTTTGTGCCATCCCTCACACAACCCCTATCACATGCCAGTCGCGCCCGCACGCGGCACACTGGCTGAATGAAAACGCTTATTGCAGCACTTAAACGCGCCCTGGCGA
>NZ_QCZL01000006.1:0-175879 GCF_003634395.1 Yersinia sp. IP36721
ATGGTCAAGCCGGAGGGCGTCACCGGCGTACTGGCGGATATGACTACGCTGTCTAATGAGGTTTCGGCGATACTGGTTGGGGCAGAGAGGCAATCGTAATAGGGTATGTATTTATGTTGAGGGGTAACGCGATATTATCCCGGTCTTGGTGCCGGAAGACTGATTTTTAGCCCCGCTGGCCGGGGCGTTCTCTGCTCTCTTGTGCCATCCCCTACACAACACCCATCACCTGCTCCGCGCTCAACAATCCGGCATCATAGCGCCTGAACGCTTAACCGGAGAAAAACCATGTCAACCGATTATCATCATGGCGCGCGCGTGATTGAAATTAACGAAGGCACTCGCCCAATTCGCACCGTCAGCACGGCGGTGGTCGGAATGGTCTGTACCTCCGATGATGCCGACGCCAAAGCCTTTCCCCTGAATACCCCCGTTTTGCTCACCGATGTGCTGGCCGCCAGCGGCAAAGCGGGCGAAACCGGCACCTTAGCCCATTCACTGGAGGCCATCAGCGACCAAACCCGTCCGCTGACCGTGGTTGTTCGCGTGGCTCAGGGCGAAACTGAAGCCGAAACCACCTCCAATATTATCGGTGGAGCCACACCCGACGGCCGCAAAACTGGCATGAAAGCCCTGTTAGCCGCTCAGGGAAAACTCGGCGTACAGCCACGCATCTTGGGCGTACCCGGTCATGACACTTTGGCCGTATCCACAGAATTATTATCCGTCGCGCAGAATCTGCGGGCTTTCGCCTATATCAGCGCCCACGGCTGCAAGACCATGGAGGACGCGATGAAGTACCGGGAGAATTTCAGCCAGCGCGAAGCCATGTTGATTTGGCCGGACTTTCTTAACTGGGATACCGTCAACAATGCTGAAACCACTGCTTACGCCACCGCCCGTGCCTTGGGCTTGCGCGCCAAGATTGATAATGACGTTGGCTGGCATAAATCGCTGTCTAACGTAGGGGTTAATGGTGTTACTGGCATCAGTGCCGATGTGTTTTGGGACCTGCAAAACAGCGCCACCGATGCCAATTTACTCAACAGTAAAGACGTCACTACGCTGATCCGCAAAGATGGCTATCGTTTCTGGGGTTCCCGCTCCTGCTCTGATGATCCGTTATTTGCCTTTGAGAACTACACCCGAACTGCGCAAGTGTTGGCTGACACCGTAGCCGAAGCGCATATGTGGGCCAACGATAAGCCGCTAAACCCGTCACTGGTAAAGGACATTATTGAAGGTATCCGCGCCAAAATGCGCGAGCTGAAATCACAGGGTTACATCATCGATGGCGATTGCTGGTATGACGAGGACGTCAACAGCAAAGACACCCTCAAAGCGGGTCGCCTGTTTATTGATTACGACTATACACCGGTGCCACCGCTGGAAGATTTGATGCTGCGCCAGCGCATCACCGATCGCTATCTGGCCAACTTCGCCCAATCCGTTAACAGCTAAGGAACCGACATTATGGCATTACCACGCAAACTGAAATACCTGAATTTATTCAACGCCGGGAACAGCTATCAGGGCGTGATCGAATCACTTACTTTGCCCAAGCTGGGCCGCAAATTTGAAGACTATCGCGGCGGCGGCATGAACGGCAGCGCCAAGGTGGATTTGGGGCTGGCCGATGATGCCCTCAATCTGGACTGGACGCTGGGCGGTATCGATGCCGAGGTTTACAAACAATGGGGCGTGACCAAAGTTGACGGCGTGATGCTGCGCTTTGCCGGTTCCTACCAACGGGACGACACCGGCGAAACCCACGCGGTAGAAGTGGTGGTGCGAGGCCGTCATGAGGAAATCGACCCCGGCGACAGCAAACAGGGCGATAGCTCCACGGTAAAAATCGCCACCAAATGCGTCTACTACAAATTGACGTGGGACGGCGAAGTGCTGATCGAGATCGATACCGTGAATATGGTCGAAATGGTCAACGGCGAAGATAGGCTCGAAGCCCATCGCCGCAATATCGGCCTGTAACCTTATCGACGCATTTATTTGCGCCGCCATTTTATTTTCCCTTTGGATAATGACCATGAAAAAAACGACGACAGCCCCAGACACGACCCCGGAAACGCTCACCGATTTAGAGCAGTTCAACACCATTACACTGGATGTACCTATTGTGCGCGGTAATACCATCATTACCGAAATTACGGTCACGAAACCGAATGCTGGCGCGTTGCGTGGAGCCAAGCTCCAGGCGCTGCTAGATACGGATGTGGATTCGCTGATTAAGGTGCTGCCCCGCGTCACCACGCCAAATCTGACCACGCAGGAAGTGAGCAACCTCGATCCGGCGGATATGTATCAGTTGGCGAACGCCGTGGCGCTTTTTTTCTTACCGAATTCGGTCAAATCCGATTTCCTGACAGCCTGACGGTAGACGACCTGACGGCGGATATCGCGGTCATTTTTCACTGGCCGCCCACCGTCACCGATCCCATGTCATTAGGTGAATTATTAGCATGGCGACATAAAGCCGTGATCCGCAACGGAGGCAGTGATGAGTGATAAAAACCTTCGCTTGCAGATTCTACTTAGCGCAGTCGATAAAGTTACCCGCCCGTTTAAATCCATTCAGGCCAGCAATAAAACGCTGGCCGTCGCCATTAAAGCCACCAAAGACCAGTTAAAGCAGCTAAATAACCAGTCGGCCAGTATTGAGGGGTTTCGTCAGACTAAAACCGCCGTTATCGGTGCGGCTCAGGCGCTGGCGGCAGCCCGCGAAAAAGTACGCCAGTATGATATCGCGGCGAGAAATTCCGGGGGCACTACCGCCAAACAGGCCCGCCAGTTTCAAAAGGCCAGACAGGAAGCCAGTAAACTTAAACAGAAATACAGCGAGTTGCGGACCTCTTTGCACCATCAGCGTAGCGCCCTGCAAAATAGCGGTATTGCCACTCACCGACTGGGTGACGCCCAGCGCAGCTTAAAAGCCAATATTTCCAGCACCACTGCCGCACTAGTCAGCCAACAGCGGCGTCTGGAGCAACAGGCTCAGCAACAACAACGGCTTAATCAGGCTCGTAATCATTTTGATGCCAGCAATCAGCGCAAAGCCTTGGCGGCCGGATTAGGCTATACCTCCATGGCAACGGGTAAAGCTATGGGAAGAGGGATCGCCGGAGCGTTGCATGTGGGTTATGACTTTGACGCCATGATGAGTAAAACTCAGGCGGTGACCCGCATCCCCGATAAGAACTCAGCCGATATGCAGGCCATGCGCCAGCAGGCCCGAACGTTGCCGCTGTCCTCCAAATTTACCGATCTGGAAGTCGCGCAGGGCCAATATTTTCTTGGTCGTACCGGTTATTCACCTAAGCAGGTTTTGGGCGCGATGCCGGGCATGTTAAATCTGGCCGCCGCCGGGGATATTGATTTAGGCACCACCGCCGATATCGCCTCTAACATTCAAACAGCGATGGGGATCCCCGCCGAGAAGATGGATCACGTTGCTGACGTCCTCACCGCGTTATTTACCCGAAATAACGTGGACATTCCGATGCTGGGAGAGTCGCTGAAATACTCTGCGGGTGTAGGTCGGGAGTACGGGCAGAGTCTGGAGACCGTCGCGGCTTCCACGGCAATGCTCGGCAGCGCCGGTATTCAGGGCAGTCAGGCTGGTACTACCATGCGCAGTATTTTAAGCCGTATTGGTGGCTCCAAGGCCGTGTCCGATCTGGGGGTGAAAACCTCGGACAAGAACGGCAATATGCGTGATTTAGTGGATATCCTCAAAGATATCAATGAGAAAACCGGCAAGATGGGCAACGTTGAGCGCGGTGCTATTTTTAAAGATATCGCCGGGCAATATGCAGTGACTGGGTTCGGTGTGCTAATGCATGCTGCCGGTAATGGTTCTCTTGGGAAAATGCGCGGCCAGCCGGGCGAGTATGACGGCGAGGCAAAACGGGTTTCCTCCACCATGCTGGATAACCTGACCGGTGATATGACCATATTGCACGCGGCCATGGAAAATATCAGCGTTGAGCTGTTCGAGAAAAATAACGACTGGCTGCGCTCTGCGGCAAAAGGCATCAGCGAATTTATGCACGGCGTGGCCGAATTCCTCAAAGCACACCCGCAAATCAGCCAAGCCGTTGTAAAGATTGGTGCCGCTATCGCGATAACAACAACCGCTTTTGGGGCACTGGCGATCGCCGTAGTGGGGATTTTGGGGCCGCTGGCCTTGCTGCGTTTCAGTACCCGCGTGTTGGGTATTCGCTTATTGCCCAATTTGTCTGCGGGCATGTCCCGTCTCGCCAGCACCACCCCGATCACCGCCCGCCAATTTGGCAATTTCGGCCAGTCGATATTGTCCATGTCGCGCCATGCCGGAAAAAACGGGGTGCAATCCCTCAAAAGTCTGGGCGGTGCGCTGGTTAATGTGGCGAAATCACCGGTTCAGTCGGGTATTGGGGCATTTAAAATGCTCGGTCGCGGCCTCGCCTGGCTGGCAAAATCCCCGCTTAAATTCCTGCGTTTCGCCCTGGTCAGCGTATCCAGTGTTTTGGGTGTTTTACTCAGTCCAATTGGTTTGATTGGTATGGCAATCGCCGGCGTTGGCTTGCTGATTTACCAATACTGGCAACCGATTAAGGCATTTCTGAGAGGCGTTGTTGACGGATTCCGGCAAGCTGCCGCGCCGATTACAGAAGCCTTCAAGCCACTGGCCCCCGTTTTTGAGTGGATCGCCAGCGGGGTGAAAAAGGTCTGGGGCTGGTTCAAGAAACTACTGGAACCGGTGCAATCCACCACGCGCGATTTAAACGGAGCCGCTGATGCCGGTAAAGCATTCGGCCAATTTCTGGCGGACGGTATCCATCTGGCGCTGACTCCGATGAAGGCCCTGACCGACTCTATCCAATGGGTACTAAAAAAACTGGATGAGGTGCGGGAACGGTCGGAGAAAACCAAAGCGCTGGCAGCAACCCATCCGGGGGTTGCCGCTGCCGCTCAGGCCGCCGGTGTCACGTTTGCCCCGATGCCAACCGGTCACAGCGCCGAGGCTATTCGCAAAAGATTTACCGGCGAGCATGACGCGGGCGGACGTATCCCATTGGGAAAATTTGGCGTAGTGGGAGAGTATGGGCCGGAGATTGTCAGTGGCCCGGTGAATGTCACCAGCCGCAGAAACACCGCCGCAATGGCAACCGCTGCCGCCCTGATGTTCAGCGGCGGAGAGGCGGCTGCCGCGCCGATGCATCCCTATAGCCTGCCGCCGACTCAGGCGGGAGCCACCCATCAGACTCACACGACGATAATCAAAGAAACGCCGGTGCATATCAATGCACCCATTCAGGTTATCGCCCAACCCAATGATTCTCCGATAGATATTGCGCGGGAAATTGCCCGCCAGTTGAGCGCCCTTGAGCGCAGCGCCAGGGCAAAAATGAACAGCAGTTATCGGGATATTGATTAAGGAGCGACTTATGATGATGGCATTAGGGATGTTTGTCTTTATGTTGCAAACCGTCCCCTATCAAGATTTTCAGCATCAAATGGCATGGCGTCACCCGACAAATGCCCGCATCGGCTTGCGGCCAATCAGCCAGTTTTTGGGGCCAGATGAAGAATCGATTACCTTATCCGGTGTGCTATACCCTGAACTGACTGGCGGTAAAGCCTCGCTCATGGCCTTGCAGTTGATGGCTGAAACCGGCAAAGCCTGGTCACTGATTGAGGGGAACGGTGCCATTCACGGCATGTTTGTGATTGAGAATCTTAGCCGTACCAAAAGTATCTTTTTCAGTGATGGTTCAGCGCGCAAGATTGAATTCACGCTGACGCTAAAACGCACTGATGAATCCTTAAAAGAAATGTTTGGTGATTTATCACAGCAATTTGATGATATTGCCGCGCAAATCTCTGACACCGCCAGCGGCTTATTATCATGATTGATATCCTGTCCAATAACGGTCATAACGCGCCGGATTATGCTATTACCGTGGATGGTATCGATAAAAGCGGCGGCATTAAAAAGCGACTGATGTCATTAACCCTAACCGATAATCGCGGTTTTGAGGCCGACCAGCTTGATATGGAACTGGATGATTCAGACGGCCAGTTAGTGCTGCCCCGCCGAGGGGCTAAAATAGCGCTTGCGCTAGGCTGGCAAGGGGCGGTCTTGATTGATAAAGGCACCTTTACCGTGGATGAAATAGAGCACAGCGGCGCACCGGATAAGCTGACTATTCGCGCCCGCAGTGCGGATTTTCGTGAAACGCTCAATATTCGCCGCGATCAGTCTTATCATAAAACCACCATTGGCGGGATAATGAAGATAATTGCCGAGCGCAATAAACTCACACCCACATTAAATAAGGCCATGTCTGATTTAATCGTCGAACATATAGACCAAACCAACGAATCAGACGGCAATTTAATTACCCGACTGGCAAAACAATACGGGGCTATTGCCGCCGTAAAAAAGGGCAATCTGTTATTTATCAAACAAGGCCAGGCGAAAACCGCCAGCGGTAAACCTATTCCAGTGATGACTATTATCCGCAGTTTGGGTGACGGCCATCAATTTAGTATGGCTGACCGGGGCGCTTATACCGGCGTGGTGGCTAACTGGTTGAATACCCGTACCACGGAAAAACCAGTGGTTAAGGTAAAACGAAAGCGTAAACGCAAGGCGACCACTACCGCCAAGCCCAAAGAACCCGAAGAGAAACAAGGTGAATATCTGATCGGCACTGATGAGAATGTGCTGACCTTGCGCACCACTTACGCCCACAAACACAATGCGCAGCGAGCGGCTAAATCCAATTGGGAACGGCTGCAACGCGGCGCGGCCAAGTTCTCCATTCAGTTAGCCAAGGGGCGAGCCGATCTCTACCCCGAAGTGCCGATTAAAGTCACTGGCTTTAAAAAACAGATAGATGACGCCGACTGGACGTTGGTCACGGTCACTCATTCCGTGAATGACAGCGGCTTTACTACCGCGCTGGAATTAGAGGTGAAAATAGATGATTTGGATATGGAGTGATGATTTTGAATCAACAATCACGCATAATTATCATTAACACCGGCCATAGCCGGGATGATGCCGGAGTCCGGATCATGTTCAATTGCCCTTTATGCCACAGCGCAGCCCATACCCGCAGCAGCAGCCAGATCACCATCGAAACCAAAGAACGCTATCACCAGTGCACCAATGTGAATTGCGGACATACCTTTGTGACGATGGAAAGTTTTATGCGCTCAATATCAAAGCCTGGCGAGATTAACCCAGTACCGCCTCACCCGCAAGCAGGCGGGCAAGTGTTGATGTTCTGACAAGTTGATACGCCAATCCTGCTTTTCTCCAGAGACAAGAACGCCCGCTAAAGCGGGCGTTCTTGTTCAACAAAAGTAGTAATAGCATCGACATGGACAATATGTGGACGTTTCTTGAAATAAATCCTTTTATTTCAATGTGTTGAGCCTTGCTTTATGTCACCAAGTACAGACATTGCAGGGGGTTCTCCAAATTGACCGTTCAATAGCAGTCGAAATCAACATAACGGCGGCAGGGCAGGAGGAAGGGGATGCCCTTGTTAGCTCGGTGATTCGGGCGATCACAACGTCTGAGCTGGCACTCCTGCTGCCGACGCTAGGTCGGATAAAACTGTTTTGCCGGGCACCCACTCAGGGTAGATGGCTGGCAAAACAGACTTTTCTGGCAAGTACATCGTGCGGTGGTTGGTGAAAATAGCTGTGCTTGATAAGTAAAGGCCCCACAGTCGTGGAGCCTTTAAGTTTATACCCTTCGGACTTGAAGCAACAGGGTTGTTAGCGGATACACGAGCCTAAATCAGCGACTTAAGTCAGTTCATCGGGCTTTGTTTTCTTGCTACCTGTCCGTCACTCCAAATTCTTTGCGTATCGGGTTATTAAATCGACTGAGTGAAAGTACGAGTAATAACATCCTGTTGCTGTTCTTTGGTCAGCGCGTTGAAGCGTACTGCGTAACCCGATACACGGATGGTCAGCTGCGGATATTTTTCCGGATTTTCCATCGCGTCTAACAGCATTTCACGGTTCATCACGTTCACGTTCAGGTGTTGACCACCTTCGATGGACGCTTCGTGATGGAAGTAACCGTCCATCAGACCCGCTAAGTTAGCTTTACGCACTTCGTCATCTTTACCCAAAGCGTTTGGTACGATGGAGAAGGTATAAGAAATACCATCTTTCGCATAGGCAAACGGCAGTTTGGCAACGGAAGTCAGAGAGGCAACAGCACCTTTCTGGTCACGACCGTGCATTGGGTTAGCACCTGGACCGAATGGGGCACCCGCGCGACGACCGTCTGGGGTGTTACCGGTTTTCTTACCATAAACCACGTTAGAGGTAATGGTCAGAACTGACTGAGTTGGTACCGCGTTACGGTAGGTACGCAGCTTCTGAATTTTCTTCATGAAGCGCTCAACCAGGTCACAGGCGATGTCATCAACGCGAGAATCGTTGTTACCGAACTGTGGATATTCGCCTTCGATGTTGAAGTCGACTGCCAGACCATCTTCATCACGAATAGTCGTTACTTTCGCGTATTTGATAGCAGACAGGGAGTCAGCAGCAACGGACAGACCTGCGATACCGCAAGCCATGGTGCGATATACATCACGGTCATGCAGAGCCATCAGCGCAGCTTCGTAGCTGTACTTGTCATGCATGTAGTGAATGATGTTCAGCGAAGTCACGTATTGTTTAGCCAGCCAATCCATGAAGTGGTCCATGCGTTCCATGACTTTGTCATAGTCCAGCACTTCGTCCATCATTGGCGCTTCTTTCGGGCCTACCTGAATTTTCAGTTTTTCGTCAACGCCGCCGTTGATTGCGTACAACATGGTTTTCGCCAGGTTGGCACGAGCGCCGAAGAACTGCATTTGTTTACCGACGATCATTGGGCTGACGCAACATGCGATGGCATAGTCATCGTTGTTGAAGTCAGGACGCATCAAATCATCGTTTTCATACTGTACAGATGAGGTGTCGATAGAAACTTTCGCTGCGAACTTCTTGAAGTTCAACGGCAGTTTCTCAGACCACAGAATGGTCATGTTCGGCTCTGGAGATGGCCCCATGGTGTACAGGGTATTCAGGAAGCGGAAGCTGGTTTTAGTTACCAGAGTACGACCGTCAACGCCCATACCAGCCAGAGACTCAGTTGCCCAGATTGGGTCACCGGAGAACAGCTCATCGTATTCAGGGGTACGCAGGAAGCGAACCATACGCAGTTTCATCACCAGATGGTCAATCAACTCTTGCGCTTCGATTTCGGTCAGTTTGCCGGCTTTCATGTCGCGTTCAATGTACACGTCCAGGAAAGTAGACACGCGGCCGAAGGACATCGCTGCACCGTTCTGGGATTTCACCGCGGCCAGGTAGCCGAAGTAAGTCCACTGTACCGCTTCACGGGCGTTAGTCGCAGGACGAGAAATATCGCAGCCGTATTTAGCTGCCATTTCTTTGATTTGACCCAGTGCACGATGCTGCTCAGCAATTTCTTCGCGCAGTTGGATGGTCATTTCCAGATCTTCGCCGTTTTCCAGACGTGACTGTAATGAATTGAACTGAGCCAGTTTGTCTTTCATCAGGAAGTCGATACCGTAAACGGCTACGCGACGATAGTCACCGATGATACGACCACGACCATAAGCATCCGGCAGACCGGTCAGGATACCGGATTTACGGCAGTTCAGGATGTCTTTGGTGTAAACATCGAATACGCCCTGGTTATGGGTTTTGCGGTATTCGGTGAACACTTTTTTCAGCTGTGGATCCAGCTCACGACCGTAAACTTTGCAGGAGTTTTCAACCATTTTGATGCCGCCGAATGGAATCAGGGCGCGTTTCAATGGTGCTTCAGTCTGCAAACCAACGATGGTTTCCAAATCTTTGCTAATGTAACCAGCGTCGTGGGAGATGATGGTTGATGCTACGTCGGTATCGAAGTCAACTGGCGCATGAGTGCGGTTTTCCAGTTTGATGCCTTCCATGACCTTGGCCCACAGCTCATCGGTTGCTTTGGTAGAGCCGGCCAGGAAGGATTCGTCACCTTCATATGGGGTGTAGTTCTTCTGGATGAAGTCACGAACGTTTACTTCGTTCTGCCAGTCACCCTCGGTAAAACCTTGCCATGCGTTGGCCAATTTTTCATTAAGTTCGGTCATAATGCATCTACCTTTTAATGTGAATTTCTTCGAAAACCAGACGTAGCGGCCACACTTTAATGTTGCTGGTCACCGCGCAGATAAATTACCCAATAAGTTAACCCTACCAATAACCCGCCACCAATGATGTTACCGATGGTAACAGGAATGAGGTTGTCGATAACAAAGTTACTTACGGTCAGATTAGCAAATTGCTCAGGTGTTGCTCCTATGGCTTGCCAGAACTCAGGCGAAGCGAAGTTTTTAATCACTATGCCCATAGGAATCATAAACATGTTGGCGATGCTATGTTCAAAGCCGCTGGCGACAAACATACCGACTGGCAGAATCATCGCGAACATTTTGTCCATAATGGTACGGCCGGAGTAACTCATCCATACCGCTAAGCACACCATCAGGTTAGCTAAAATGCCCAAACATACTGCTTGAATAAAAGTATGGTGCAATTTGTGATCTGCGGTTTGCAGCACATTCAAGCCCCATTGGCCGTTGGCAACCATGTATTGACCGGCAAACCAGATCAGGGCGACAAAAAACAGCGCTCCGGCCAGGTTTCCAACGTAAACATTCACCCAGTTAGTCCCCAACTGACGCCAGGTAATCCGGCCGCTGGCTTTCGCTACGGTGGTTAATACGGTGGAAGTAAAGAGGTCGCCGCCGCATACCACGACTAACATCAAACCCAGTGAGAAGCAGATACCGCCAACTAATTTCGCAAAGCCGAAAGGAACGCCCGCGGTGCCAGTAGTAGCTGTAATGTAAAATACAAAAGCGATTGAGATAAACACGCCCGCAGTAATTGCCAGATAGAAAGTTTTCATCGGATGCTTGGTGGCTTTGTAGACACCGGCATCTTCGGCTACTTTCGCCATGGCCGCGGGTAGTAATGCATCGAAGGGGTTGTCAGCTTTCACACTAACTCTCTCTTTAGGGTTAATAAAGCACAACGAGATACTAGCAAAGCAGTATAGCGTGAAAATTGACGTGGATCATATTGGGCCACTTTAATCAGCCATAAACACCTGCAATCTCAATGGTTAATCATGTTATTTCATTGATATTTAAAGAGAAAAAATATTTTAAGATTTACAAAAAATTTTGATTAAACGTTCAATTCGATGAAGAAAAGGTTAATAAATAGCGTAATTTGTAGATTATCGCCTTCAACCACGCTATTAAAAATTAACTATTTATTTACCTGCCCATAAGAATGCGAGCTTTAGGCGGAATTATTTGTCTAAAAGTGCCATTTTCTCCCAAAAATAATAACTGTTTTTTGATGAAAAAATAATTCTGGCGATGGGAATTTCTGCATAAATAATAATTCAGGCGCTGAGATGTCTATTTATTAAGCGCACAGTTTATATAACTCGGCGCTTATAGAACATACAGCGATAAAAATGAGGATAGATAAATGTAGGGTAAAAAAACGGCGAACCCATAGGATTCGCCGTCGCTTGATGAGATAGCAGTTTTCAGAACTGGAACAAAGCTATTAGTTTTTTGCCCAGTAACGACGCTTGGCCGCTTGCAACTTCTCATAGGCTCCCAACAGCGCCTGATGTGCCGGTAATGCTTTCAAATCAGGATCGATGCTAAACAGCCCGTGGAAGCGAACTTCGCCACAAAGGGCGGCAGAAGCGGCATCCACAGCATCTTGACCGTACATTTTCACGAATGCGCCATGATATTGGGCAGGATCGCGATCCGGCTCTTGAGTCAGCAGCAGCAAGGTTTGCAGGCAACGGTAATAGTTAGCCTGTTCAGGAGTAAATACGGAGGCGTTGAAATCCTGCGTCCACTCAACCCAAATCAACGCTTGCTCCAAATCACCACCGGCTAGCGCCAGCATGGATTTCAGCTCGCCAACGCGCAGGGTATACCAGCCGTTGTCTTTCCCAGAGGCGATGCCCAGCAGTTCACGCACGCGGGCAAAATCATCCAGACCTTCGTCGTCCAGCTGTTCGATCAATTGCAGATACTGCTCTGGCTTCCACTCGGTGCCTGGCAACGCCAGCAGAGTGTCACGCAGATGTACGCCCATAGTGTTATTGGCCATCAGCAAATCTTCTGCCGGATAGATGTCGGACATACCCGGTACCAGAATACGGCAGGCGTAAACGCCCAAATGCTCATAATCTGCAATGTAAACTTCAGCATCTTCCTGTTTGAAGATCGCCATCAGCGTAGCGAATTCTTCTTCGGTTGTGCCGCTGAAATTCCAGTCAACGAACGGATAGTCTGCGTCCTGCTTGAACATATCCCAGCTAATTAAACCGCTGGAATCGATAAAGTGAGTTTCCAGATTGGTGTGTTCGGCCACTTCTTCGTCATCGAAGGTTGGAGCGGTGAAAACATCCAAATCTTTCAGGCTGCGGCCTTGCAACAATTCGGTCACGGTGCGCTCCAGCGCTACGCCGAAGTCAGGATGCGCGCCGAATGAAGCAAAACAAGTTCCGTTAGAAGGGTTGAATAAGACGACGCAAATAACCGGGTAAGCGCCGCCCAAAGAGGCGTCATAAGAAAGGATTGGGAAACCTTCCTCTTCCAGTTTTGCAATGGCTTCAACTACGCCAGGGTAGCGGTTCAGCACCTCTTGCGGGATTTCGGGCAGGCTGATGGATTCCGCAATAATGCGGTTTTTCACATAGCGTTCGAAAACTTCTGACAAACCTTGGACACGTGCTTCATTGGCGGTATTACCAGCAGACATACCATTAGACACATAAAGATTTCCTATGATATTCATAGGAATATATACTGTCTCCAGGTCAGATTGACGGGTAAAGGGCAGGGAACAGATTCCGCGCTCAACGTTACCTGACTGTAAGTCCACCAGATCATTGGCATTTAGCTCTTTGTCTGGGTCATAAAAAGCGTGCAGCCGGGCATCGAGAATGCCTTGTGGCAGGGAGCCATCAGCCGGAATAGGGAACCACTTCTCATTGGGATAATGAACGAACTCACCGTTGGCGATTTCTTTACCCAAATAAAAATCAGCGAAGAAATAGTTAGTTGATAAACGCTCAAAATATTCACCCAGAGCGGAGGCCAGTGCGGCCTTTTTGCTCGCGCCTTTGCCGTTGGTAAAACACAGCGGACAGTCGCGATCGCGGATATGCACTGACCAAACATGAGGAACCGGATTGAGCCAGGAAGCTTCTTCAATATTAAAACCGAGATCGCTCAGTTTTTGCTGAAAACGGGAAATGGAGTCTTCCAGCGCAGCGTCTTTGCCGGGGATAAAAGTTTGCGTCATGTTTTTCACTTTTTGACCGTACTAAAAACGCGCAATCATACGGGGTTTTGGCCGATAGCTCCATGTATTCCTAAAGCACAATATATGTCACAGTATTTGTGTGGATTTACCGGATAATTCATTCATTTATAAAAAAGGGAGTTGGCAAGATGAAGTCTTTAAAATTAACCGTTTTGGCAGGGATTTTGGCAGGGATTAGTGGTTCGGCCTTGGCTATGCCGAATATTACGCTGTTAGCGACCGGCGGCACCATTGCTGGCGGCGGCGATTCAGCCACCAAATCCAACTACACCGCGGGGAAAATTGGTGTGGATGCCTTGGTTAATGCAGTTCCGGAAATCAAAAACATTGCCAACGTACACGGCGAGCAATTGGTCAATATCGGTTCCCAAGACATGAATGACGATGTCTGGTTGAAACTGGCTAAGAGAATCAATGCAGACTGTGCAAAAACCGATGGTTTTGTGATTACTCACGGTACCGATACTCTGGAAGAAACGGCTTACTTCCTCGATTTGACGGTAAAATGCGATAAACCTGTGGTTGTGGTTGGCGCAATGCGCCCAGCTACAGCAATGGGCGCTGATGGCCCACTGAATCTTTATAATGCAGTGGTTGTTGCCAGTGATCCGCAGTCAGCCAAGCGCGGCGTCTTGGTGGCAATGAACGATGTGGTATTGGATGGCCGCGATGTGACCAAGACCAGCACCACTTCAGTACAGACCTTCCAGTCACCAAACACCGGTACCGTCGGCTTGATCCATGACGGTAAAGTGAATTATCTGCACGCAAGCGAACACAAACAAACTCCGTTTGACGTCACCAAACTGACGACCTTGCCGAAAGTTGGCATCGTTTATAGCTATGCAAACGCGTCCGATCTTCCAGCCAAAGCCTTTATCGCCGATGGTTATCAGGGCATCGTCAGCGCCGGTGTGGGTAATGGCAACATGTACCACAGCGTCTTCGACACTCTGGCAACTGCGGCACACAATGGCGTCGCCGTGGTGCGTTCTTCTCGCGTACCAACCGGTTCTACCACGCAGGATGCTGAAGTTGACGATACCAAGTACGGTTTTGTGGCTTCTGGCCTGTTGAATCCGCAAAAAGCTCGCGTATTGCTGCAATTAGCCTTAACGCAGACCAAAAATCCGCAGGAAATTCAAAAAATGTTCCTGACTTACTAAGTCGTTCATTTTATTAATTCGGGGGCGGCTCGCTGCCCCTTTTTATCCCGAATCCTTTTTCGCACCAAAACCCGCCGCTAACGCGCACCTGACGTCATTCAAGCTCAAATTGAGTTATCTATCGCGTAGTGAGTCGCATAGTCATTAACTTTCAGCGAATAATTCTGCATGAAATGCCAATAGGCGGGCGAACCGCTATAAAACGCCGGGACGCTTTCGACCTTCTGGATGAATAAGCGTTGCAGCCGTTGAATGCGAATGATAAAACCGATGTATGGGTTAAAACGATGATTATCTCAGTGAAAGCGGTGAGGGGAAATGACACAGGTTTACAATTTTAGCGCTGGCCCAGCAATGCTGCCGGTGGAAGTTCTGCGTCGTGCACAACAAGAATTATGCAACTGGCATGGCATTGGCACCTCAGTGATGGAAATCAGCCATCGCAGTAAAGAATTCATTCAAGTGGCCGAGCAATCCGAACAGGATCTGCGGGATCTGTTGAAAATTCCTGATAATTATAAAGTGCTGTTTTGCCACGGCGGAGCCAGAGCGCAATTTGCCGCAGTGCCGCAGAATCTGCTGGGTGATAAAACCTCGGCAGATTACATCGATGGCGGCTATTGGGCACACAGCGCCATTAATGAAGCTCAGAAATATTGCGAGCCAAATGTTATTGATATTAAAGCACAAATTGATGGTCTGACCGGCGTTCTGCCTATGAGCCAATGGCAGTTAAGCGCGGATGCAGCCTATGTGCATTATTGCCCGAACGAAACCATCGACGGCGTGGCGATCCATGAAGATCCCGATTTTGGCGATAAAATCGTGGTGGCCGATTATTCCTCATCGATTCTTTCCCGTCCTATTGATATCAGCCGCTATGGCCTGATTTACGCTGGCGCACAGAAGAATATCGGGCCTGCGGGTTTGACGTTGGTGATTGTTCGTGAAGACCTGCTGGGCAAAGCGCACAAACATGTGCCGTCTATTTTGGATTATCAGGTATTGGCGAAGAATGACTCGATGTTCAACACGCCGCCAACCTTCGCCTGGTATCTTTCCGGCATGGTCTTTAAGTGGTTGAAAGAGCAGGGCGGTCTGGTGGAAATGGAAAAACGTAACCGCGCCAAAGCCGAATTACTTTATAGTGCTATTGATAGC
The DNA here is from genome assembly GCF_003634395.1 of Yersinia sp. IP36721. NCBI lineage: Bacteria > Pseudomonadati > Pseudomonadota > Gammaproteobacteria > Enterobacterales > Yersiniaceae > Yersinia > Yersinia sp. IP36721. The sequence goes on from NZ_QCZL01000006.1 coordinate 15,783, forward strand.
AGCGATTTTTATCGCAATCAGGTGGCCGCGGCCAACCGTTCCTGGATGAATATTCCGTTCCAACTGGCTAAACCGGAACTGGATAACGTTTTCCTCAGTGAGGCCGAAGCGTTGGGCCTGCAAGCGTTGAAAGGCCATCGGGTTGCAGGCGGTATGCGGGCGTCCATTTATAACGCTATGCCGATTGAAGGCGTTAAAGTATTAACTGATTTTATGGCTGACTTTGAACGTCGCCATGCCTGATAGCGTTTCAGGGATTTCCTGCTTTATCGGCAGTTATTTTCCCAATGTATTTAGCGGTATGTGCCGCCATTTTTTGCCTCAAAACAGCCCCGTTCATGCGGGGTTGTTGATTAATAGAAGACTGGAGAGTGTTTTTCCCATGCTGGAATCCCTGACGTTACAACCCATCGCGCTGATTGACGGCACCGTTAATCTTCCCGGCTCCAAAAGTGTGTCTAATCGCGCCCTGCTGCTGGCGGCACTGGCTGAGGGGACAACCCGGCTAAACAATCTGTTAGATAGCGATGATATTCGCCATATGCTGAATGCCCTGAAAACGTTGGGCGTTAATTATCGTCTTTCCGCCGATCGCACCCAATGTGAGATTGACGGGCTGGGGAGCCCGCTGTTGGCCGCTGAGCCGGTAGAGTTATTCCTCGGTAACGCAGGCACCGCAATGCGCCCATTGGCTGCTGCTTTGTGCCTGAGCCACGGCGACGTGATATTAACCGGCGAGCCACGTATGAAAGAACGCCCAATAGGCCATTTGGTGGACGCATTGCGTCAGGGCGGCGCGCAGATTGATTATCTGGAACAGGAAAATTATCCGCCGCTGCGTATTCGCGGTGGTTTCCGCGGCGGCGAGCTGACCGTTGACGGCAGCGTATCCAGCCAGTTCCTGACGGCGCTGTTGATGGCAGCACCTTTGGCTGCGCAGGATACGCAAATTCGTATTCAAGGCGATTTGGTTTCCAAACCTTATATCGATATTACTTTGCATTTGATGCAAAGCTTTGGCGTTGAAGTGACGCACGAAAACTATCAGATCTTCTATATTGCGGGCGGCCAAACTTATCGTTCGCCGGGTGAATATCTGGTAGAAGGCGATGCGTCCTCCGCCTCTTACTTCCTCGCTGCGGCAGCGATCAAAGGTGGCACTGTACGTGTGACCGGAATCGGTAAGAAAAGCGTGCAGGGCGATACCAAATTTGCTGACGTATTGGAAAAAATGGGTGCAATCATCCGTTGGGGTGATGATTATATCGAATGTAGCCGAGGGGAGTTACGAGGCATCGATATGGACATGAACCATATTCCCGATGCGGCGATGACCATTGCTACCACCGCGCTGTTTGCCGAAGGGCCAACAATCATTCGCAATATTTATAACTGGCGGGTAAAAGAAACCGATCGTCTGGCAGCCATGGCCACCGAACTGCGTAAAGTTGGAGCAGAAGTGGAAGAAGGCCACGACTATATTCGCGTGCTTCCACCTGCGCAGCTGATCGCGGCAGAGATCGGCACTTATAACGATCATCGTATGGCGATGTGTTTCTCGCTGGTGGCGTTATCGGATACGCCGGTCACTATTCTCGATCCGAAATGTACCGCAAAAACCTTCCCTGACTATTTCGAACAGTTGGCTCGCTTAAGCCAAACCGCATGATTCTGCTGGTTTAAGCATGGTTTGTATTAAAGTATGCTTCTTATTAATAAATGGGCGGGATAACCTTCCCATTTATACAAATTGAAAATATGTTCAGCAAAACACATCAATTTTCCCTAAACTTATTCAACGTGGTGTGGTTTTATTTTCAGCAACTACACCTCGCAGGGTAACAGTTCTCGCAGATGCGGCGTATAATGTCGCACCTGTGTTTACCCGATGGGGTAGACAAGAGGTTTTGCCTACCGAAAGGAGAGAGAAATGACGGCGATAGCCCCGGTGATAACCGTTGATGGACCGAGTGGTGCAGGCAAAGGCACGCTGTGTAAAGCACTGGCTGAAACGCTGAAATGGCGTTTACTGGATTCAGGTGCAATCTACCGCGTTTTAGCCTTGGCTGCGTTGCATCATCAGGTCGATATCAGCACCGAAGAGGCACTGGTTCCACTTGCCGCCCATCTCGACGTCCGTTTTGTCGCAGAAAACGGAGAATTACGCGTTATTCTTGAAGGTGAGGATGTCAGCAATGCTATCCGCACTGAAACAGTGGGTAATACCGCCTCTCAGGCAGCCGCTTTCCCGCGTGTTCGTGAGGCGCTGTTGCGCCGTCAGCGGGCATTTCGCGAAGCGCCGGGTCTGATTGCCGACGGCAGAGATATGGGAACCGTAGTGTTTCCCGATGCGCCAGTGAAGATATTTCTTGATGCCAGTTCGGAAGAACGAGCACACAGACGCATGCTACAGTTGCAGGAAAAGGGCTTTAATGTTAACTTTGAACGTCTTTTAGCCGAGATACAGGAGCGAGATGATCGCGATCGTAATCGGTCTATAGCGCCTTTAGTACCCGCAGCCGATGCGTTAATACTGGATTCAACCAGTATGTCCATCGAGCAGGTGATTGAACAAGCGCTGGCGTATGCCCAAAAAGTTTTAGCGTTGCCGTCGTGTTAATAACGTCAGCGTAGCAAGAACCGAGCTCTTAATAACTTGTTATTAACGGGCAAATTAACCTTACTGCCAAGGATGGACGGCGAGGCATGTGAAACAACCCCATTAGGCAGGATGCCCGATGGACGTTAAACTTAAGAATCCTGAAGATTATTAACATGACAGAATCTTTTGCTCAACTCTTTGAAGAATCCCTGAAAACAATTGAAACACGTCCGGGCTCTATCGTCCGTGGTGTTGTTGTTTCTATCGATAAAGATATCGTACTGGTTGACGCCGGTCTGAAATCCGAATCCGCAATTCCAGCAGAACAGTTCAAGAACGCGCAAGGCGAACTGGAAATTCAGGTTGGCGACGAAGTTGACGTTGCACTGGACGCAGTTGAAGATGGCTTCGGTGAAACTCAGCTGTCCCGTGAGAAAGCTAAGCGCCACGAAGCATGGCTGACTCTGGAAAAAGCTTTCGAAGTTGCTGCAACTGTAATCGGCGTGATCAACGGTAAAGTGAAGGGCGGCTTCACAGTCGAACTGAACGGCATCCGTGCGTTCCTGCCAGGTTCACTGGTTGACGTGCGTCCAGTTCGCGATACTCTGCATCTGGAAGGCAAAGAGCTTGAGTTCAAAGTCATCAAGCTGGATCAGAAACGCAACAACGTAGTTGTTTCTCGTCGTGCCGTTATCGAATCAGAAAACAGCGCAGAACGCGATCAATTGCTGGAAAACCTGCAAGAAGGCATGGAAGTTAAAGGTATCGTTAAGAACCTGACTGACTACGGTGCATTCGTTGATCTGGGCGGCGTTGATGGCTTGCTGCACATTACTGACATGGCTTGGAAACGCGTTAAGCATCCAAGCGAAATCGTCAATGTGGGCGACGAAATCACTGTTAAAGTGCTGAAGTTCGACCGCGAACGTACTCGTGTATCCCTGGGCTTGAAACAGCTGGGCGAAGATCCATGGGTTGCTATCGCTAAACGTTACCCAGAAAGCACTAAGCTGACTGGTCGTGTAACCAACCTGACTGATTACGGCTGCTTCGTAGAAATCGAAGAAGGCGTTGAAGGTCTGGTACACGTTTCTGAAATGGATTGGACCAACAAAAACATTCACCCGTCTAAAGTTGTTAACGTAGGCGACGTAGTGGAAGTTATGGTTCTGGACATCGATGAAGAACGTCGTCGTATTTCTCTGGGCCTGAAACAGTGCAAATCTAACCCATGGCAGCTGTTTGCAGAAACTCACAACAAAAACGACCGCGTTGAAGGTAAAATCAAGTCTATCACTGACTTCGGTATCTTCATCGGCTTGGACGGCGGCATCGACGGCCTGGTTCACCTGTCTGACATCTCCTGGAACGTTGCAGGCGAAGAAGCAGTTCGTGAATACAAGAAAGGTGACGAGATCGCAGCTGTTGTTCTGCAAGTTGACGCAGAGCGCGAGCGCATCTCCCTGGGCGTGAAACAACTGGCAGAAGACCCGTTCAATAACTACCTGTCTATGAACAAGAAAGGTGCTATTGTTACTGGTAAAGTAACTGCAGTTGACGCTAAAGGTGCTACAGTTGAATTGGCAGGCGGCGTAGAAGGTTACCTGCGTGCTTCTGAAGCAACTCGTGACCGCGTTGAAGATGCAACGCTGGTACTGAACGTAGGTGATGAAGTTGAAGCCAAATATACTGGCGTTGACCGTAAAAACCGCGTAATTAGCCTGTCTGTTCGTGCGAAAGACGAAGCTGATGAGAAAGATGCAATCGCTACTGTTAACAGTAAGCCAGAAGAAAGCAACTTCTCTAACGCTATGGCTGAAGCGTTCAAAGCTGCAAAAGGCGAGTAATAACGGGGGGCGGTTTCTCCGCCCCTATACGGTAGTTTAGCTGCAAAGCTTGGAGGTAATATGACCAAGTCTGAACTTATTGAAAGACTTGCTGGCCAGCAATCTCATGTACCGGCGAAGGCCGTTGAGGATGCAGTGAAAGAAATGCTTGAACATATGGCTGGAACATTAGCCGAAGGTGAGCGCATTGAGATCCGCGGATTTGGCAGTTTTTCTCTTCACTACCGTGCTCCGCGTGTTGGTCGTAATCCGAAAACTGGCGATAAAGTAGAGTTGGAAGGTAAATACGTTCCGCACTTTAAGCCGGGTAAAGAATTACGTGATCGCGCTAATATCTACGGTTAAGTTGTTCGCAACCAGCCGGGTTATTGCTTGTGAAAATATGAAACGGTGCCTTTATGGCGCCGTTTTTCTTTTTATAATCATCGAATTCTGATAAAAACCTCTTTGCCAAATAACGCCTTTATTTCCAGCTCACTTATCCTGTACTGAATTAAAAACTCGTTTTTTAAGTTAATCCTTCCCCCTGTATTCACTTTCACTCTGAGTTAAACCAATCATCCGCTGTTTTCCTCACGTTATTTCTTTCTAACTAGTCACTATTTTTTGAAGTTTGTCGCAATTCCATTTGGGTATTTGCAACCGCTGAAACTCGCTTTCGAGGCTCCTCGGAGGATTTAGTCTTGATGCTGGTAAAGCACGCTTTAATACTGAAAATACGCTTAGCGGCAGGATGCTGTGAAAAGACCAATAGCTAATTATCAAAGGATGATTTTTTACTGTGTTATCAATCGATCGATGTGCTGGGGCGTTAATTATAGGTTTGCTACCACTGATGTTTATCCCACGCTTACCGGGTACTGTGCCAGTTTTATTATTGCTGTTTACCGCCATTATCCTGTGGCTTAGCGGTTATAAAAATGCTCGGTTTGCGGCTTTGCCAATATTGAGCTTTTTATGGGGAAACTGGCAGGCTGCCGGTCTGGTGAATCAAATAGAGTATATGGTTCAGGGAGATAAGTTGATCGTTGCTACTGTCGCCAGCATTTCTTTAATTAGCCATAGGGAGGAGAGCGCCAGAATGCTATTGAAAATCGAGCAGGCAGATGGTCGTCGAGTCTTTCCACCGGTTTCCGTTTCGGTCCATTGGCCAAAAAAATGGCCTGCATCCTGTTCTGGCCAGCGCTGGCAGCTAAAGATCCGCATGAGGCCAGTACACAGCTTGCTTAATGAAGGCGGATTCGATAGCCAACGTTGGGCAATGGCCAATCGACGGCCTCTGACCGGGCGAATTATCACTGGGCGGATGTTGGAGGGGAATTGTCATTTACGGCAGGACATCATCTCTAGAACAGATCGGCAATTGCAGTCCTATAGTCAGAGGTCCTTGCTATTAGCGCTGGCTTTTGGCGAGCGGGGGGAATTATCACTACAGCAGTGGGAGACTTTGCGAAAAACCGGCACTGCGCACCTTATGGCTATTTCGGGTCTACATATTGTTATGGCGGCGTTATTTGGCCGTTTATTAGCGAGAGCGATTCAATATTTATTTCCGACGCGCTGGATAGGCCCCTTATTGCCATTACTTTGCGGGTGGCTGCTCGCATTAACCTATGTTTGGCTAGCGGGTGCTAACCCACCGGCATTGCGGGCAGGATTGGTTTTAACGCTGTGGTTAGCTTTACGGCTGTTTGGCGTTCTATCCAGCCCTTGGCAGGTTTGGCTATGGGCGGTGGCACTGATACTGCTTAGTGAGCCTTTAACACTGCTATCAGATAGTTTTTGGTTATCCTGTATGGCAGTACTGAGTTTGCTGTTTTGGCTGCACTGGGTTCCACTACTTTCCCCATTTCTAACGAAAAATCGCTATGCCTGGCCACTCCGCCTGGCGCATTTACAATTTGGGATGATGTTGTTACTCATGCCGTTGCAAATGCTCCTATTTCATGGCATTAGCCTATCCTCGTTTCCCGCGAATTTATGGGCGATGCCAATAGTGTCATTTATCACCGTTCCCTTGGTGTTAGTAGCATTGGTATTTTCATTTTTCTCCTCATTTGCGGAAGTCTTCTGGTCGTTGGCCAATAGCTCGCTAGAGATCGCTATGCTGCCTTTAAACAACTTAAAAGCAGGCTGGCAGCACACTGGCGAAACGGCGATGGCGATTGGCTGTCTAGGCTGGCTGGGCGTAGTGATATGGCGTTTCCGGTGGTGGAGTTTATATCCTTTCGCCGTTATTGCTCTCTGCGTCAATTTGATTCTTATCGCTCAACGGCGAGATACCCACCGATGGCGAGTTGATATGCTGGATATTGGACATGGTTTAGCCATCGTTATAGAGCGGGAACGCAGGGCGGTGATATTTGATACCGGTAATCGCTGGAGGACGGGCAGCATGGCGGAAAAAGCGATTTTGCCGTATCTCAAATGGCGAGGTTTAACGGTGGATCATATTATTCTGAGTCACGATCATTTGGATCATTCCGGCGGGTTAGAGTTGATTCGCGCTGCCTTTCCTATGGCTAAAGTGAGGGCACCTTTTCCCATAAAGAATATTGAACCCAATAGGGGGTTATTACCCTGTCGGCGAGGGGATCGCTGGCAGTGGCAGCAGCTTGATTTTGAGGTGCTCTGGCCGCCACAATTGACCGAAAATGCGCAAAACGACGATTCCTGCGTCATTCGCATTTCAGAGGGCAAGCATAGTCTGCTGCTTACCGGAGATATTGAAAGGAAAAGCGAGCGACAGCTGGTTAAAACATCCCGCCATAAATTGCGGTCTACGTTGCTACAGGTTCCACATCATGGGAGCAATACCTCGTCTATCGCTCCTTTTCTCCGCGCGGTACAGCCTGAATTAGCTATGGCATCGGCATCACGTTATAACCAATGGCACTTGCCAGCGAAAAAAGTCATCAATCGTTACAAAGAAAATGGGATTATCTGGCGTGATACATCGCGCTCTGGGCAGCTCAGTATCTCTTTCTCAGACCATGATTGGCAGATTAAAGGTTATAGAGAACAATTATTTCCCCGTTGGTACCACCAGCGATTTGGTGTTGGGAGCCATAATGAGTAGAATAGGCCGCTATTTCTTCTGGTACTGGTATTTGAATGATGAATGATAAAGATCTCTCCACCTGGCAGACCTTCCGTCGCCTTTGGCCGATGATCGCTCCTTTTAAAACCGGTCTTATCGCTGCGGCGATAGCGCTAATTCTGAATGCGGCCAGCGATACCTTTATGCTGTCGTTGTTAAAACCGTTGCTGGATGATGGTTTTGGTAAGTCGAACAGTTCTATCCTGATGTGGATGCCACTGGCCATTATTGGATTGATGTTGGTTCGCGGGATCAGCGGTTTTATCTCCAGCTACTGTATTTCATGGGTTTCGGGCAAAGTGGTGATGCATATGCGCCGCCGCCTGTTTAGCCATATGATGGGCATGCCAGTATCTTTTTTCGATCAACAATCTACAGGCACATTGCTGTCGCGGATTACTTATGATTCCGAGCAGGTGGCTTCTTCTTCTTCCAGCGCGTTGATTACCGTAGTGAGAGAAGGTGCGTCGATTATCGGCCTGTTTATCATGATGTTTTATTACAGCTGGCAGTTGTCGCTGATTTTAATCGTTATTGCGCCGATCGTTTCCATCGCTATTCGCATGGTATCCAAGCGCTTCCGTAATATCAGTAAGAATATGCAAAGCACCATGGGGCAGGTGACGACCAGCGCTGAGCAGATGCTGAAAGGGCATAAAGAAGTATTGATCTTCGGCGGTCAAAAAGTAGAAACCGAACGTTTTGATACCGTGAGTAACCGGATGCGTCAGCAGGGCATGAAAATGGTTTCTGCCTCTTCTATTTCCGATCCTATTATTCAGTTGATTGCTTCATTTGCGCTGGCATTTGTGCTTTATGCTGCCAGTTTCCCAAGCGTGATGGAAACGCTGACTGCCGGTACTATTACCGTGGTTTTCTCTTCCATGATTGCCTTGATGCGTCCGTTGAAGTCTCTGACTAACGTCAACGCCCAGTTCCAACGCGGTATGGCGGCCTGTCAGACGTTATTCAGTATTCTGGATATGGAACAGGAAAAAGACGACGGCAAATTAGAAATCGATCGCGTAAAAGGGGATATCGATTTCCGTAATGTGACCTTTAAATACCCAGGCAAAGAAACGCCAGCGCTGATAGATATCAATATGCATATCGAAGCCGGTAAAACCGTAGCCTTGGTAGGGCGTTCAGGCTCGGGTAAATCAACGATTGCTAACCTGATTACTCGTTTTTATGACGTCAGCTCCGGCAGTATCCTGATGGATGGCCACGACCTGCGGGAATACAAACTTAGTTCTCTGCGTAATCAGGTGGCGCTGGTTTCGCAAAACGTACATCTATTCAACGATACCGTCGCTAATAACATTGCCTATGCCAGAGATGAACAATATACCCGCGCAGAGATAGAAAAAGCGGCGCGCATGGCCTATGCCATGGACTTTATTGAGAAAATGGATAACGGTCTGGATACGGTGATTGGTGAAAACGGCGTGATGCTTTCTGGTGGTCAGCGCCAGCGTATTGCTATTGCCCGCGCATTACTGCGTGACTGCCCGATTCTGATTTTGGATGAAGCGACTTCGGCTTTGGATACTGAATCTGAGCGAGCTATTCAGGCGGCGTTGGATGAATTGCAGAAAAACCGCACCTCGTTGGTGATTGCTCACCGTCTGTCGACGATTGAAAAAGCCGATGAAATTCTGGTTATTGAAGACGGCCGCATTATCGAACGTGGGGAACACAGCGAGCTGCTCGCTCGTCAAGGCGCCTATGCTCAGCTTAGCCGCATGCAGTTTGGCCAATGATTGAGCGTATCTGGTCAGGCGAATCGCGACTGTATTGGCTGTTATTACCGCTATCCTGGCTGTACGGTGGGATTAGCTGGTTGATAAAAAGCAGTTATCGACTGGGTTTGCGTACTAGCTGGCGTTCCCCTGTACCCGTCGTGGTGGTGGGGAATCTGACTGCTGGTGGCAACGGCAAGACGCCAGTCGTTATCTGGCTGGTGGAGCAACTGCGGCTGCGGGGTCAACGCGTTGGCGTTGTTTCTCGTGGTTACGGTGGAAAAGCCGATAGCTACCCGTTGGTGCTGAATGAAAATACACCAACGACGCAGGCTGGCGATGAGCCGGTGTTGATATTCCAACGTACCGGTGCGCCTGTAGCCGTTGCGCCGAAACGCTCGGAGGCGATTCAGGCTCTGCTAAAAAACCATGCTCTTGATGTGATTATCACCGACGATGGTTTACAGCATTATGCTTTGCAACGAGATTTTGAAATTGTGGTGGTGGACGGCGTTCGTCGATTTGGTAACGGCTGGTGGTTGCCTGCCGGGCCAATGCGTGAAAGGCCTGAGCGATTGGCATCCGTGGATGCCATTATCACGAACGGCGGAACCGCGGCTGCGGGAGAAGTGCCAATGCTGCTAAAAGCGGGGCATGCGGTGAATATTCTGACTGGTGAGCAATTGCCTGCTGAACAGCTAAAGAATATCGTTGCCATGGCTGGTATCGGGCATCCGCCACGCTTTTTCCGAACCTTACGTCAATTAGGGGTTACGATAGAGAAAGAACACGCTTTTGCTGATCATCAGGATTTTTCGCTGTCCCAGCTCCAGAGTCTGACCAGTGATAGTCAAACCCTGTTAATGACCGAGAAAGATGCGGTTAAATGCTGCAAGTTTGCTCAGCCTAATTGGTGGTATCTGCCGGTAACGGCAGAATTACCGCCAGCACAGACCGAGCAATTATTGGCTCGGATTATTTCGCTACGTAGCGCTGACGATTAGCGCATCACCTAATCCGATAAAATCTCAGGCAAACCTAGAATCTGAGCACAGGCCGCTATCGAGCGGCGCTGTGTATCTTCATACAGTGCCAGTTCATCGATAACCGGCGTGCCTAAATCTCGCTCAAACGCTTCCCGACTGGAGTGTTCGCTAAAGTGCGTGCGCGCTTTATCTCCCAGGTTCGACTGAAATATTCCTGCGGCACTGACTGGCAGAAAATCCTCATACACCAAAGGTTCAAAGTCGATATAACCGCTATTGATAAGATCGTCGAGAGAAGCACTGTTGCGGTTTTTTAGCTCGATATCTGGCATTTTCCCCGTTGGAAAATAGCGGTAGAAGGCCAGTTTCTGCGAGCGCATCGCCTCGTGATCATCAGGGAAGGCGCTAAAGTGATGAGACAGCAGTGCCATATACCTATTGGCATTTTTCTCACAGGCGGGCTGTTGCAGTTCATCCTGTGCGGCTTGTAATAAGCGATCGTATAATGCACGCCCTTTGGCGGTTAGAGCGGCGCCACGCTGTTCGATTTCGCCGAAACGTGCAGTATGCTTACCCTGAATGCTCTGTCCATTTGCTTGTGGGAAAGCAACCTGCTCTTCCAACGCTTTGAAACTGGTTTGGCGCAGCAAAATAGGGCAGCGGCGGGCTGGCGGGCCTTCGATTACCGCTTTAGGCGTAATACTATGCTCCGGCATTGCTCGTTGAACGGCGTCGATATCCAGCGTTCGTGGCGTTAAATGATTAATGTGCGGCCCTTTAAATGCGACTACGTCGGCAATCAGGCGGTGCTGGTCGTGCAGGCGTTGATATATCTCGGCGCTTACGGTCGCAGCATTGTGCCAGCGGAAAGTGTCTAAAGCCTGAGTGATAAAGTCGTCAGCTTCTTGCCGAGTCAAACCGCCAGCGATTTCATGACGTTTAATCAGCTCAAGAGCGCGTGGAGTAAAAATAGTGCGGCGCGCCAGTATTTCCGCCGCTAGCTGACGTAATTCCGGTTGTTCGATCAGTTCCAGCCGCAGCAGGGAAGTGAATACCCTAAACGGGCTGGCCTGAAGCGATGTCTCGTGGATGGCGCGAAACGCGGTGGAATGTACTGGCACTCCCGCTGGAGCCAGATCGTAATAGGCCACAGGAACCATGCCCATCACAGCAAACAGGCGGCGTAACATCGCTAGTTCGGCGGCGGTTCCGACGCGGATTGCGCCGTGCCGCTCCATATTCAGCCGCTCAATTTCGCCAGTGCGGGCTAAGTGTTTTTTCAGTTCCGGATGTTCAGCTATCGCCTGCTGATTGGTTTGGGCAACAATCTGCAATAGGGTGCTGTAAAGAGGAACTTCAGTTTGGTACATCTCGGACATGGCACGAGAGAATCCAGCGCGAATCTGATCTGGCTGAATCAGCTGTGGGGTGTTCATAATAGGGTAACTCCTTTTATCGTCTATATTTTTTACTGTTTTTCTTAGTACGAAAATGGCTTAGAAAAAATAGGGATACATCAACGCTAAGCTGCCTTTTAGTCTAGGCAGGAAACGCAGAGTCGAGGACAACCCGCAGGAGAATATTGAGGAATTATGCGCCAGCTCTCATTGATTCTTATTTCGGCAATAAAATAGAAGAGAAAATAGTTGCGCGGCTATTTATTTTATGCGTTAATAGCCGCGGCCTGTGATGCAGACCTATTTATGTGTAAGCGTGTGTAGTGAGAGTATAAAGAGTACTAGCAGTTCCTCCCAAGCCGTTATCATTTGATTCCGCTTCAAAGACGAACCTTCTAAGAATCTCCGGTAAACAACTTCCATAAGTAACGTTCCTGAATACAGTCCAGCTATTTTAGATAGCAATAAGTGCCTTATGGCGAGTTATAAATATTTTTGAAGGTAAAGTTTATGTCTAAGAAGACTGGTCAAGTTAAATGGTTCAACGAAAGCAAAGGTTTTGGTTTTATTGAACAAAACGACGGTGGCAAAGATGTATTCGTACATTTCTCTGCAATCGCCACTGACGGATTCAAAACTCTGGCTGAAGGCCAGCGTGTAGAATACACCGTTGAAGACAGCCCGCGCGGGCCGGCTGCTGCAAACGTTGTTGCTCTGTAATTAAGAGATTAATAATGTTTAAAATATTTTAGGATAAAAAATGGTAAAGCAAATGCGCTAACCGTTGACCTGAATATTTAAAAATTCTAAGACCCGCATTATGCGGGTTTTTTCATTAATTCAAGCTCATAGAGGTTTAATCAAAAAACTTTAGGATGGGCAACTGCATCTAAACAATAAATAAAAATGAGTTGTTAGGATGCCCAGTAAAAGGAAATTTATTATGACGTTAAAAATGGGTCGGGTGAAATGGTTCAACCAGCTGGAAGGCTACGGTTTTATTTCGCCACTCGATGGTGGGCTGGATGTTTATGTCAGCAAAATGGCAATTGCCAACACCAAAAATAAATCACTAAGTGAAGGACAAAACGTAGAGTTCTCCACTTACAAAAGTATTCACGGGCCTTCTGCGGCCGATGTGATTGCTTTCTAAAGCAAACGGCTACCAAGGTAGCCGTTTGTATTTTACCGATACTTCGATATGCGATGGTAATACAGGTGCTCTTTATTTGGTTAATTAAAATCTGAATTTTATTCGATTCTTAATGACTAAAGTTAGCGAACATCGCGATGATTTTATGAAACAGTTTCATCTTCAATCCAAGAAATACATTGTGTGATGTAAGTCACAAAATTCTACTCCCCGTATTTCAACATATCAATAACATTCACCGAAAAATGCCATTTTTCTTTGTTGCCGTTCTTGATGAGTTATCGCTCGCAGTAATGGAATATTGAGTTGGTTAACCTGCCTGAGTGGATATGCTATTCTCTTACGCTTTCCTGCTGTCGATAGCTCCACGTCCTCGGAGGGTGTATGGATCACCGTTTACTCGAAATCGTTGCTTGCCCAGTGTGCAATGGCAAACTGTATTTTAATAAAGAAAATCTGGAGTTGGTGTGCAAAGCCGACAATCTGGCTTACCCCGTTCGCGATGGCATTCCGGTTTTGCTGGAGAATGAAGCGCGCGCCCTTTCCGTTGATGAGAAGCACGCATGAGTTTTATCGCGATTATTCCTGCTCGTTATGCTTCAACCCGGCTGCCGGGTAAACCGCTGGCGGACATTGGCGGTAAGCCGATGGTGGTACATGTGATGGAGCGCGCACTGGAGTCTGGTGCCAGTCGGGTGATTGTCGCCACCGATCATGATGACGTGGTTCGTGCCGTGCAGGCCGCAGGCGGCGAAGTTTGTCTGACTCGCGCCGATCATCAGTCCGGTACTGAGCGGCTGGCCGAAGTGATTGAACGCTACGGTTTCGCTGATGACGATATTATTGTCAACGTACAAGGCGATGAACCGCTCATTCCTCCGGTGATTATCAGCCAGGTAGCTAGCAATCTGGCGGCTTCCAGCGCCGGTATGGCGACATTGGCGGTGCCAATTGAAAGCAGCGAAGAAGCTTTTAATCCCAACGCAGTGAAAGTGGTGATGGATGCTCAGGGCTACGCGCTGTATTTCTCCCGCGCGGCGATTCCGTGGGAAAGAGAGCGTTTTGCTCAGTCTAAAGACAGCATCGGTGACTGCTTCTTACGTCACATCGGGATTTACGCTTATCGCGCCGGTTTTATTCGCCGCTATGTTAATTGGGCGCCAAGTAAGCTGGAACAGATCGAGCTGCTCGAACAACTGCGGGTTTTATGGTACGGAGAGAAAATTCACGTTGCCGTGGCGAAAGCCGCGCCGGCGGTGGGCGTAGATACCCAGGAAGACCTGCAAAGAGTACGGGATATTCTACTCAATAAATCAAGTAGATAGAAAGTCGCGCCGAAACCCTAGGTCGATTGTAAAACCAAAATTGTAAAAAGATAGCAAAACCAAACGCCGGAGTGCTGGTCACCCGGCGTAATTATTTCCCCGCCTTTTTGTTGTTTGCCCGCTTTTGTTTGATCTGCATTCTGGAAATATCCCCAAGCTCATCTCATTATGGTGTTCTACCGCAATCGTCATTCTGCTGTCAGTCATAATGGGCAAACCTAGTATGGAACAGTTAAAGGCCGAATTAAGTATTGTATTGGGTGAATCCATTACCCGGCTTGAATGTGTCAGTGAGCAGCCTTATGCCCATTTGTTTGCAATTTATGACAAACAGGGGCACGCGATCCCGTTATTGGCGAAAAGCTATGTTTGTCAGGGCATTGCCCAGCAGGAGGCCTATAAACTGTCGATGCTGGCGCGGGACGGAGATATTCGTTTACCTACGGTCTATGGTTTGGTGATGACCCATCAGACTCCTTACAAAGAAATTCTGCTAATGGAACGACTAAGGGGCGTCTCAGTGGAAGCGCCCCCACGGACGCCAGAACGCTGGAATGTATTGATGGATCAAATCGTTGAAGGCGTACTGGCCTGGCATCGCATTGATAGCCACGGCTGCGTCGGCAATGTAGACAGTATGCAGGAAAATGATTGGTTTAGCTGGTATCAACAGCGGGTAGAGGTGTTATGGTCCAGTTTAAGCAACCTCAGCTCACCGCTAGTCACTCTGGACGACCGTGCCGTTTTATACCGTTCTAGGGCGGGATTATCTCAGCTTTTTGCCGATTTTGACGACAGTTGCGTGCTGATTCACGGTAATTTAACTCTGAGAAGTATGCTGAAAGATCCCCGTAGCGATCAGTTATTAGCGATGTTAAATCCCGGCTCGGTGCTGTGGGCTCCGCGCGAATACGATCTTTTCCGTCTGAGCGAAGAAGGGATGCCAAGCCAGCTATTGTACCGCTATTTGCAGAAAGCCCCGGTTTCTGAGGCTTTTGTCTACCGCCGCTGGCTGTACACGCTTTGGGAATTAGTCGGACGATTTATTCACACCGGCTATTTCGACCGGCCACTGTTTGATCGCGCAGCCAGCCAACTATTGCCTTGGCTTGCCTGATTTCCCTTTCCTTAGGGTTAATGACTTGGAGCGTCGGCGGGGGATTTCACCCATTGCCAGAGTTTCCCTAAGGTTTCGTACCAGGCACGTTCACTGTGATAAAGATAGCTGGCGGCGGGAATAGCGCGTTCCCAGCTGTGTAACGGGCTGGTAATGGCTAATTGATTTGCTGGGGCGGGAATAGGATGTAATCCCTTGGCAGTAAAGAAATTAATGGCGCGCGGCAGGTGATTAGCCGAAGTGACCAACAGGAAAGGTTTATCTCCCACCAGAGTGGCCACGTCTGCCGCTTCTTCTTCGGTATCTTTCGGTTTTTCCAACATCACAATATCACTGCTCGCTACGCCCAGACTTTGAGCAACCTGCGCAGCGGTTCGGGCGCTGCTTTGCGAAGCGGGGCCAAAGCCGCCGGTAAATACCAGTTTGCTGCCCGGATGCTGTAAATACAGTCGAATACCTTCAGTGACTCTTGGCAAACTATTGGGAAATAAATTCGCGCTGGGTGCCCAATTCGGATTAAAGGTATAGCCGCCACCGAGGACAACAATGTAATCTACCCGATCATTACCCTGATAAGTGGCATACTTATTTTCGATAGGTAGCAATAAACGATCGGCCACGGGTTGCAGGCTAATAAGCAATAATACTAACCAGCTTAGGGTGAGCAGCGCCTTGCCACTTTTTTGCCAGTGGGTAAACCATAATAGGATTAAAGCCAAACCTATTAATATAAGTAAAAGTGGTAGCGGCATTAATAACCCGCCAAGGAACTTTTTTAGGGTGAATAGCATGAAAAAGTGAACCTTTTGGCTGAAAAAACGGCATCCGGGCGGGATTACTGCCCAAGAAGATTTATTCTACGTCTGGCTGTGCCAAAATAGCATATTTGGGGCGAACTCTTTTTCCCCTGTCGTTATATACCCGCGAAGTTTCGTACCCTGGCTTACAGGCGATAGAGCGAAAGTGAAAAGGTATAGATTTCATTAACGGAGCAGTTGTCCATGCAGCAGGATCGCAATTTCGATGATATTGCCGAAAAATTCTCGCGTAATATCTACGGCACGACGAAGGGAATGATTCGTCAGGCCGTGGTTTGGCAAGATATCACCGAGCTGTTGACACAGTTGCCGCAGCGACCGCTAAGGATTCTCGACGCGGGCGGTGGTGAAGGACATATGGCCTCTCAGTTGGCTGCCCTTGGACATCAGGTAATGTTGTGCGACCTTTCCGGCGAGATGATTCAGCGCGCGCAGGCGGCTGCGCAGGAAAAAGGTGTGAGCCACAACATGCAATTTATACAAAGTGCGGCTCAGGATATCACCCAACATTTGGAACAGCCGGTTGATCTGGTATTGTTTCACGCGGTGTTGGAGTGGATTGCGGAACCCGAAGAGGTTTTACAGGTACTTTGTGATGCATTAACCCCCGGCGGCGCCCTGTCCCTGATGTTTTTCAATTCAAACGGCCTGGTGATGCGAAACGCCGTGTTGGGTAACTTCCAACTGGCTACGCCTGATGTGAAAAGACGCCGCCGACGTTCTCTGTCGCCGCAGTATCCTTTGGACCCGCCTAAGGTTTATGGCTGGCTTGAGCAAATGGGGATGACCATTAGCGGCAAGACGGGAGTGCGGGTGTTCCACGATTACTTAAAGAACAAACAGCAGCAGGTGGAAGAATTTGCTGAGCTACTGGCGCTGGAACAGCGCTATTGTCGGCAGGAACCCTTTATTAGTTTGGGGCGCTACGTGCATGTTATGGCGTTTAAGCCGAACCTGAAGGACCAACTATGAGTGAATTTTCCCAGACAGTACCCGAACTGGTCGCCTGGGCGCGAAAAAATGATTTCTCGATTTCGCTGCCAACGGAGCGTTTGGCATTTATTCTGGCCATTGCCACCTTAAACGGTGAGCGGTTGGACGGCGAAATGAGCGAAGGCGAGCTGATCGATGCGTTTCGTCACGTCAGTAAAGGCTTTGAACAAACCCACGAAACCGTTGCCGTACGGGCCAATAACGCCATTAATGATATGGTTCGGCAGCGTCTTCTTAACCGATTCACCAGCGAACTGGCGGATGGCAATGCCATTTACCGACTAACGCCGCTGGGCATCGGCATTACCGATTATTATATTCGTCAACGTGAATTCTCTACGCTGCGTCTTTCCATGCAGTTATCTATTGTGGCGCAAGAGTTACAGCGCGCGGCGGAAGCGGCAGAAGAGGGCGGCGACGAATTCCACTGGCATCGTAACGTCTTTGCCCCGCTGAAATATTCCGTCGCAGAAATCTTCGATAGTATCGATATGACCCAGCGCCTGATGGATGAGCAGCAAAACAGCGTGAAAGAAGATATCGCCGCTTTGCTCAATCAGGACTGGCGCGCGGCGATTGCCAGCTGTGAGCTGTTGTTGTCTGAAACTTCCGGTACCCTGCGCGAGCTGCAAGATACGCTGGAAGCCGCCGGGGATAAATTACAGGCTAATCTACTGCGTATTCAGGAAGCTACTATCGGTAATGCAGGTTTGGATCTGGTTGATAAGCTGGTGTTTGATTTGCAAAGCAAACTGGATCGCATTATTAGCTGGGGACAGCAGGCCATCGATCTGTGGATCGGTTACGATCGCCACGTGCATAAATTTATTCGTACCGCTATCGATATGGATAAAAACCGCGTATTCGCTCAGCGTTTACGTCAGTCGGTACAGAATTACTTTGATAACCCGTGGACACTGACCTACGCCAACGCCGACCGCATGCTGGATATGCGTGATGAAGAACTGGCTCTGCGTAGTGAGGAAGTGACCGGGGAACTGCCGCCGGATCTCGAATTTGAAGAGTTCAACGAAATCCGCGAACAAATTGCCGCCATGATTGAACAGGCGCTGCTGGTGTATCAACAACAGCAGATACCGCTTAATCTGGGGGAAGTGATGCGCGATTATCTTGCGCAATATCCGCGTGCTCGTCATTTTGACGTGGCTCGTATCCTGGTCGACCAGGCGGTTCGCCTCGGTGTGGCCGAAGCCGATTTTTCAGGGTTACCGGCGGAATGGCTGGCGATTAATGATTACGGAGCCAAGGTGCAGGCACATGTCATCGACAAATATTGAGTTAGTAATGCCAGTTAAACTGGCGCAGGCATTGAGCAATTCGCTGTTTCCTGCATTGGACAGTCAGCTGCGAGCTGGCCGACATATTGGCATAGATGAGTTGGACAACCACGCCTTCCTGATGGATTTTCAGGATCAGTTGGAAGAATTTTATACCCGCTATAACGTTGAGCTGATTCGTGCGCCGGAAGGTTTCTTCTATTTGCGTCCGCGTTCAACCACGCTGATCCCGCGTTCGGTCTTGTCCGAACTGGACATGATGGTGGGTAAAATTCTGTGCTATCTCTATCTCAGCCCGGAACGTCTGGCTCACGAGGGGATTTTCAGCCAGCAGGAAATGTATGAAGAGTTGCTGAGTCTGGCGGATGAGAGCAAGTTGCTGAAGTTTGTTAACCAGCGCTCTACCGGTTCCGATCTGGATAAGCAAAAGTTGCAGGAGAAAGTCCGTACTTCTCTCAACCGCTTACGTCGTTTAGGTATGCTCTACTTTATGGGCAACGACAGCAGCAAATTCCGTATTACTGAAGCGGTATTCCGTTTTGGTGCCGATGTGCGCAGCGGCGATGACCCGCGGGAAGCGCAGTTACGTATGATTCGTGATGGCGAAGCGATGGCGGTGGAAAACAGTCTGTCGCTGCAAGACGATAACGACGAGAACGAATCAACCCAGGCGAATGCCGCGGAAAGTGCAGAGGATGAACAGGAATGATTGAACGCGGTAAATTTCGCTCACTCACGCTGGTAAACTGGAACGGTTTCTTTGCCCGCACCTTCGATCTGGATGAGTTGGTTACTACGCTGTCCGGCGGTAACGGAGCCGGTAAATCCACCACCATGGCGGCTTTCGTGACGGCATTGATTCCCGATCTGACTTTGCTGCATTTCCGTAACACCACCGAAGCCGGTGCCACCAGCGGTTCCCGCGATAAAGGGTTACACGGGAAACTGCGTGCCGGGGTGTGTTATTCCACGCTGGATGTGATCAATTCCCGTCACCAGCGCGTGGTGGTCGGGGTGCGCTTGCAGCAGGTGGCCGGTCGCGATCGTAAAGTTGATATCAAACCTTTCACCATTCAGGGCTTGCCAACGGCGATTCAGCCGACGCAGATCCTCACCGAAGTGGTAGGCGAGCGTCAGGCGCGAGTGCTTTCTCTGCAAGAGCTGAAAGAGCGTGTGGAAGAAATGGAAGGGGTGCAGTTTAAGCAATTTAACTCCATCACCGATTATCACTCCCTGATGTTTGATTTGGGTGTGATTCCAAAACGCCTGCGTTCTTCTGCCGATCGCAGCAAGTTTTACCGATTGATTGAAGCCTCTCTGTATGGCGGGATTTCCAGCGCCATTACCCGCTCGCTGCGCGACTATCTGTTGCCGGAAAACAGTGGCGTGCGTAAAGCCTTCCAGGACATGGAAGCCGCGCTGCGGGAAAACCGCATGACGCTGGAAGCGATTCGCGTGACTCAATCGGATCGTGATCTGTTCAAGCATTTGATTTCCGAAGCCACTTCCTACGTGGCGGCGGATTATATGCGTCACGCCAACGAGCGCCGGATTCATCTGGACGGCGCGTTAGTGCTGCGCCGCGATTTACTTAGCAGCCGCAAGCAGTTGGTGACTGAGCAGTATCGTCACGTAGAAATGTCCCGCGAGCTGGCGGAACAAAGCGCCGCTGAATCCGATTTGGAAACCGATTATCAGGCCGCCAGCGACCACCTGAATTTGGTGCAAACGGCGATGCGTCAGCAGGAAAAAATCGAGCGTTATCAGAGCGATTTGGAAGAGTTGACTTACCGCTTGGAAGAACAGAACGAAGTGGTGGCCGAAGCCAGCGAACAGCAGGCGGAAAACGAAGCCCGTGCGGAAGCGGCCGAGCAAGAAGTGGATGAGCTGAAAAGCCAGCTGGCAGATTATCAGCAGGCGCTGGATGTGCAGCAAACTCGCGCCATTCAGTATCAGCAAGCTTTACAGGCTTTGGAGCGCGCGCGTGCGCTGTGTCAGATCCCGGATTTGACTGCTGACAACGCCGAAGATTGGCTGGACACTTTCCATGCTAAAGAGCAGGAAGCTACGGAATCGCTGCTGTTGCTGGAACAAAAGCTCAGCGTGGCTGATGCGGCGCACAGTCAGTTTGAACAGGCTTATCAGCTGGTGGTTAATATTGCCGGTCAGGTGAGCCGCAGCGAAGCCTGGCAGACCGCACGGGAATTATTGCGTGATTGGCCGTCGCAGCAACATCTGGCGGAGCGAGTACAACCGCTGCGTATGCGTTTGTCTGAGCTGGAGCAGCGCCTGCGTTCTCAGCAGGATGCCGAGCGTCTGTTGCAGGAGTTCTGTAAGCGTCAGGGCCAGGTTTATCAGCCTGAAGAGCTGGAAGAATTACAGCGTGAGCTGGAGCAAAAAGTTGAGGAATTGTCCCTCAGCGTGTCCGATGCCGGTGAACGCCGCATGGAAATGCGCCAGGAACTGGAACAGATTAAGCAGAAAATTCAGACGCTAACCAGCCGTGCGCCCATCTGGCTTGCGGCGCAGGACGCACTGAATCAACTGAGTGAGCAAAGTGGGGTATCGCTGGAAGACAGCCGTCAGGTGACGGAATACATGCAGCAACTGCTTGAGCGCGAACGTGAAACTACCGTTGAGCGCGATGAAGTCGCGGCACGTAAACGTCAGATTGAAGCGCAAATTGAGCGTCTGAGCCAGCCAAGTGGTGCGGAAGATCCGCGCATGGTGGCGTTAGCCGAGCGTTTCGGCGGCGTATTGCTGTCTGAAATCTATGACGATGTCACTATCGACGATGCGCCGTACTTCTCCGCGCTCTACGGTCCATCTCGCCACGGTATCGTGGTACCGGATCTGTCGCTGGTTCGCGATCAGTTGGTGGGGCTGGAAGACTGTCCGGAAGACTTGTATCTGATCGAAGGAGACCCGCAGTCCTTTGATGACAGCGTATTTGCCGTCGAAGAACATGAAAAAGCGGTGGTGGTGAAAATCGCCGATCGCCAATGGCGTTATTCCCGCTATCCGGAAGTGCCGCTGTTTGGCCGCGCGGCGCGGGAAAATCGTCTGGAAACCCTGCACGCCGAGCGTGACAGTCTGGCGGAACGTTATGCCACGCTTTCCTTCGACGTACAGAAAACCCAGCGCGCCCATCAGGCATTCAGCCGCTTTATTGGTTCTCATCTGGCGGTGGCTTTCGATGCGGATCCAGAAGCTGAAATTCGCCTGCTGAATACCCGTCGCGGTGAAATTGAGCGCGCTCTGAGTGCTCACGAAGATCAAAATCAGCAGCAGCGTCAGCAGTTTGAACAGGCTAAAGAAGGCATTGCGGCGCTGAATCGACTGATTCCGCTGGTGTCTTTGCTGCTTGACGACGCTTTGCAGGATCGGGTGGAAGAAATCAGCGAAGAGTTGGCTGAAGCGCAGGAAGCGGCGCGTCATATTCAGCAGCACGGTAATGCTCTGATCAAGCTGGAGCCTTTACTGGCGGTGCTGCAAAGCGATCCGCAGCAGCATGAACAGCTGAAAGAAAGCTATATTCAGGCGCAAAACAGTCAGCGTCAGGCCAAGCAGCAGGCCTTTGCCTTAACGGAAGTGGTTCAGCGCCGGGCTCACTTCAGCTATACCGATTCTGCCGGTATGCTGAATGAAAACTCCGATCTGAACGACAAACTGCGTCAACGTCTGGAGCACGCGGAAGCCGATCGTACTCGCGCTCGCGAGCAATTACGTCAATACCAGACCCAGTTCACTCAGTACAGTCAGGTACTGGCGTCACTGAAAAGTTCTTATGATGCTAAGCGGGATATGCTCAAAGAGCTGACCCAGGAATTGCAGGATATTGGCGTTCAGGCCGATGCGAATGCAGAAGCGCGTGCGCGAGCTCGTCGCGATGAATTGCATGCGGCGCTCAGCACCAACCGTTCACGTCGTAATCAGCTGGAAAAACAGTTGACCTTCTGTGAAGCGGAAATGGATAGCCTGCAAAAGAAACTGCGCAAACTGGAGCGAGATTATCACCAGATTCGCGAGCAGGTGGTGAATGCCAAATCCGGCTGGTGCGCGGTGATGCGTATGGTGAAAGATAACGGCGTCGAGCGTCGCTTACATCGTCGTGAACTGGCGTATATGGACGGCGAAGAACTGCGTTCGATGTCGGATAAAGCCCTAGGCGCACTGCGTCTGGCAGTATCTGATAACGAACATCTGCGCGATGTGCTGCGTCTGTCGGAAGATCCGAAGCGTCCGGAACGCAAAATTCAGTTCTATATCGCGGTTTACCAGCATCTGCGCGAGCGTATTCGTCAGGATATTATTCGCACCGACGATCCGGTTGAAGCCATTGAACAGATGGAAATCGAGCTGGGTCGCCTGACCGAAGAACTGACTGCCCGTGAACAAAAACTGGCAATTAGCTCCAAAAGTGTGGCGAATATCATCCGCAAAACCATTCAGCGCGAGCAGAACCGTATTCGTATGCTGAACCAAGGCTTGCAGGCGGTTTCCTTCGGACAGGTGAAAAGCGTGCGGTTGAACGTGAATGTACGTGAAGCCCATGCCACTTTACTGGATGTGCTGTCTGAGCAGCAGGAGCAGCATCAGGATCTGTTTAACAGCAACCGTCTGACCTTCTCGGAGGCGCTGGCCAAACTGTATCAACGCCTGAACCCGCAAATGGATATGGGGCAGCGTTTGCCGCAAACCATCGGTGAGGAGCTGTTAGATTACCGTAACTACCTTGAGCTGGAAGTTGAAGTTTTCCGTGGCGCAGACGGTTGGCTACGCGCGGAGAGCGGGGCGTTGTCTACCGGTGAAGCTATCGGTACCGGTATGTCTATTCTGGTGATGGTGGTGCAGAGTTGGGAAGAGGAATCTCGTCGCCTGCGCGGGAAAGATATTTCTCCTTGTCGCTTGCTGTTCCTTGATGAAGCCGCACGACTGGATGCGAAATCTATTGCGACGCTGTTCGAGCTGTGTGAACGATTGGAAATGCAATTAATTATCGCTGCGCCGGAAAATATCAGTCCGGAAAAAGGCACCACCTATAAACTAGTGCGTAAAGTTTTCCAGAATCATGAGCATGTTCATGTGGTTGGATTACGCGGTTTCGCCAATGATTTACCGGCTATCGCGACAACACAGACAGAAATACCGCAATAACTTCGGAATTAACTGAGGCGTAAATAAATGAAAATGGCCGCTAACAGACGGCCATTTTTTATAGCTTAAATAAAATGAGCTTCCATTTTATCGATGTGAGAAATCTGTTAGCGTAAAGAATCGATTTACTTTGTCGTATAAATAAGTCAAATATCATTTCTGTTTGTATAATAAAACTTATTAGTAATGGTCACGACAAACTATGACGTACTTAGATGAGCATACCGGGGGCATAGAATGTCGCTAGAAAAGAGAAATTCACTACGGCCATTAGCCCTATATTGCGCACTTATCTGTAGCCAGATACCTATGTTCAGCGCTTCAGCCACTGCACCGACTTTGCCCGTCGACTCTGCGGCTTTGCCCGTGGAGACAGGAACCATGTCGGTAGCGCAGAGCCGCTCTAAACTGCTGGCCGTGCTGCCAAAAAATATCACGCCTTATTACGCTTCCAATCTGGCGGCGCTATATGCGTCTAACCAGATGCGGCCGATGTGGCAGGATCGTCTGGCGGTAAAGAGATTTCAGCAGCAATTAGCTGAACTAGCGATGTCCGGCATTCAGCCGCAGTTTATGCAATGGGTAAAATGGTTGAGCGACCCGGAAGTCAAAGGAATGGCGCGAGATGTGATTCTGTCAGACGCAATGTTGGGCTACCTGCACTTTGTGTCAGGCGTTGGCGCCAACGGCAGCGTTTGGCTCTATAGCAACGTCCCTTACAAAATGGCCATGCCGCCTGCCACGATACTGAACCGTTGGCAGCAAGCCATACGCGAAGGCAATACTGCCGCCTACCTTTCGACTTTGGTACCACAGCATCCGCAGTATGAAAAGATGCATCAGGCGCTGAAAACCATGCTGGCCGACCATCGTCCTTGGCCGCAGTTTACCGGCGCGGCGACGTTGCGCCCTGGTCAGCTTAGCGATGATATTCCTGCGCTGCGAGAAATACTGGATCGCAGTGGCATGCTAAACGCCGCTCCAGCCGCTCCGGTTAAGTCGCCGGAAGTGATTCCGATGGATAATCCTTCGGTCGCCGCAGTTAACGACGATTTATCCGTCGATGAAGAAAAAACTCGTGCGCAGGCTCATTCGCTGGTAGTTAGCCCGGCGGCGGCCCCGATCTCTGAAATGGTCACTTCTCCGCAGACTCCGGTAGCTAAACATTCCGGCAGTGCGCTGAGCGTGACCGACAATCAATACACCGAAGATCTGGTCGCGGCGGTAAAACGCTTCCAGCAATGGCAAGGTCTAACCGATGATGGCGTGATTGGTCCGAGAACCCGCGAATGGCTCAACGTTTCTCCGCAAATGCGAGCCAGTCTGCTGGCGTTGAATATTCAGCGGCTGCGTATTCTACCGGGGCAGATCGACACGGGCATCATGGTGAATATCCCGAACTATTCGCTGAGTTACTACCAGAATGGTACTGAAGTATTGTCGTCACGCGTGATTGTCGGCCGACCTAGCCGTAAAACGCCGCTGATGAGTAGCGCGCTAAATAATGTGGTGGTCAATCCGCCGTGGAACGTGCCAACCTCACTGGTGCGTCAGGATATCGTGCCGAAAGCGCGCAATGATTCCAGTTATTTCCAGCGTCACGGCTATACGGTGTTATCTGGCTGGAGCAATGATGCGGAAGTTATCGTTCCTTCAATGATTGATTGGAGCACGATCTCGCCGAATAACTTCCCGTACCGCCTGCGTCAGGCGCCAGGAGCGTCTAACTCCCTGGGGCGTTATAAATTCAATATGCCAAGTTCTGATGCCATTTATCTGCATGACACACCGAACCACGGCCTGTTCCAGAAAGATATTCGGGCATTAAGCTCCGGCTGTGTGCGCGTGAACAAGGCCTCCGATCTGGCCAATATGCTGTTGCAGGATGCGGGTTGGAACAATGCGCGGATATCATCCACGTTAAAACAAGGGGATACCACTTACGTGAATATTCGTCAGCGTATTCCGGTGCAACTGTATTATCTGACGGCGTGGGTTGCGGACGATGGTAAACCTCAATTCCGCACAGATATTTACAATTATGATAAAACGGTGAGATCGGGTGCACAAATCACACCACAAGCAGAGCTTTTAATACAATAAATGCAGTAAAACTCAATAACTAATGGTCTGAATACTTGGTTGTCTGACAGGCGCTCATTTTTGCGAGCGCCTAGGAACCTTCGCCTCACGCGGGTTGACTGGTTTTCCGCGGGCGGTTATGGTTCGGGGCGGTGCGTTTTGCGCTTACTTTTGACATTATTGCCGGGTAGAAACGATCATGGATAAAATCGACAATCATCGCCGCAAGTGGCTAACCTTAGGCGGGACAGCGCTGGGCCTTTCGCTGTTACCAGGGCACGCATTCGCGACCCTTTCTACTCCCCGCCCACGGATCTTGACCTTAAATAACCTGAATACAGGTGAGTCTATCAAAGCCGAATTTTTTGACGGCAAAGGTTACAATAAAGAAGAATTGAGTCGCTTAAATCATATTTTCCGCGATTATCGTGCCAACAAAGTTAAGCCCATTGACCCACGCCTGTTTGATCAACTCTACCGCTTACAAGGTCTGCTTGGTACCACCAAGCCGGTACAGCTTATTTCTGGCTACCGTTCGCTAAATACCAATAATGAAATGCGTGAACATAGCCGAGGCGTCGCCAAACATAGCTTCCACACCTTGGGTAAAGCGATGGATTTCCATATCGAAGGTATTCAGCTAAGTAATATCCGTAAAGCGGCATTAAAAATGCGTGCAGGTGGTGTAGGATATTACCCACGTAGTAACTTTGTGCATATTGATACCGGGCCGGCGCGGACCTGGTGATCAGCAATATTCAGCCAGTGGGATAGCTTTATCGGTTAGGCCACTGGAGTTGGAGCCTTATGAAATATCATATTATTCCGGTAACGGCGTTCAGCCAAAATTGTACTTTGATTTGGTGTGATGCAACATTGCAGGCTGCTTTGGTCGATCCCGGTGGCGACGCCGAAAAAATCATTGCTGAAGTGCGTCGTTTGGGCGTCACGGTCACGCAGATCCTGTTAACTCACGGCCATTTAGATCACGTTGGCGCGGCGGCAGAACTGGCCGAATTCTATCAGGTGCCTATCATCGGGCCGGAAAAAGAAGATCGTTTTTGGTTGGAAGGCTTGCCAGCACAGAGCCGTATGTTCGGTCTGGGGGAGTGTCAGTCGTTTGAGCCAACGCGTTGGTTGGAAGAAGGTGATGAGATAAATGTGGGCGAAATGCGGTTATCGGTGCTTCATTGTCCGGGGCATACCCCGGGGCACATTGTCTTTATCAACCCGCAGGCGAGGTTAGCCTTAACCGGCGATGTGATTTTCAAAGGCGGCGTTGGTCGTAGTGATTTCCCACGCGGCGATCATCAGCAGTTGATCGACTCCATCAAACAGAAGCTACTGCCTTTGGGTGATGATATGGCGTTTATTCCCGGTCACGGCCCGATGTCTACCCTTGGCCATGAACGGCAGAGCAATCCGTTTATTATCGACGAACCGGCCATTTGGTAAATGGTTCTACCCTGCAGTAGATGTTCTAAAGGCGCCGATTGGCGCCTTTTTAAATGTGTTTTGATCGAATAAGGTAAACCCGAGTATTTTCCTCAAGAAACGATAAATAAATTTGTGTAATATCCGCAGCGAACAATACTAACAGTAGTATGGTCTCGAATGATGTTGGGCTAACCTCGAAGATTAATTTATTAGCCAGCTTTACCGTAGAGGAAATAAATAACAATCATTTTTTCTTATAGCAGCTTTATAGTCGTTTCATGGAATTTACTATGCCATTTCGTCGTTCCAGTTTAAGAAAGTTGTTGCCCCGATTGGGACTATCCTTTTTGGTGTTGCTGCTGTTTATCCTATTTGGTGCTGGCGTTATTTATGTGCAGACAGTTAATAATATGCACTCAGACGCCGAAACTAAGTTAAAGCATGCTCGGCAAATGATTGACCGTATTTTTGATAATGCTCATCTTGCCGCGACTCGGGTACAGGGCAGCCTAGGGCAACCTTGCTTACAGGTAGTTCAAAATTTACGCGATCAGGTGGCTACAATTCCCGACGTCCGCTCGGTAAATTTAACTCGACGGGGCAACCAGATTTATTGCACTTCCCTTTATGGCCCTTATGACGATTACGTCAATTCATCGGCTTACGTTGATGGTCAGCTATACCTGATGTCGGGAAATAAAGTGACGCCTTCACGACCGGTTGTGATATACCGACAGGTGGCCGGGGACTACAGCACCCTGGTTGGCATTGATGGTTATTACTTACATAATATTCTTAACCTGCTGAGCGGGGATATACAGCTCAGATTGATTATCGGCGATCGTTGGATGGATGCCGCGGGAAATACCCATGCAGGTAACCCATTGCATAAAAACATGCCGTTGACTCTTGCTTCGGAAAAATATGCGTATTCCATCTCAACTACCCTGACTCATGGCCAGTATCTAGCCTATGCCTGGCAATATGCCACCGGCAGCTTAATATTTTTCCCTCTGTTAGGTTTTATTTCCGCGTTTCTGGTATTCCGTTTGTGCGGAAAATCCTCTTCGCCGATGCAGATACTCAATCTTGCGTTGGAAAACGGGGAGTTCGTGCCTTACCTGCAACCGGTAGTGACTGGGAAAGGGGAGCACTGTATCGGTTGCGAAGTGCTAATGCGTTGGCATAACCCAACTCATGGCATGATTCAGCCAGACCGTTTTATTCCTCTGGCAGAAGATAGC
Source organism: Yersinia sp. IP36721 (assembly GCF_003634395.1). NCBI lineage: Bacteria > Pseudomonadati > Pseudomonadota > Gammaproteobacteria > Enterobacterales > Yersiniaceae > Yersinia > Yersinia sp. IP36721. Next base: position 44,081 of record NZ_QCZL01000006.1, read on the forward strand.
GGATTAATTGTGCCGATGACACGCTCTATTATGCAGCAGGTCAGCAGTATGTTTGCTCCTTATGCCAGCCAGCTACCGGATGATTTCCATTTTGGTTTCAATATCAGTGCCGACCATTGTCGTGATTTAAGTCTGGTAGATGACTGCCGCGCATTTATTGCCGCCTTTGCAGAAAAGCCTATCAATATTACGCTGGAACTGACCGAGCGGAAATTGATTGTTGCCGATGAAATTACCGATCGTTTGTTCGCTGAACTGCATGCCTTAGGCGTATTTATTGCCATAGATGACTTTGGTACCGGCCACTCTAGTCTGGTGTATCTGCAAAAATTCAAAGTAGACTTCCTGAAAATTGACCAGAGCTTCGTTGGAATGATCGGTTCTGATGCGTTATCCAGCATCATCGTGGAGAATGTCATCGATCTGGCAACGAAAATGGGGTTGATGACGATAGCGGAAGGGGTGGAAAACGAAACGCAGGCGCGTTATCTGCAAGCGTGTAATGTTGACTATCTACAGGGTTATCTATTTGGCCGGCCAATGCCTATGGCTGAGTTTATCGAAAAAAATATCAATCAGGCGACCTTCGAAGAAGCGGCGTCGGAGCTAAAACCTAAAAAGGGTGCCTAAGGCACCCTTTAACCACAATCCACTGAAAATTGAATCAGAGTACCGCGACGATGGCTTCACACAGTGGAGCCATGTTGTCTGGTGTCATGCCAGCTACGTTAACGCGACCTGAATTCACCGCATACACGCCAAACTCATTACGCAGACGCAGCACCTGTTCTTTGGTCAAACCACTGAACGAGAACATGCCGTTCTGGTTAATGATGAAACTGAAGTCCTGTTTTGCCCCTTTCTCTTGCAGGGTATTAACAAACAGTTGGCGCATCCGATGGATACGTTGACGCATATCGGTCAGCTCTTGTTCCCAGATAGCACGCAGCGCGTCATTACTCAGAATGGTAGCAACGACTGAGGCGCCGTGAGCCGGTGGGTTAGAGTAGTTAGCGCGGATAACCGCTTTGACCTGGCTGAAGGATTTCTCCGCGATATCGCTGTCTGCCGCAACGATGGTGCAGGCGCCGACGCGTTCGTTGTACAGGCCAAAGTTTTTAGAGTAAGAGCTGCAAACGATCAGTTCTTTATGGCTAGCGGCGAAAATACGCAGGCCCTGAGCGTCTTCTTCCAGACCACGAGCAAAACCCTGATAGGCGAAGTCGAACAGCGGCAGCCAGCCTTTAGCCACAGACAGTTCGGCAAGTTTAGCCCACTGTTCGTCGGTTGGATCGATACCGGTCGGGTTATGGCAGCAGCCGTGAAACAGCACTATGTCACCGGCTTGGGCTTCTGACAGGCTTTTCAGCAGGCCATCAAAGTCCAGCGCGTGGTTGGCTGCGTCATAATAATTATATTCAACCACTTCCAGACCGGCAGCGGAGAATACATTCTTATGGTTTGGCCAGCTTGGGTTACTGACCCAAACGCGTTTAGCTGAAGTTTGGTGAGCAATAAAGTCGGCTGCGATACGCAATGCGCCAGTGCCGCCCGGAGTCTGCGCAGTGCGCGCACGTTTTTCCGTTACGATTGGGCTTTGTTTACCGAACAGCAATGCCTGAGTGCAGCTGGCGAAGACCGGCAGGCCGTCTATACCCAGATAGTTTTTTGTTGTTTCGTTTTCCAGCAAATACTGTTCAGCTTTTTTCACGCTGGTCAGCACCGGCGTTTTACCGGTTTCATCTTTATAAACACCAATACCCAGATTGATTTTATTTGGGCGGTCATCGGCGCGGAAAATATCGGTCAGACCCAGAATAGGATCGGCAGGTGCAGCAGTGATTTTTTCAAACATGTCAGATGCTTCCATGGCTTAGAGTTAAGCGGACAGAATCATCAGGGTAGCGCCAGTTCAGGGCTTTGCCAACCGTTTGCGAGAAAAAGAGATCAATCTTGTGAGGCGGGGTGATTACGGGTGAAAAATCGTCAGAATTACTCAGGAAGTAGCAGATTATGCACAATGTGAGTCAGGGTTTAAAAGTAAAATACAGAAATCAAAAGGCAGAGCCGAAGCCCTGCCTTTTTTACTTACACCAACCGAGTTGGCATTAAGTCGGACAACTTAGAACTGGTAAACCAAGCCAACACCCACTACGTCATCAGTGTTGATGCCGTTACGCTCGGTGAAGTCATTTTTGTCCAGCAGGTTGATTTTGTAATCAACGTAGGTAGACATGTTTTTGTTGAAGTAGTAGTAAGTACCAACAGAAACATATTTCACCAGGTTTTGATCACCAATTGCTGCGCCTGCATCTGCGCCACCAGCAGCAGTTGAGTTGTTCAGTTCTATACCTCTAGACTGGACGTAACCCAGGGAAGGACGCAGGCCGAAATCGAACTGGTATTGCGCAGTGATTTCGATGTCACGATTTTTGTTAGCGATGGTATCACTTTTGTTGCCGTATGGTGTGGTGTTCAGCGCTTCAGCATACATTACAGCCAGGTATACGTTGTTTGCGTCGTATTTAGCACCTACGTTCCATACCTGCGCTTTGTCGCCGCCGGCAGTGGTGAAATGTTTCTGGGTATCAGTACGGTTAGAAGAAGAGAAACCTGCACCGAAGGTCACGCCATAACCGATATCATAAGTAGAAGCGATACCGAAACCGTCACCGTTTTCATCTTTAATGTTGTCACGACTTTCTTCGTTTTTGCCTTGGTATTGCAGGGCAAAGTTCAGACCATCAACCAGGCCGAAGAAGTTGGTGTTACGGTAAGTTGCCAGACCGGTAGAACGGCCAGTCATAAAGTTGTCAGATGCAGACAGACCGTCGCCGCCGAATACTGGCAGCATATCGGTCCATGCGTTGACGTCATAGATTACGCCGTAGTTACGGCCGTAGTCGAATGAACCGTAGTCAGCAAATTTCAGACCAGCAAAGCCCAGACGGGTTTTGTTGCCTTTGTCGCCCTGAGATTCAGCGTGGTTAGCCTGAACGTTGTATTCCCACTGGCCGTAACCGGTCAGTTGGTCAGTAATTTGGGTTTCGCCTTTGAAGCCGAAACGAACGTAAGTTTCGTCGCCGTCTTGGCCTGCGTTATCGGAGAACTGATGGCGGGCATCAACTTTACCGTACAGGTCCAGTTTATTGCCGTCTTTATTGTAGATTTCTGCCGCATTTGCTGCACCAGCAGCCAACAGAGCAGGGATTACTACTGCAAGAATATTGCGCTTCATCATTATTATTACCCTCATTGGTGTTATTCGGACACCTGCCACTGCCGCCAATAATTTTTTTGGAACTATTGTTGAGAGTTTGGTGTCGTCTGTGTCTGAGACGCAGTGTTCCATTCACAGACCGGTTAATCCACACCGAAAATGCTACTAATTGACAGAAACTGTTTCATTAAAAGACAAAGTGTTACTAAATGTAAAATAAAGGGAACTTTGTGACTAATATCAAACTTTAAAAAATGACAAAAGCCAGCATAAGCTGGCTTTTTTTTAGACAACTAACAGAAATCAATTGGAAATGATTAATTTAGAAGCTGGCGTTTCTGGGGGTACGTGGGAACGGGATCACGTCACGGACGTTTTGTACGCCGGTCACATAGGCGATCAAACGCTCAAATCCAAGACCAAAACCAGAATGTGGCACGGTGCCGTAGCGACGAAGATCACGATACCACCAGTAATCTTCTTTATTCAGGCCCATTTCTTGCAAACGTTGGTCCAGAACATCCAGACGTTCTTCACGCTGTGAACCCCCGATGATTTCCCCAATACCCGGCGCTAATACGTCCATCGCGGCTACGGTTTTACCATCTTCGTTCATACGCATATAGAAAGCTTTGATGTCTTTCGGGTAGTTTTTAACCACTACCGGCGCTTTGAAGTGTTTCTCAGCCAGATAGCGTTCGTGCTCGGATGACAGATCGATACCCCACGACACTTCGTTTTCAAAGGTCTGGCCAGATGCGAGCAGGATTTCAATTGCGTCGGTGTAATCTACCTGCGCAAAGTCGGAGCTTACGAAACGTTGCAGACGATCGATCGCATCTTTATCTACACGTTGAGCAAAGAAGGCCAAATCGTCAGCTCGCTCGTCCAGAACGGCCTGGAAGACGTACTTAAGCATTTTTTCAGCCAGAGCTGCAACATCATCTAAAGAGGCGAAAGCGACTTCCGGCTCAATCATCCAGAATTCAGCCAGGTGGCGGCTGGTGTTGGAGTTTTCCGCGCGGAAAGTCGGGCCGAAGGTGTAAACCTTGGATAACGCACAGGCGTAGGTTTCACCGTTTAGCTGACCCGATACGGTCAGGAAGGCTTCTTTACCGAAGAAATCTTCGCTGAAATCGATTTTGCCTTCGTCAGTACGCGGCAGGTTTTCCAGATCCAAAGTCGATACGCGGAACATTTCGCCTGCGCCTTCGGTATCGGATGCGGTAATCAGCGGAGTAGAAACCCAGAAATAACCGTTTTCATGGAAGAAACGGTGAATCGCCTGCGCCAAAGTGTGGCGAACGCGCGCAACGGCACCAATCAGGTTGGTACGTGGGCGTAAGTGAGCGACTTCGCGCAGGTATTCGATGCTGTGGCGCTTGGCCGCCATCGGATAGGTATCCGGATCGTCCACCCAGCCGACAACCTTCACGCTGGTCGCCTGAATTTCGAAACTCTGGCCTTCACCCGGAGAGGCAACGACGGTGCCGGTCACTTCAACCGAGCAACCGGTGGTCAGATGCAGCACTTCGTCCTGATAATTCGGCAGAGTATTATTAACGACGGCCTGTAACGGATCAAAGCAGGAACCGTCATAAACGGCGACGAAGGAGATGCCAGCTTTAGAATCTCTCCGGGTACGCACCCAACCGCGTACGGTGACTTCACTGTCAACCGCAGCACGGCCTTGCAGTACGTCGACTACAGGCACTACGCTCATAGATTTCTCTCTTTATAAGTTTTGGTTCAGAAATAAATTAAAACCCAAAATATGGGGATGTTGCTATGTTACTTGCGGCAGTGCAGGACACAAGAGGAAATCATCGGATTAGTGCAAGATTTCTGCGGTTAAGATAAATAAATCGGCGGATGGCGAAGATCGTGGCTCTGTATCTGATGCTATATAAAGGAGGGAGAGTGAAATAGGCCGGATGAGGGAGACTCACCCGGCACCCTGCGGTTAGCTAGCCTTTTGTACTAAAGGCAAATCAAAGGCTTCACGCAGTTCATCAACGAAGGCTGGATCCTGGCAAATGGTTTTTCCAGGGCTGTCTGACAATTTGGCCACGGGCTTTCCATTGCATTCCACCAGCTTAATCACGATATTTAGCGGTTTGACACCCGGAATATCACAGGTCAGGCGGGTGCCAATACCAAAGACCAGATTGATCCGCTGATAGAAATGGCGATATAAATACAGCGCCTTCTCCAGATCAAGATTATCGGAAAACACCAGCGTTTTGCTCATTGGGTCAATTCCCAGCTTGATAAAGTGAGCAATGGCTTTTTCACCCCATTCTACCGGATCCCCTGAGTCATGGCGTAAACCCTGATAGCGAGTGGCAAAAGGCAGATCGAAATCGCGCAGGAAAGCATCCATGGTAATGCAATCGGTTAGAGCAATCCCCAGTTGATCCGGATATTCATCCAGCCAGGCTTGTAAGGCAACGCGCTGACTGCTCGCCAGCTCGGGGCTGATTTGCTGATGAGCCTGGAACCATTCGTGTGCTTGAGTGCCCACCGGCGTCAGAGATAATCGGCGAGCCAGATCGTAATTGCTGGTGCCAACCAAATAAGGAAACTCTGCTTGTAAGGTGCTGACAACCGCCTGCTGCACTTCACCGGAGAAACGGCGACGGGTGCCGAAATCCATCAATTTGAAACGGGAGATATCCACATCACCGCTTAATTGATTGAATTGTAACAGCTTGGCGCGGAGTTTCTCGATAGCCATCTGCGGGACGATCTGCGGCGAGCGGTGGCGATGCACCACTTCGCTGATAACCGCCAGCAATGGTACTTCCCACATAATAACTTCACACCACAGACCGGAAATTCGAATATCCAGTTTCCCCTCGCGGGCGGATACGGTGACCTGCTGCGGGTTGAACCGAAAATCTCGTAACCAATTCAGATAATCGGATTTGAAGAAGGGGAGGCCGGACAGATAGGCGAATTCGTCCTTGGTTAACGCCAGTTCACTCATAAGAGCGATCTGACGACGAATTTCATCCACATAGTCGCCCAGCAATTCGTCACCGCGGCAGCGGAATTCCGCAGCAACGGTAATATGGCGATAACGATGAAACACTGCTTGTTGCATATGAAGCTTGTAAGCATCCGTATCAAGCAATGAAGTCAAAATCGGAGAGGCGTCTTGAGTCATGGCGCGTTACAGCATCCTCGTAGGAGCATTTTCCAGATTCGGCATAATCAATAAAGTTGCAGGAGTATACCGGTATTATCCTGTGATTGAACCCTCATAACACCATAAATGGCGTAACAAGATCTAGAGTTAAACGTGCCATCAACTTTACTCGTCGGCCTTTTAGTCTATGGAAAATAAAATAAGCTAAATATTTTCGTGACTTAGATGCAGGGGTTATTTATTGGTCACCCGAAATGTAGGGTTATTATTTGTCATTTTTTATTCTTAACAGAAACAAAATACCTGGTTGATTTATCGTCAGAAACTGCGCTATTCAGATAAATTTTATTACAGTTATTTTTATAAGGAATTAATTGTGTGGGAAAACCACAATAAAAACGGCGTGGTTGTTCTGTTATTAGGCTAAATAAAACCGTTTGCGGTATAAAAACTGACCCGATCTTTGCCATTGCCTTTGCAATAATACAAGGCTTCATCCGCTTGCTTAATAGCCCTTTTCATTTCTGAGTAGTTGTTTAGCATGGCAATGCCGCAGCTGATACGGAACATAACCGTGGTGCCATCTTCTAATTTCAGCGTCAGTTGTTTCACTTTTAACCGTAGGTTATTCATGATTCGAATTGCGTCCTCCGGCGTACAGTTACTTAATACAATGGCGAACTCTTCTCCGCCGTAGCGTGAAAAGATATCGGTGGAGCGGAAATGGGATATCAGGAGCTTACTGAATTCAATCAGCACCTTATCACCTACATCATGGCCGTAGGTGTCATTAAGTGACTTGAAGTTATCGATATCGATCAAAGCGAAAGCCATCGGATAACTAGCGGCAGGCATGGCTTCACACAGGTTAAACAGTTTTCGACGATTATAAATATTGGTCAGCGGATCAATAAAGGACGCTTTTTCCAGCTCACCAATCAGGTTTTGTTTTTCAGATTCAAGAAGGACTTTATCTAACTGATAACGGCGCAGATCTTTAATTGCGTCGGTAATAGCAATAAGATCCTGACTCAGATAAACCCCCTGATTCTCAATATTCATATTTCCCTGAGAGAGCTTTTTGATATTCGTTGTAGTTTCAGATAACCATTTATTGATATTAACGCAAAATATCAGGCATGGGACGATAATAAATAGAGCTAATAGCATTCCGATGGAAAGGGTACTCTCTACTCTTATGTTACTTTTTAGGATGTTACTTTTGAGTGATTTTATTTCTTTTTCAAATACTTGGCTATTAAATCTTTGGGAAATTGAGTCAATATAATTTACATACTCATAAATATCTCTGACATTGTACTTTTCGTTTTTGGTCATAGAGAGATATAAATCATTGGCGATTTTTTCGCTGTTTTGCAGCGATATCTTGCCTTGTAAATCGTTGACTACGTGACTCATCTGATTGAGTCTGTATGTTTTTTCGATAAAACCGAAACGAGGTTGCAGCGAGTAGAGCACGCCGGTAAGTTGGATCGCTTTAAGATAGGGCTCTGGTCGCTGAACTTTGGCTAAATTGATATCAACGATCTGATCGACTAAATCGGTAAGGGTCATAACCAAACGGCTATTTATTCTGATGGCTTCTAGGAAGATATATGATTCAGATTTTATCAGACGGTTGTCGATAGTATAAAGCGAGTATTTCTGTTTGACCTCAGAGATATAAAATGCATTATTCAGGTCATAGAGATAACTATTGACCAAAGGCATTCCTGAACTTGCACGCAAATCATTGGCTATTAATTTATCCATCAGTTGAACCGAAGAAATTACCAGGTATTTATAAGTGGCTCCCAGTTTTTCAACCATAATTGAATTGGCATTTTTTTTAAATATCGCTATTTTCTTAGTGGCAGTTATTACTGCCTGATTGATTTCTTCCTGGTTTATATCGGTTTTGATTAAACTGATTTTTTTTAAGCGATGCATGTGCAATACGGCCTGAAATGCCTCGGTAAATTCTTGTAATCGCTCAATTTTATACAGGTTTAATTTATTGTTTTCTGCGATGGCGCTATTGCGAGATATGTTGGTGTAAACGAATACAGAGAAAAATAGCATTAATGAAAGTGTGAAAAAATAAATAAGATATTTTACTCTCATAGCCGTATTGTTCCCGATCAGCCTTCGTTGTGCATTACACCACTTACTCCGTCATATCCATTCGAATCAGCTTGTTGGTGATGAGCTATTGCGTGAATGATACCACTCTGAGATTAAACTTAACGAGAGATATTTCTGATACTGTCAGTCGTATTTTTACACTCTATTTCTATTCTAGTTCATTTTGTCCACATACCTTGGAGCCGACACATATTCCGCAACAAAAAACACCAACGGCAACGAGTGTTATGCTGAGTAATAGCCAGACAATAAAATAAACAGAGTATTTGGTTTTCAATTACCTGACGGCTATCACCTTGACCAATTGGGGTCATCGTAGTTATCCCTGCGATACCTGTTGTTCATAGAAATCCTTCAGGTTCTCAACTGGGTTTTTTTTACAGCTGTGATACATTTAAATTCACTCTGAGTCTGGATGGAAAGTCTCTGTAGTACAGAGATTCCGCCATCTGAGTACAAAAACACCAGACCGGGTAATCATATTCACTGATGACGTCAAAAGGGTTTTTATGACACAACAGCCGCAAGCCAAATACCGTCACGATTATCGTGCGCCGGATTACACCATTACCGATATTGATTTAAATTTCGAGTTGGACGCGCAGAAAACGACGGTAACGGCAGTCAGTAAAGTAAAACGTCAGGGAACCGCAGGTGCCCCACTGATCTTGAATGGCGAAGACCTGACGTTATTAAGCGTCAGTGTAGATGGTCAGCCGTGGCCTCACTACCGTCTACAGGACAAAACTCTGGTTATCGAAGAATTACCGGAGCAGTTTACTTTAACCATCGTTAATGACATTCACCCGGCGACCAATACGGCTCTTGAAGGGCTTTATCTTTCCGGCGAAGCGCTGTGCACTCAATGTGAAGCCGAAGGTTTCCGCCATATTACTTATTATCTGGATCGTCCAGATGTATTAGCGCGTTTTACCACGACTATTGTGGCAGATAAAGCTCGCTATCCTTATCTGTTATCCAATGGCAATCGTCTGGAACAGGGCGAATTGGCTGATGGCCGTCATTGGGTTAAATGGGAAGATCCGTTCCCGAAACCAAGCTATTTGTTTGCTCTGGTGGCAGGTGATTTTGATGTATTAAGAGACACCTTTATTACCCGTTCAGGTCGGGAAGTGGCGTTAGAATTGTTCGTCGATCGCGGCAATTTGGATCGCGCCGATTGGGCTATGATTTCCCTGAAAAATTCCATGAAATGGGACGAAACTCGTTTCGGTCTGGAATACGATCTCGATATTTATATGATCGTTGCCGTTGATTTCTTCAATATGGGCGCGATGGAGAATAAAGGGCTAAATGTCTTCAACTCCAAATACGTTCTGGCTAAAGCAGAAACGGCTACTGATAAAGATTATCTTAATATCGAAGCGGTTATTGGCCACGAATATTTCCATAACTGGACCGGCAACCGCGTGACTTGTCGCGACTGGTTCCAGCTCAGCTTGAAAGAAGGGCTGACGGTTTTCCGCGATCAGGAATTCAGCTCCGATTTGGGTTCTCGTCCAGTAAACCGTATTGATAATGTTCGTGTGATGCGAGCCGCGCAGTTTGCGGAAGACGCCAGCCCAATGGCTCATGCTATTCGTCCGGATAAAGTTATCGAGATGAATAACTTCTATACTCTGACGGTGTATGAGAAAGGATCGGAAGTGATCCGCATGATGCATACATTATTAGGCGAAGCTCAGTTCCAGGCCGGAATGCAGCTGTATTTCGAGCGCCATGACGGCAGTGCTGCCACCTGTGATGATTTTGTGCAGGCGATGGAGGATGCGTCCAATGTCGATCTTTCGCTATTCCGTCGCTGGTATAGCCAATCCGGTACGCCGTTAGTAACGGTACGCGATGACTATGATGCGGAAAAACATCAATATCACCTGCATATTAGTCAGAAAACCTTGCCGACTGCCGATCAGGCCGAGAAGTTACCTCTACATATTCCGTTCGATATTGAGCTTTACGATAGCAAAGGCGAAGTCATTCCACTTCAGCGAAACGGTTTGCCGGTTCATCATGTGCTGAATGTGACCAAATCCGAAGAAACCTTTACCTTTGATCAAGTGCCTTGCAAGCCAACGCCTTCGCTGCTGCGGGAGTTCTCTGCGCCAGTGAAACTGGATTATCCGTATAGCGATCAACAGTTAACTTTCCTGATGCAGCGTGCGCGCAATGAGTTTTCTCGTTGGGATGCGGCGCAGACCTTGCTAGCGACCTATTTCAAGCTGAACGTAGCGAAATATCAGCAAAAACAACCGCTTTCCTTGCCTCTACATGTGGCAGATGCCTTCCGCGCGGTATTGTTGGATGAGCAGCTGGATCCGGCGTTAGCTGCGCAAATTCTGACTTTGCCTTCAGAGAACGAAATTGCCGAGTTGTTGACGACTATTGACCCAGAAGCGATCGGGGCGGTTCACGAAGCGATTACTCGTTGTCTGGCGCAAGAATTAGCCGACGAACTATTGGCAGTATATCTGGCTAATCAGACGCCGGAATATCGGGTTGAGCATGCAGATATTGCTAAACGTGCGTTGAAAAATACCTGTCTGGCTTATTTAGCGTTTGCTGACGCCGAGTTTGCTAACAAGCTGGTTTCTGCCCAATATCATCAGGCTGATAATATGACTGATTCGCTGGCAGCGCTGTCTGCGGCGGTTGCGGCGCAGTTGCCGTGCCGTGATGAGCTGTTGGAAGCCTTCGATGTACACTGGAATCACGATGGTTTGGTGATGGATAAATGGTTTGCCTTGCAGGCATCCAGCCCAGCCGATGACGTTCTGGAACGGGTTCGCGCGTTGCTGAAGCATCCGTCCTTTAGCCTGAGCAACCCGAACCGCACCCGCGCGCTGATCGGGGCGTTTGCTTCAGCTAATCCGGCGGCATTCCACGCTAAAGACGGCAGCGGTTATCAGTTCCTGGTTGAGATCTTAAGCGATCTGAACACTCGTAACCCTCAAGTCGCCTCACGTTTAATCGAGCCATTAATTCGATTAAAACGTTATGACGCCGAACGTCAGGCCAAGATGCGTCAGGCGTTGGAACAGCTCAAAGGACTGGAAAATCTGTCTGGCGATTTATTCGAAAAAATCACCAAGGCGCTGGCAGCGTAATGCGATAATCAGCGATTGACGGGAGTTAAACTCCCGTCAAAGCAAGGATGTTTATTTCTTGAACCTGATGATGAATTTTGCCGATTCTACAGTGATACTACCTACTTATTTCATACACCGTTTTTATTTACAGCGCTGAGTTGATCTTGTTTTTCTTGCCTGTGCTCAATTTAATTTAAAGATATAATATATTACTACTCATTTGAAATGCCGAAACGTGTTTAAGTTTCTGTTATTCTGATGCGGAATAGTGGCCATATTTTTAAATAATGGAATTGAATTAACCTTCATAATAGACTTAAATATGGCAAATAATATTTTCTTGACGATAAATGGAACTGCGCAGGGGTTAATATCTTCAGGTTGTTTGACGCAAGACTCCATAGAACATAAGCAACCAAATTGGTCATGAAAATGATATATTTGTTTACTAGTTTTCGCATAGCATAAAATGAATTATTTCATCTTAAGTTTGATTTCTAGCGCACATCGCCAAACGGCGCTCAAGAAAAGTAGGCTAGCATAGAGTGGAGGGATGCGATACTGACAGGCCTAAACGTTAATTATCCGAATAGCTTGAGTCATGGGCATCGCAGCCAGAAGAGCTTACATCCGTTCAATATTAAGATATTATTTGCGAATATCATGCGGCTGGCATATCAGGTCATGGCTTATGGTAAAATAAAAACCACTGATTTATAACGTATTTTCTCAATAGGAAAATGCATAAACGCCAATGCCGAGAAATGCCAGGTTTTCTCAAGGTCAGTGTACCCATTCTGTTAAGTCTTTAGCGTTTTTGACAAATATCATTGGCCTGTTTGGTCTCGATTTCCAATATGTCCCATACCCTTGAGTAGACAAAGTTGTGGTGAGGTGAAAATGAAAAATAGTCACGAGTGCAAGAAAAAATATCGTCATGTAGGCCAATAAAAGCATATGTTTTAAATTCTATGACGTTACTCTTTCCTGTAATCAATATATATGCAGATATTATCATAATACATATAAGTGAATCCGCAACCATATAGTTGGCAAGGCGATATAACGACGCGAAAACGGGGTGTGACAGATACGGGAATATTTCTTTATTTAAAACATAGAGAATCATCCATAAACCTAATAGAGCAATTCCTAACAGAACAATGAAAGAAAAAAAAGACTCACTTTATCTGTAATGGATTATTTTCTACTTATACTGTTTTTCATATTCTTTTATTCAGCAGTATTTCCGCTATAGGTAACAGCTTGGCGAATCTAATCTATCACCAGCTTCGCTAGCATGATTACCTCTAAATCGTCAGCTTAGGTGGCATTGAATCGACATTACCCTGAAGAGAGACATTGTTTTTAGGCATGAAAGGAACCCTTGGCGCGGTTGGTTTTACTCATTCCTGACCAATAAATACACCCGACATTAACAAGTGATGATCAAAATAAGCCTCCGGTAGCATTCTTTTCAGGGCTTTACTTAGCAAACGTTTACTTTGTGAAAGGATATATTTACCATTCGTGCGTTTATCCACTCGGTGGAGAGTTCGTCCCGCTTGCCGCTGGCGAACGTTGCCGATAGAAAACGTTATCGATAGAAGAATAGGCTGAAGAACTCGCGTTTTCATTCCATTTTCCTCAGTCACTTGCTTGTCACCGGGAGCATAGGAGATCACATGTTTTATCCGATCGTTAAAAAGGCACTGTTCCAGTTCAATCCAGAGCGCGCTCATGAACTCACTTTCCGTCAATTAAAACGTATTACGGGTACGCCGCTGGAGTTTTTAGTGCGTCAATCGGTGCCGACGAAGCCAGTGAGCTGTATGGGACTGTCATTTAAAAACCCAGTAGGTTTAGCGGCGGGTCTGGATAAAAACGGTGATTGCATTGATGCCTTGGGCGCAATGGGATTTGGCTTTATTGAAGTGGGGACGGTAACGCCGCTGCCGCAGCCGGGAAATGATAAACCGCGCTTATTCCGCGTCCTTGAAGCTGAAGGCCTGATCAATAGGATGGGCTTTAATAACCTTGGTGTGGATAATCTGGTCGATAACGTTAAAAAATCACATTTTGGCGGAATTCTTGGGATTAATATCGGTAAGAATAAAGGTACGCCGGTAGAGAATGGTAAAGATGATTATCTGATCTGCATGGATAAAGTTTATCCGTACGCCGGTTATATTGCGATTAATATTTCGTCACCAAATACTCCAGGGCTACGTTCATTACAGTATGGGGAAGCGCTGGACGATCTGCTGGCGGCCGTTAAAAATAAGCAGGCGGAACTGCATCAGCGTCATCATAAATATGTGCCAGTCGCCGTTAAGATCGCTCCGGATCTTACTGAAGAAGAATTGATCCAGGTTGCGGATAGTCTGGTAAAACATAATATAGATGGCGTTATTGCTACTAATACCACTTTAGATCGTTCTTTGATCCAAGGTTTAAATTATTGTGAACAAAGTGGTGGATTAAGTGGCCGCCCATTGCAATCTCGCAGCACCGAAGTGATTCGCCGTTTGTCGCAGGAATTGCAGGGACGTTTGCCTATTATTGGCGTGGGCGGAATTGATTCTCTGATGGCAGCCAGAGAAAAAATGGCAGCAGGGGCTTCACTGGTCCAAATTTATTCCGGCTTTATCTTCCGTGGGCCGGGTTTGATTAAAGATATTGTTACTCATATCTAATTATTTCTCTTGATTTTCGTCTGGGGGTTTATTTATTCCCCCAGCTCGTCTATATTTTATCCGTTAGTTTAAATAAACATCGATAAATGTAAATGAATTGAGTTTGATTAGATAACCGGACAACTCAATTATTGAGCGGTAAATGTTGGCAGTGGGATGGGAAGGAATAAAATATGCGGATTAAACCCGACGATAAATGGCGTTGGTATTTTGATGCTGAACACGATCGGCTGATGCTGGATTTAGCCAATGGTATGATATTTCGTTCTCGCTTCCCTGCTAAAATGTTAACGCCAGATGCATTTAGTGAATCCGCATTTTGTGTGGACGATGCTGCTCTTTATTTTGAATTCGAAGATCAATGTCGCCAAATTAAATTGAGCCACGAACATCGTGCCGAACTGGTATTAAATGCGCTGGTGGCATTCCGTTTCCTGAAACCTTTAATGCCGAAAAGTTGGTATTTTGTGCAACAGGCAAAAGTTTTAACGCCAGAAAATGGCAGCCTGGCGTTAGTGAAACTGATGGAAACCGGGGAAGAGGTTAGAGTATTAGTGGTTGAGTCCGGTGATTCCGCTAGCTTATGTTTATTGGCTCAGCCTCAATTACAGCTGGCGGGCAGAACCTTGATACTAGGCGATGCGATTAAAATTATGAACGATCGTTTATTACCATTAGTGGTAGAAAATACCGATATTCAGGCGTTTGACCGGGCGGTCTGATTGATAATGACTGCTTGATAAGATTAATGCCATCCGCCCAATTTCGGTTTGTTCTTTCGAGGCTATTTCCCCGTCAGTGAGATATCACCTTTTGGCACACAGCTGCACGCCAGAATAACGCCATTTTCTGCAATAGCACTTTGTTTTAACGGTGCCACTTCACCCTGCAACAATGTCACTTTGCAGCTACCGCATATTCCAGCCCGACATGAATAAGGAATGCGAATACTTTGCTGTTCCAGTTGCTCCAGTAATACCTGCTGATTATTACCAGTAAAACGAATACCGTTATATTCAATAGTGACGGCGCGAGTACTATCCTGCACCATCGGTAAAGCCTCCGCCACGACGCCAGCGCCATAAGGGCGGGGCGGTTTGGTCGCCAGAACTTCAATATTATCGCCGACGCGAATAATGCCGCTATTACGTGCAATCATATTCTGACCAAAATCCACATCGCCATTATCTGCAGTTCGGAATTTCTGTAGTGTAGTTAAAGGTTCGGCGGTAGGATGCTTTTTTCCACGCTCAACGCTGACGGTGGTCAAAATACAGCGGCTGCATGGTTTCACCAGATCGAAAATCACATCGCCGACGCGAATCACCTGCCAGCTATCTTCCGCAAAAGCGCTGGCGCCGGTGACGACTAAATTCGGCCGAAACTGTTCAATCTTAATGCTGCCGGGGCATCGTTGCTGTAATTCGGCAAAAGAGGCTTCATTAATCAGCAAATAGGGATAGCCATCGGCGAAGGAAAGCGGAATTTCTGGCTGGCGTTTCACCCGACGAGTCAGTTCCGGCCCAAGCCAGCGTAATTGAACTTCGCGTTGGAAATAGCCGCTGAGCCAGTCATTTATTTCCGCAGGGGCAATCAGAGCGGTAAAATGATTTCCCCATACTTCGGTGGGTGCCGCAGTGGGGGAAAAATCATTAAAGCGGATACTGGCGCTTTCGCCGTCTGGCGCGGTAAGAAATAAACCGTCAACCAGCAGCGCCGGAGTAAAAGTCACCATCTTCGGATTATTACGAGCTGTAATAAAAGTGCCATCCGGTTCGGTGATCATGAATACCCGGTCAAAAGCCAGGCCGCTACTGCCGACCTGAGCATGGGAAAGCTGTAATCCACGCATGGATTTTACCGGGTGAATGTAAAGTTTAGAGAGTGTGATCACCATGTGCTCCATGCGTGTATGAAATTAGAAGGGAGCAACTTTATGACAAGCGGACAGGATTAGCTATAATGCGCAACAATTTTATTTTTGGTGATAGTGCGATATGAACTCTTTGTTTGCCAGCACGGCGCGTGGACTGGAAGAACTGTTAAAAAGCGAACTCGAAGCGCTGGGTGCCCACGACTGTAAAATAGTGCAGGGTGGGGTACATTTTCAGGGTGACGATCGGCTTATGTACCAAAGTTTGCTGTGGAGTCGTTTGGCTTCTCGCATTCTGCTGCCCCTGAATGAATTTAAGGTTCACAGCGATCTGGATCTTTATCTGGGTGTGCAAGCTATCGACTGGCCGTCGATCTTTGGCGTGGACAAAACTTTTGCCGTGCATTTTAGCGGCGTGAATGAAGAAATCCGCAATAGTCAGTACGGCGCATTGAAAGTAAAAGATGCGATTGTGGATAGCTTCACTCGCAAGATCGATCAACGCCCAACGGTTGCCAAGCAACAGCCGGATATTCGGGTGAATGTGTTCCTGCAACGTGACACCGCCAGCGTGGCGTTGGATTTGAGCGGCGAAGGCCTGCATCAGCGCGGTTATCGCGATCTGACCGGGCAGGCACCGTTAAAGGAAAACTTGGCCGCAGCGATTATTCTGCGCTCTGGCTGGCAGGCAGGAACGCCAATGGTCGACCCTATGTGTGGTTCCGGCACTTTGCTGATCGAAGCGGCGATGATGGCTTCGGATCGTGCTCCGGGACTGCATCGCCACCATTGGGGCTTTACTGCCTGGAATAGTTTTAACGAAGAGTTGTGGCGCGAACTGACGGCGGAAGCACAGGTGCGTGCTCGCCGTGGCCTACAGGAAACCACGTCCCGCTTCTTTGGCTCCGATATCGATCGTCGGGTTATTGAAATGGCGCGTGCCAACGCCCGCCGCGCCGGTGTAGCGGAATTGATTACGCTGAATGCCAATGACGTCAGCAAACTGGTTAACCCGCTGCCGGAAGGTCCTGTAGGGACGGTGATCAGTAACCCGCCGTACGGGGAGCGTTTGGAAAGTGAGCCAGCGCTGATCGCCTTGCACAATATGTTCGGCCGTATCATGAAGACGGCGTTTGGCGGCTGGCGTTTATCGCTGTTCAGCGCCTCTCCAGAACTGTTGAGCTGCTTGCAATTGCGTGCCGAGCGTGAATTTAAAGCGAAAAACGGCCCGCTGGACTGTGTACAGAAAAACTATCAGCTGGCGGCTAACCCGCAGGGCGCCAGCGGCGTTCAGGTGGCAGAAGATTATGCCAACCGTCTGCGCAAGAATGTGAAAAAGCTGGATAAATGGGCGAAACAGCAGGGTATCGAATGTTACCGTCTGTATGACGCAGATTTGCCGGATTACAACGTGGCGGTAGATCGCTACGGCAGTAAAGTGGTGGTACAGGAATATGCGCCGCCCAAAACTGTCGATCCGCAAAAAGCCCGTCAGCGCCTGTTCGACGTGATCAATGCCACTCTGGCGGTGCTGAATTTACCGTCTAACCAATTGGTATTGAAAACCCGCGAACGTCAGAAAGGGAAAAGCCAGTACGAGAAACTGGCGCAGAAAGGCGAGTTCCTGCTGGTGGAAGAGTATAACGCCAAGCTATGGGTGAACCTGACTGACTATCTGGACACCGGTTTGTTCCTCGATCACCGTCTGGCGCGCCAGATGCTGGGCAAAATGAGCCAAGGTAAAGATTTCCTGAATCTGTTTGCCTATACCGGTACCGCCAGCGTGCATGCCGGCTTAGGTGGCGCGCGCAGTACGACTACGGTCGATATGTCCCGTACCTATCTGGAATGGGCGGAGAAAAACCTGCGGGTTAACGGTTTAACCGGCCAGCAACATCGATTGATTCAGGCAGATTGCCTGTCTTGGTTAAGTAATACCGACGAGCAGTTTGACGTGATTTTTATCGATCCGCCAACCTTCTCAAACTCCAAGCGTATGGAGACCACGTTTGACGTACAGCGCGATCATCTGGTGCTGATGAAAGAACTTAAACGGTTACTGCGTCGTAAGGGAACCATTATGTTCTCGAACAATAAGCGTGGTTTCCAGATGGATTTGGCCGGGATTGAAGCCCTGGGGCTGGTTGCAAAAGAAATCACCGCTCAAACGCAATCCGAAGACTTTGCCCGTAATCGTCAGATCCACAACTGTTGGCTGGTAACCCATGCCAACGAGGAAAAGTAGAAACTATGTCGTTAATTAGCATGTCAGGTGCCTGGCTGTCGTTCAGTGATGCACCTTTGTTAGACAATACCGAATTACATATTGAACCGAACGAACGCGTCTGTTTGGTCGGTCGTAATGGCGCGGGTAAATCCACACTGTTGAAAATCCTGAGCAAGGAAATTGCACTGGACGACGGGCGCATTGTGTACGAACAAGATCTGATCGTGGCGCGTCTGCAACAGGATCCGCCGCGTAATGTGGCTGGCACCGTGTTTGACTTCGTTGCGGAAGGGGTGCAGGAGCAGGCGGAGCATTTGAAAGCCTACCATGCCACTTTGCATCAGGTTGAGCTGGATCCAAGCGAGAAAAATCTGAATCGTTTGGCGGCGTTACAGGAAATTCTTGATCATCAGGGCCTGTGGCAGTTAGATAGCCGTATTCATGAAGTGCTGGAACAGTTGGGTCTGAACGCTGACGCCGAGCTGTCCTCCCTTTCCGGCGGCTGGCTGCGTAAAGCGGCGCTGGGTCGAGCGTTGGTTAGTTCGCCAAAAGTATTGTTGCTAGATGAGCCAACCAACCACTTGGATATCGAAACGATCTACTGGCTGGAAGGTTTCCTGAAAGAGTTTCAGGGTAGCATCATCTTTATTTCCCATGACCGTTCATTTATCCGTGCGATGGCAACCCGTATTGTGGATCTGGATCGCGGTAAACTGGTGTCCTGGCCGGGTAACTACGAGCTGTATCTGGCGAGCAAAGAAGAGGCGCTGCGGGTTGAAGAACTGCAAAATGCTGAATTCGATCGCAAACTGGCTCAGGAAGAAGTGTGGATCCGTCAGGGGATTAAAGCGCGCCGTACTCGTAACGAAGGCCGCGTGCGTGCCTTGAAAGCGTTGCGCCAGGAGCGTTCTGAGCGTCGTGAAGTGATGGGCACCGCCAAGATGCAGGTGGAAGAAACCGTGCGTTCGGGCAAGATTGTCTTCGATCTGGAAAATGTCAATTATCAGGTTGGCGATAAAGTGTTGGTGAAAAACTTCACCGCGCAGGTACAACGCGGCGATAAAATCGCTCTGGTTGGGCCGAACGGCTGTGGGAAAACCACTTTGCTGAAGCTGATGCTCGGCCAGTTACAGGCCGATAGCGGTAAGGTTCACTGCGGTACCAAGCTGGAAGTGGCTTACTTCGACCAGCACCGCGCTGAATTGGATCCAGAGCGCACCGTGATGGATAACCTGGCGGAAGGTAAACAGGAAGTGATGGTTAATGGCCGTTCACGTCACGTTCTGGGCTATTTGCAGGACTTCTTGTTCCATCCAAAGCGGGCAATGACGCCGGTGAAAGCCTTGTCCGGTGGAGAGCGTAACCGCCTGTTATTGGCTAAACTATTCCTGAAACCTAGCAACCTGTTGATTCTCGATGAGCCAACCAACGACTTGGACGTCGAAACGTTGGAATTGCTTGAAGAGATGGTGGATGGCTATCAGGGCACCGTATTGTTAGTCAGCCATGATCGTCAGTTCGTCGATAACTCTGTGACCGAGTGCTGGATTTTCGAAGGCAACGGCGAAATCAGCAGCTTTGTGGGCGGTTATTACGATGCTCATAAACAGCGCGCTGAAGCCAAGCCGATTCGCCAGGCTGCGCCGAAGGTAGAAACGCCTAAAGCCGCTGCCCCGGAAAAGAATACAGCGTCGGCTAAGCGTTCGACAGGTAAACTCAGTTATAACTTGCAGCGTGAACTGGATCAGTTGCCGCAGCAGCTTGAGAAACTGGAAGATGAAATTAGCGCATTACAAGCTCAGGTGAGCGATGCCAATTTCTTCTCCCGTCCTCATGAGGAAACCCAGCAGGTGCTAAAAGCGCTGGCCGCCGCAGAACAAACGTTGGAAGTGGCTTTTGCACGTTGGGAAGAATTGGAAGCACAGAAAAACGGCTAATTAAAGCGGGGGAGCGTAGGGCTATTGCTGCACTCCACTGACTTAACGGCTGCCATACCGTTCTGTTGCCAATGCGTAAAACGAATTGTGTAGCAGAACGGTATTTTTTGGCGCTGAAATATTGCCGTGAAGGAGAGTTCTATTGTGTTCTGTTAGCCATCACGATCACGGCCATCATCATGTTGAAAGTAATGACGCGATGCTGTGCCCGCAGTGCGATATGCTGGTGGCATTGCCGAAGTTATCTTATGGCACCAAAGCCGTTTGCCCGCGCTGTAAAACAACACTGAGTATGCGGTGGGAAGAACCGCGTAAACGGCCTATAGGCTATGCGCTCAGTGCGTTATTTATGCTATTGGTTGCTAACCTGTTCCCCTTCGTTAATATGCGGGTGGCAGGGATTACCAGTGAAATTACGCTGATTCAAATTCCTCGCGTTATGCTGAACGATAATTACGCCAGCATGGCGACGCTGTTCATGGTGCTGGTGCAGTTAATCCCCGCATTTTGCATGATGGCGATTATCCTACTCTGTTCAGGTACTCGCCTACCGAAACACCTGAAAACCGTGATGGCCAAAGCGCTGTTTATGTTCAAAACCTGGTGTATGGTGGAAATTTTCCTTGCCGGTGTTTTGGTTAGCTTCGTTAAGCTGATGGCCTACGGAGATATCGGTATCGGCAGCAGTTTTGTGCCTTACTGCCTGTTTTGCCTGCTACAGGTGCGAGCTTTTCAATGTGTGGATCGCCGCTGGCTGTGGCAGGATATCGAACCGGCTCCGGCGATAAACTGCGAGCTGACCTTTGGCCGCACGGGGATCCGTCAGGGCGTGCGTTCTTGCTCTTGCTGCACCGCGATTTTGCCGGTCAATCAACGAGAATGTCCGCGTTGCCACACCCGCGGCTACGCCCGTCGCCGCCATAGCCTGCAATGGACGATGGCGCTGCTGATAACCTCTATCCTGCTGTATATTCCGGCAAATCTGATGCCAATCATGATCACCGAAGCGCTCGGTAATGAAATGACTTCGACCATTATGGCCGGTGTGATTTTGCTATGGGGAGAAGGTTCCTATCCGGTGGCAATGGTGATCTTTATCGCCAGTATTATGGTGCCTTCGCTGAAAATGCTGGCCATCGGCTGGTTGTGCTGGGACGCGAAAGGGAAGGGCAAAACTGATAGCGAACGGATGCATTTTATTTACGAAGTGGTCGAGTTTGTTGGCCGCTGGTCAATGATCGATGTTTTTGTTATTGCAGTGCTTTCGGCGTTAGTCCGCATAGGCCAGCTCATGAGTATTTATCCGGCTATAGGCGCATTACTATTCGCAATGGTGGTGATTTTAACCATGCTGGCAGCATTGACCTTTGATCCTCGGTTAACCTGGGATCGGATGAGTGAAACAACCAAGAAGGAGCCGCAAGGTGACGGACAGTAACCCAAGCCATGGTGTGGCAGAGATAGAAAAAATCAAACGCTGGTCTCCGGTGTGGATCATTCCGATAGTGACCGCCCTGATCGGCGCGTGGATATTGTTTTACCACTTTAGCCATCAAGGGCCTGAGGTGACTTTATATACGCAAAATGCCGAAGGCATCGAAGCGGGTAAAACCAAAATCAAAAGTCGCAGTGTCGATGTCGGCACGGTAGAAATGGTGACTTTGAGTAACGATCTCAATCAGGTCATCATCAAAGCGCGTTTGAATTCAGGCATGGAGAAGTTACTGCGTACCGATTCAGCGTTTTGGGTGGTTAAGCCGCAAATTGGCCGGGAAGGCGTGTCAGGTCTGGGTACTTTATTATCTGGTGCCTATATCGAGCTACAGCCGGGCCGCACGGATAAAAGCCATGATGAGTTCCATCTGCTTGATTCACCGCCGTTAGCTTCTCCGGATGCCAAGGGGTTGCGTATCGTGTTGGATAGCGATCAGGCAGGGCAATTGAACGCCGGCGATCCGGTGCTGTTCCGTGGTTATCGCGTGGGTTCGGTAGAAACCGGTTCTTTCGACCCAACGTCTCGCTTAATGCAATATCAGCTATTTATCAGCGCACCTTATGACAGTCTGGTGACTTCCAACGTCCGCTTCTGGAAAGATAGCGGCGTGGCGGTGGATTTATCCTCGCAGGGAATGCGGGTGGAAATGGCCTCGCTGGCGACCTTATTCAGCGGCGGCGTCAGTTTCGATGTGCCGGAGGGGGTCGCTTTAGGTAAGCCTGTTACTCAGGATAAAACTCAGTTTAAACTGTTTGATAATCGCAGCAGTATTCAGAATTCCTTGTTTACCGAACATGATGATTTCCTGCTGTTCTTCTCTGACTCTGTGCGCGGTTTGCAGGCTGGCGCGCCGGTTGAATTCCGTGGTATTCGCGTCGGTACCGTAGGCGATGTGCCGTTCTATGCCGAAGGCGTGAAACAGCGCCTGGATAACGATTTCCGTATTCCGGTATTAATTCGCATCGAACCGGGCCGTTTCCGTAACGATCTGGGGCCGGATGCCAACTTTGAGCAAATTCTAAAAACCGCCAAAGAGCGTGGTTTACGCGCATCACTGAAGTCTGGCAATTTGTTGACCGGCGCTTTGTTCGTCGATTTAGACTTCTATCCGGATGCTAAACCGTGGAAAGGGCCGCAGGACATAGCGGGTTATTCTCTGATACCAACGGTGAGCGGCGGGCTAGCGCAGATTCAGCAAAAAGTCATGATGACGCTGGATAAGATCAATAATCTGCCGTTAACGCCGATGTTGCATGAAGTCACGCAGACACTGGCCGAAAGCCAGAGAACCATGCGTGAAACCCAGAAAACGTTGGCGTCGCTGAACGAGATCACCTCCAGTCAGGCGATGAAAGATCTGCCGCAAGATCTTCAGAAAACGTTAACCGAGCTGAATCGCAGCATGAAAGGCTTCCAGCCGGGTTCACCTGCCTACAATAAAATGGTCGGCGATATGCAACGTTTGGATCAGGTATTACGCGAACTGCAACCGGTACTGCGTACCCTGAATGAAAAGAGTAACGCGCTGGTATTTGAAGCCGCCGGCAGCCAAGACCCTCAGCCTAAGAAGGCCAAAAAATGATGAAATGGATGATGGTATTTATGGCGCTGGTACTCAGCGCCTGTAGCAGCAGCACGTCTAAAACCTACTACCAGTTACCTGCGTTAGGTACGCCGGTTGCCGTCAGCAGCGACACACAAGGTGTGACTCGGCAACTGTGGCTGGAACATGTCAGCGTCGCGGATTATCTGGCCGCGTCCGGCGTGGTTTATCAGACGAATGATGTGCAGTATGTCATTGCTAATAACAATCTGTGGGCCAGCCCGTTGGATCAGCAATTACAGCAAACGCTGGTTACCAACCTGAGCAGCGCATTGCCGGGCTGGCTGGTTTCAGCTCAGCCACTGGACAGCGATCAGGCGGTGTTAAATGTCACGGTGACCGGTTTCCATGGCCGTTTTGACGGTAAGGCAATAGTCAAAGGGGTTTGGGTGGTGAAATATCAGGGCAAGCTGATTAAGCAGCCATTTGATCTGGAAGTGAAGCAGAGCGAAGATGGCTATGACGCGCTGATTCGTACGTTGGCACAAGGCTGGCAACAGGAAGCTCAGAACATCGCTACTCAGTTGCAACGTATTCAGTAATATTTTGTACTAATTCAGTCTAAGCCCCTTTTCCTTCTCATTATTCTGATGACATGGCAAGGGGCTTTTTATTTAAAATCATAATGTTATCTCTCCCCTTTAAATCAATCACTTAGTCAATTAAACGGGCGTAGCT
Source organism: Yersinia sp. IP36721 (assembly GCF_003634395.1). Classification (NCBI taxonomy): domain Bacteria; kingdom Pseudomonadati; phylum Pseudomonadota; class Gammaproteobacteria; order Enterobacterales; family Yersiniaceae; genus Yersinia; species Yersinia sp. IP36721. Next base: position 68,213 of record NZ_QCZL01000006.1, read on the forward strand.
CACAAATGTGACATTGGCGTGAATATTGCGCATTGATTTTCCCTGTCAAAAGGACTATTTCTTAATCGTGGTTGTACATAAAACAGCCACTGTTTTCTTTCCAGCAGACAAGAAATGAGGGATAAGAGGCATGAAGAGACAGAAAAGAGATCGTCTGGAACGGGCATTATCAAGAGGATATCAGGCAGGTATTTCAGGGCGTTCAAGGGAAATTTGTCCCTACCAATCGTTAGACGCCCGGTCTCATTGGCTAGGAGGGTGGCGACAAGCCATGGCTGACAGGGCTGTGACCGCTTAAGCGGCTCCCTGTGATTCGAGGATAACCTCCGCTTTAGGCGGAGGTTTTCATTTCAGAGACAAGACTACTCAGCATAGTCTTGCTTATCGCGACAAAAAACTAGCCCTGCCAACGTTTCAGCAAAATACTGGCGTTAACCCCGCCAAAACCAAAACCGTTAGAAAGCGCATAAGTCATCTGGTGAGGGCGAGCTTTGTCGCTGACAATATCCAATCCGGCACTGGCAGGATCTGGATGGGTCAGATTCAAGGTGGCGGGAACGATTTGGTCTCGCAATGCCAGTACGGTAAATACCGTTTCCAGGCCACCCGCGCCTCCGAGTAAGTGGCCGGTTGCTGATTTAGTGGAGGTGACGGCTAGCTGACTGTTTGTGCCAAACAGGTGCTTGATCGCGTTGATTTCCCCCAGATCGCCTACCGGCGTTGAGGTTGCATGAGCATTTAAGTGCTGAACCTGATCGGGAGTCACACCCGCCTGCCGTAATGCGATTTTCATCGCTCTGTAAGCGCCGTCACCGTCTTCCGCCCCGGAAGTCATATGGTAGGCATCAGCGCTGGTACCATAGCCCACAATCTCCGCCAGCGGCGTTGCGCCACGAGCCAGAGCGTGCTCTAACTCTTCCACCACTAGCAGGCCAGCACCTTCTCCCATTACAAAACCATCACGAGCGCTATCGAACGGCCGTGATGCCTGTTCCGGGTGTTCGTTAAAACCATGAGAAAGGGCGCGAGCCGCCGCAAAACCGGCCAGGCTGACCTTATCAATGGCCGCTTCGGCACCGCCGCACAGTGCGACGTCGGCCTCGTGGTTGCGAATTATACGTACCGCATCGCCAATGGCCTGAACACCTGCGGCACAGGCGGTAACCGGCGCGCCGATTGGCCCTTTGAAATGGTGTTTAATGGAAACGTGGCCAGCGGCCAGATTGACCAGAAACGACGGAATGGTGAAAGGAGACAGCCGTTTGGGGCCGCGACTGTCGGTGGTGCGAACCGCATGCGCAATCGCGGGGAATCCGCCAATACCTGAACCAATCACGGTCGCGGTGCGCTCTTGTTGATCTTCGGCGATTGCCTGCCAGCCTGAATGGGCAATGGCTTCATCGGCTGCAGCCATGGCAAACTCGATAAAACGGTCCATTTTCTTTTGATCTTTCGGTAAAACGGCGCGGTCGGGATCGAAACCGCCTTCTGGATCTGCTGCCAGCGTAGGAACCTGTCCACCGACTTTGGTTGCCAGCTCTCCCACGATCTCATCCGGCAACCGGCGGATACCTGATTGCCCGGCTAGCAAGCGCTGCCAGACGATTTCGAGACCTGTTCCCAATGGGCAAATCACGCCCATACCGGTAATCACCACGCGACGCATACTCATACAATTTCCTTATTCGGATTCAATGGAACGGGCAGACGCCTTTTCTTGCATCAATGCAAGGCGTCGCTTCACGATATCACTGCTTACCGGGCCTGCGGCGATGGTGACATCCTGATAAAGGATAGGCCGTTGGGTCCGTTGATCAAGCAACTGGGGCTGAATCGGCTCACCGCTGTGGCAATCGACCAGAATCACTGCGGCCCCATCCGGAGCCAGATGCTTATTACCCCAATCAAACATTGCCACCAATACCGGAAAAAAATCGATTCCGCGTTGAGTCAGGCGATATTCATAGCGAGCGGGGCGGGCGTGATACAAATGTTTGTCTAGAATGCCACTGGCGACCAGATGTTTCAGTCGGCGAGTTAGCATGGTAGGCGAAAGCTGTAAACTTTTCTGAAACTCGTCAAAGCGCGACAATCCCTGAAAAGCATCGCGGAGGATTAATATGCTCCACCACTCCCCAACGCGCTCTAGGGAACGGGCGACCGGACAGGGCATATCGTCAAAATGGGTTCGTTGCATTAGCTGCCGGTAACCTCACGAGTCGAGTAAAACTAAAATGAGAAGCAAAACGTCAGTCACTACATTTATAGTAGTAACTATGGTTCAAAAAAATGCCGTTTGACTGGCACTGTTTTCACTTTACTGGATTACGCAGGGATTGAGATGCTCTCTCCCTGCGCAGAAACGTTTAGAACGCGTTAGTGTCTTTAAACAAGCCAACTTTCAGATCGGTCGCGGTATAAATCACCTTACCGTCAACCAATACTTCGCCGTCCGCGACGCCCATAATCAGTTTACGCATAATGACGCGTTTGAAGTTAATGCGGTACGTTACTTTCTTCGCTTCAGGTAATACCTGGCCGGTAAATTTCACTTCGCCTACGCCCAGCGCACGGCCTTTACCTTCACCACCCAACCAGCCGAGGTAGAAGCCGACTAGCTGCCACATAGCATCGAGGCCGAGACAACCTGGCATCACTGGATCGCCTATGAAGTGGCAACCGAAGAACCATAGGTCTGGATTGATATCCAGTTCCGCTTCCACATAACCTTTGTTATGAGTACCGCCGTCTTCGGTCATCTTCACGATACGGTCCATCATTAACATATTACCTGCTGGCAATGGTGGTCCACCGGCGCCAAACAGTTCGCCGCGGCCAGATGCCTCAAGGTCTTCTTTTGTATAGGATTCGCGTTTATCTACCATGTTCTCAGTAAGCCTTATTTTATTGAAGGTCGCAGATTAGCGTACACTTGTACGCTGAACAAGTCCGATCAGCCCTGGTTAAACCAGTTGAGCCAGCGTAATGGCCAAGGTCGGCGTCGATCCTGTGGATTCATTTGGGCAATCCTTTCCTGAATTATACCTAACAAACTGGTTTGTTGTTCATCGGCATAAGGCAGGCCGGTCAGAAGTGGTAACGCTTCAGTGACGGAATCCACGGCCCACAGATGGAATTGCCCGTTCTGTACTGCTTCAACCACTGACGGGTGCAGGCAGAGATGGCGCACATTGGCGCTCGGTAAAATCACGCCTTGGCTAGCGGTTAATCCACGACGTTGACAAACCTCGAAGAAACCTTCGATTTTTTCATTTACGCCGCCAATAGGTTGCACATTCCCAAACTGATCGACAGAACCGGTCACGGCAATTTGTTGATTAATTGGCTGTTGTGAAAGAGCACTGATCAATGCACATAACTCTGCCAAAGAGGCACTGTCGCCGTCAACTTCACCGTATGATTGCTCAAAAACGATTGATGCGGAGAATGGCATCGGCTGGTCAAGTTCCAGCTCCGCATTCAGGAATGCCTGCATAATCATCATGCCTTTAGCATGCAGATTACCGCCTAACTCGGCTTTGCGTTCAACGTCGACAAATTCGCCGTCGCCCATATGTGCCACGCAGCTGATGCGCGCGGGTTCGCCAAAGGCTCGCGGATGGCCAGGATATTCCAGTACCGAAAGACCATTGATTTGGCCAACAACCGCACCTTCGGTGTCGATCAGAATCTGGCCCAGTTCGATTTCGTCCTGCATCCGCTCGGCCAGATAATTCTGCCGCCAATCGCGATTATTTGCGGCTACATCCAGCGAGTTACCGGTAATTTCATCTTCTTCAGCATACATGGCGGCTTCGGCTAACTGGCGAGTTAACCATTGCGGGCAGAGTGGTAAACTGCCCTGATCGCCACTGTGACGAATGGCTTGTTTAAACAATACTGGCCAAGCGTCTGCGGACAAAGGCGGCAAATTATTCTGCTGTACTAACCCGTTGATATAACCGCACCACAGCGCCATGCCTTCTTCGTCCAGCAGGGGCAATTCAGCTTCAAACTCGCCGTAAATGGCCAGCTCACCCAGCTCCGGTTCCATATCATGGAAATCCCCTAGACCGAGGCGATCGCCAACCAGAACCAAACGCAGATCGAGAGGCATAGAGGGAATATGTAATGGTAAAGGCTTGGTTTCATCGGGAGAGAGCCACTCGAAACGCTGCTGAGTCACCATTTGCTTTAGGCGTAGCCACATTAACGGCTGCGCCAGCAGGGAACGTACCGACAGAATCAGCACGCCGCCGTTGGCCTGATGGACCAACCCCGGTTGCAAGCTGACCGTATCTTTATGGATTCTAACGCAACCAAATAATTGCTCTGGCTCAATCCATTCCTGACATAAACAGGTAGATTTGGCAGCAAAAGCCTCATTGCCATGCTGAGCTGGCTGCCAGCTCACTTGATGGCCATGTACCAGATAATCACCGCCCGCTAGCGTCGGCGTTTCATTTGCCAGCAACTCATTAATTGCCTGGGAGAGCAGGTTGAGATAGTCGCTACTCTCTTGCGCCTTGATCAGCATAAAGCGCGGCTTGGAAAGTGGGTGACAGAATAGCGTCAGGCCATTTTCCAACCGGGGCTGATATGCCGCAAAAGATACGGGAGCCAACTGAGTGGCGGTAGCAAACAACGCCTCATATGGCGTTGTGTTTGGCAGCAAAGACTGCCATTCAAGTCGGTTATTGGTCAAAGTGTTAGATGCAATCGTCAAAAAGGGAAAGGGCGATTATACAAGAATAACGCAGGCTGCATATACGCAGAGTGGCTGTTGTCGACAAGGAGTGTGACATCCTGATATTTAAGTACAAAAAACAGCCAAAATGAACGCGATTTGCAGGGGGAAATTTCCTATAAAGCTGTTATGCTTACTGAAGTTACGCGGTCACTGAAGAGATCACGATGAAATATCAACAATTGGAAAATCTTGAGAGCGGTTGGAAATGGGCCTATCTGGTGAAAAAACACCGTGAAGGTGAACCTATCACTCGCCACGTTGAAAAAAGCGCAGCTCAAGATGCGATTGAACAACTGCTGAAACTGGAAAGCGAGCCGGTTAAAGTCCTTGAGTGGATCGATGCGCATATGAATGCGGATTTGGCTAATCGGATGAAGCAAACCATTAGGGCTAGACGTAAACGCCATTTTAATGCCGAGCATCAGCATACGCGCAAAAAATCTATCGATCTGGAATTCCTGGTTTGGCAGCGTTTGGCGGCATTGGCGCGCAGAAGAGGACATACTTTATCCGAAACGGTAGTGATGTTGATTGAAGATGCCGAACGGAAAGAGAAATATGCCAATCAGATGTCATCGCTGAAACAAGATTTACAGGCAATTTTGGGTAAAGACGATTAGAAACTGAATGAGAAGCAGGCGTTATTTGTTGGCGTTTCTTGCGATTCTGGTTTTTGGTTTTAGATGACGAAAACGGTTAAAAAAAAACCCCGCAATGCGGGGTTTTTATTAAGAAGTAAACTTAAGCCTGTGGCTGAGTTACAACTTCTTTGATGCCTTTCACTTCGATCTCTACGCGACGATCTGGTGCCAAGCAGTTGATCAGTGCAGCACGTGGTTTCACGTTGTCACAGGTGTTGCCTGTAACTGGATCAGCTTGACCCATGCCACGAGCAGAGATCTTGTCTGCTGGGATACCTTTAGATACCAGGTACTCTACAACGCTGCGAGCGCGAGCTTCAGACAGTTTCAAGTTAGGAGCAGCTTGACCGATACGGTCAGCGAAGCCCAGAACTACAACAGAACCGTCTTTAGGATCGATAGAGCTCAGCTGAGAGTACAGTTGGTCCAGAGCTTGCTGGCCTTCTGGTTTCAGAGTTGCTTTGTTGAAAGCAAACAGCACGTCAGATTTCAGAGTGAAACGCTTAGTATCAACAACTGGAGCCGGAGCTGGAGCTGGAGCTACTGGAGCGACTGCGTCATCTTGACCGAAACGGTAAGAAACACCCAGGCTCAGCATGCCGTTGTCTGGACGAGCACCAACGGTAGCAGCATCACCAATGTTGTTAACCCATTGGTAATCCAGGCGAGTTGCCCAGTTTTTGGTTACTGCGTATTCAAGACCAACGGCTGCCAGCGGAGAAACGCCAGTGTCGTGGTTGCTAGCGTGGAAGTTTTCGCTAGGCACGTTTGCTTTAGAGTCTGCACGCCAAACCATACCACCCAGACGAGTGTACAGATCCAGATCCTGAGCAATTGGGTAGCTCAGTTTAGCGGCCAGCTGAACGCCTTGTGCTTTAAATGCGCCGTTAGTAACGTCGCCTTTGTAAGGCATACGGCCAAGCCAGTCATATCCCATTTCGAAGCCAAGGTATTGGTTCGCTTGGTAACCTACGAACGCACCTGCACCCAGTTGGTCCTTGTGAGTTGGGCCGTCGTTGCTTTCGTTGTAGATACCACTGCCGGTACCGACATCATGGTACTGAGACCAGCCCAGTTTACCACCGGTGTACCAGGTATTATCTTTCGGTGCGGCTTGCGCTACTGTAGCGAAACCAGCCAGTGCCACTGCTAATGCGATAGCTGTCTTTTTCATTTTACGCCTCGTTATCATCCAAATAGGCAATGAGCTTTTGTAAAGCCAAGCCCTTGGTTAAAATTCTTCGTTAAGGTTTTAACGCTCCCGTTGATTCACGCTGCCAGTTTAATTTGGCGTTTTAGAGCAACCTTAGCGATGTAAAGTCTACAACGTGGCGAGAAAGTTACAAGTGTGATGTGATAAACCGCCTGAAAAAAAAGCAAAAATGAGCAGGTTTTTTAACACTTTTGGCATAAAAATGGTCATTTTTAGAACAATATTTTATGCTGCAAGCCGCGTAATGACTCGCTTTGCACTGATATTCAGAGGTTCCCATGTAATTCACGTTAAATTTCATGGGATAAATCCTAAATTTACTTAATGATACAAATAAGAATGAATTTTTAGCGTTGGACACTGTCCTTGGTTCGATTTTGTGTCACTTTGCGGACGCATAATGAACCCATATGCATTTCCCTGCTCGGCAGCTAAGCGAAGCCTTAGTCGGTCTTCATCCGTTAAATCAGGCAACCAACCGAGCACCACACTGTAATTTCCTGTCTGTAGCGCTTTTTCCATAGCTTCAACGGTAGATAAAGAATCTATCTGGTTTAGCTGCACCACTTTATCTACGGGTAAACCGGATTTCTCAAGCCATAAACGGCTAAGCTTCTGCTGTGGTGTTAACCATAGCAACCAGCGGGATTGTTTGCCCAATTGTTGCAGCAGGGGAACGAGCAGTTGAACCACTGCGGACTGATTCTCACTATAAACAATTTCACTGATAAGTCCGCTACCCACAGGGGAAATGGTTCTTGTTGCTAATGTATTAGCAGCAAAAGTATGACTGTTGGAATTATGAGGTTTAAGTGAATGTGTGCGCATGTGATTTCCTGCCCGTAGTGATACTGTATGAATATACAGTAATGGGTGTTTGATGGAAGATCAACCTAATTTTTCAAACTGCTTCGCAAATTTGCGATGAAATTTAATGCAAATTAATTTTGTAATTGGATAGTCGATTTATATTGCGTATTTTTGCAATTAGTTGTTCCTCTTACACTTATTGCATCAAAATTAGGACTATAGGCTAATCATTTGCTAAAGGAGTAGCGATGAAGCATTTATCAGAAAAAAGGATTGCCCAGGCTCAGGATCGTTTTGCTTTTCTCGGCCCGATTACATTTCGTTCTCAATTTGGCGGGTATGGTTTGCTGGCTAACGGCATCATGTTTGCGTTGGTTTCTGAAGGCGAAATGTATTTACGTGCAAACGAACGTACCGAATACACATTCAAAACCTACGGGATGTGCTGTTTGGTTTATTCCAAACGGGGCATTCCCGTCACGTTGCGCTATTACTGGATTACGCCCGAGTTATGGCAGGATGAATCCAACCTTTCCGCATTTGCTCAATTGGCCTATCAAGGAGCAGAAGAAGATGTCGTTACCAAAAGCAGGGAAACCAATCGACTGAAAGATTTGCCTAATGTGACCATTGCTCTTGAGCGTTTACTGTGGAAAGTCGGTATAAAGAATGCGGATGAATTGAGGAGTGAAGGAGCAAAACGCACTTATCTTAGGCTCAGGGCCTTGAGGAAGTCCTTGGGGATCAATGTCCTGCTCTCATTAGCCGGCGCTATTACAGGTAATCATCATGCCGTTTTACCTCGTCGAATTCGCAATGAGCTGATGGAATGGTTCGATGATGTAGGAATGCCGGTCAGCGCTTGTTATAAAAACTGAAGGCGATGAACGTTCAACCAACGATGAGTAACGCGATATGCCTTTAAGTCGTAACCGAGTGAAGGGAGTCACAGGCCGCTAAAATATCAACAACCTGTGACTGGCAGGTGAGTATCACCGCATTATTTTTATGAATTACGAATTTCTCTGGCCAATTTGTTTATTTAATACGGCAAGCTCAGGTAGCAGTTCCAGTAACAATCCTACCTGCTGTAATACCAGCGGTTCTTTGCTTTCAGGATCGGGGCTGAATTGCGCGCTACGTGCCGAAAGGGCAGCCAGCGCTTTGTTCATGCGGATATCGTCCACCGGTTCTTCGCTAAGCGCCGCTTCTACATAACAGATAGCGTCATTTAGTAGCTCCAGAATGGCTGGATTGGTCAGTTTCTCGCGGTGCGCGCCTAGCGCCGAGATGTAGCTCAGCATGGTGTGATTCAGGCACAGCAGTCGGAATGCCGCCTCATGTGTTTTGCGGTCATTCTTAGGCTCTGCGGACATATTGGAAATAACCGAAGCTAACTCAGCATCGCTATTGTGCGCATCGCGGCGGGCAATCCTATAGGTCAGGCTGTTGTCCTTTCCCTGATGGTATTGCAGCAGGATGGCGTCCAGATAGCGGCAGTTGGCGTTGAAGGTCTTGTTCACCACCGCCGGCAGATGGCGGAATTTCCAATCTGGCCAGATAAAGGAAACGGCGACCCAGGCAATGCCGCAGCCGAGTAAGGTATCAATCACACGTGGCATGGCGACCTCAAAGCCTTCACCTAACAGGTTGAAGCACAGTAACACCAAAAGGGTAATAAACATGGTGGCGTGGGCGTACTGCACATTACGGAAGGCAAAGAACAGTACCCCGGTAATGACGATTAAAATCAACTGCCCTTCCAGAGAAGGCACAAAGTAAAGAATAGGTAAGCCGATCAGAATACCAGCGAGGGTTCCGATGATCCTAAGAGCTAAACGGCGGCGGGTGGCGTTGTAGTTAGGCTGGCAGACAAACAGGCTAGTCAGCAAAATCCAATAGCCGTGCTGCATGCCGGTGAATTGGATAAATGCGTAACCAATACAGAGCACTACGGACATGCGAACCGCATGGCGAAATAGGGCTGACTGCGGCGTCAGGTGGCGGCTGATTCGGAGCCAGATATCGCCCCAACCGGTAATACGGTCGTCGGCCAGACGATTTTCCGGCTTAGCTTCTTCGGCCAGTACTTGCTCTGATTCGATACCAGCAAGCTGGGCGTCAATGGCACGCAGATTTCTAAGTAAATAGGATAATGCTTTAACCTCTGGAAGGTTTTTATGTTTTTCCGACATTCGCAGAAGCGTAGCGTCCAGATGAGTAAACGCTCGCTCAAAGCGCGGGTCGTGCTGATATTTTTGACGCAAGAGGATGGATTGCGATAATTGCTGGCAGGCTCTGGCCTGCATAGTTAGCAGCCGCTGGAAGCGGAACAGCACATCGCTAAAACGAAATTTCTCCCGCAGGCTTTGGTATTGCACATGGGAGGAACTGGCGCGCTCATGAATATCCTGTGCGACGAAATAATAGTGCAGTGTACGGCGGGTGCCCCGTTGCCCGCGATCTCCTTTCAGACGGGTTACGAGGGAAACCTTGGCCTGATTCAAGGTCGAAACCAGTTCGCCGTTGGCCATGGCGACAGCGATCAGCGGCTGATTGTCATTCGCTTCGATATCAGGATCAAACAGGTTGGCTTTGGCTTCCAGATAATACGAAAGCTGCTGATAACAGCGTGCCATATTGTCCTGTAGTGGGCGGATAGGGAAAATCAGATGGCCAGCTAGCGTCAGCAGGTTGTACCAAACAGCCCCCAGCAGCAAAAGCAACGGTTGTTCATACCAGATAGCGTACATCGATGTACCCAGCATGGTGTAAATCGCGATCAGTAAAGCGCCAAAGGCAATGGTGGCGTAGCGTTGTCCAAGCGCGCCCAGCAGAATGAATCCGCAGGTCGAAAAAGTCAGGCCAATAGCAAATAGCCAGGGATAGGGAAAGAGCAATTCAATGGAGGCAGAAGCGGTAAAGAAGCAAACCAATGTAATCAATAAATTGCGGATGCGTCCTACCAGCCTGTCGTCCAGATCTGCCAGAGCCGCGGCTACGACTCCCAGAGTCAGAGGAATAGTCAGTGTGGGTTGGCCAAGCCACCAAGGTAGCGCCGTTGTGCCAGTCAGGGCGATAAAAATACGAACGTAATACAGGAAGCTGCTGTTATATGCATAGCGACGTAAATCAGAAACAAAAGTGAGCACAAAAGACCCCTAAAACGAACAAAACAGCCTGACCGAATTGAGCATTACCTAGGCTAATCAACATAGCTTTTAGGCAAAAAACGAACCTTACACTCGGGCAAAACAGATTCACTCGAGCGTAAGGCATCATTCTCAATCAGCGTTGCTGAAAGCGGCGTTTAGCATTCTCGGTTCTGGCTTGTTGCGCCATTTCAACCGAAACCACCCGGCGGCCGACTGGCCATAAGGCTATCGCTGCTATTTTAAAGTTAGCGATACCGACAGGAATACCGATGATGGTTAAGCACTGGGCAATCCCAGCCAAAATATGGGAAATGCACAGCCACCAGCCAAACAGAATAAACCAGATAATGTTCAATACTGAACCTCCGGTTGTTAGCAGAGCATTACTTTTTTCCGGGTATAATTCATTGACATGGATCGCCTCATTGCCATAAGGCAGAAAGGAGAGCTTGGTAATTTCCCAGCAAGAGCGGGTTAATGGTAAGGTAACGATCAACAGGGCGCTGACCAGCGTAGCCACCAGCCAGGCGAGCGTTGTGAAGAAACCACCTAAAACAAAATTCAAAATGTTCAATGCAGTACGCATAATGATTAATCTGCCTGATAAAATTGAAGAGCCGCCATGCGGGTGAATCTAGAAGTGATCTTCCTTTTCCCATTATTACGCGTTTTTGACAATAACCCGTAAACTATCTGATAGCTGTTGTTTAAACTCAATTATTTTATTTACACTCCATTTTGATACGTAAACTCCCTCAATACTAGTTTTGGCGCAGGTATATGGAACTTAAAGCGACATCTTTCGGCAAGCATTTGGCTCAACATCCCTACAATCGGGTGCGATTATTGAATGCTGGCATCGAAGTGAGCGGTGATAAACATCAATATCTGATTCCGTTTAATCAATTGGTCAATATTCAATGTAAACGCGGCATCGTATGGGGAGAACTGGAGTTTGAACTGCCACAGCAACAGGTTGTCCGGTTACACGGCACCGAATGGCAGGAAACTCAGCGTTTCTATCAGTATTTGTTAGGCGTCTGGCAAAAATGGAGCGAGGAAATGAGCCAGATTAGCGCAGAAGTGCTCCAGGCCCAGGTGGCTTCGATCCGTAAAATTGAACAACAAGATAAATGGTTCAAGCATTCGGATTTGGCGCAATTGCAAGAAAGCATCAAGCAAGCATTTGGCGCGTTGCCAATGCCGATAGAGCGATTAAGTGAATTTGAGCTGTGCCGCGACGATTATGCCCTGTGCCTGCGTTGGTTACAGCAGGGTGCCCGGAGCGTTGCGATGCGTAACCGACAATGGACCGACCGCGTGCTGGAACAACACCGCGACTTCTTCCAGCAGGTTGAAACCTCTCCTTTGAACGATTCCCAGTGTCGGGCAGTAGTGAATGGGGAAGATTCGGTATTGGTATTGGCTGGAGCGGGTAGTGGTAAAACGTCGGTGCTGGTGGCGCGTGCCGGTTGGCTGTTACATCGCCAGGAAGCGCTGCCGGAGCAAATCTTGCTGCTGGCTTTCGGGCGTCAGGCTGCCGATGAAATGAATGATAGAATTAAGCAACGTTTGGGGACAAAAGATATTCAGGCGAAAACCTTCCACGCGTTGGCGCTGCATATTATTCAGCAGGGCAGTCGTAAAACTCCGGTTATCAGTAAGCTGGAATCAGACAGTCAGGCGCGTCGCTCGCTATTGATCAAAAACTGGCAACAGCAGTGTGAAGAAAAGAAAGCGCAAGCCAAAGGCTGGCGGCAGTGGCTGACCGAAGAGTTGGAGTGGGACGTGCCGGAAGGCAGTTTCTGGCAAGATAAACGTCTGGCGGCGCGTTTGGGAGGGCGTCTGGAACGTTGGCTTGGCCTGATGCGGATGCACGGCGGTAGCCAGGCTGAAATGATTGAACAAGCCGATGAGGAAGTGCGCGACCTGTTCCAGAAACGCATTCGCCTGATGGCTCCGTTGCTGAAAGCGTGGAAAAGTGCGTTGAAGGACGAAGGTGCGGTTGATTTCTCCGGCTTGATTCATCAAGCGGTGAATTTATTGGAGAAAGGGCGTTTTGTCAGTCCATGGAAATACATTCTGGTGGATGAGTTTCAGGATATCTCGCCGCAGCGCGCAGTGTTACTTTCCGCTCTGCGTAAGCAAAATACCCAAACATCTTTGTTTGCCGTAGGGGATGACTGGCAGGCCATTTATCGTTTCAGCGGAGCCGAACTCTTGCTGACCACCGCCTTTAGTCATCATTTTGGTGAAGGAGCGGAATGTGCTTTGGATACCACCTATCGTTTTAACGATCGCATTGGTGAGATAGCCAATCAGTTTATCCAACAAAATCCTCATCAGTTAAAAAAACCGCTAAACAGCCTGAGTAAAGGCACGAAAAAATCCGTGGTAATCCTGCCGCATGAACAGCTTGAGGCGCTGCTGGATAAGCTGAGCGGCTATGTTAAACATGATGAGAGAATCATGATTTTGGCTCGCTATCATCATTTACGTCCGGATATTTTGCAGAAAGCCAAAACGCGCTGGCCCAAACTGAATATCGATTTTATGACCATTCACGCCAGTAAAGGGCAGCAGGCTGAGTACGTGATTATCGCTGGTTTGCATGAAGGCAGCGATGGATTCCCGGCGGAAGCCAGAGAGTCGGTGTTGGAAGACGTACTCTTGCCGCAACCGGAAGATTTTCCCGATGCGGAGGAACGGCGTTTACTGTATGTCGCCATGACGCGGGCTAAACATCAAGTGTGGTTATTACAAGACAGCGATCGCCCTTCAGTCTTTGTCAGCCAGTTACGCGATCTTGGCGTGTCAGTACAGAAGAAACCCTGACAGGAAATGGTTGCCCCCGCAGGCTTTGGCCCGCGGCGGGCGGATTATTTCAGACGATCTTGCAGGTAGCGCTGGTAATCGGGAATAGCAATCTCAATCTCCCGATCGAATAGCGGCGAGCAGACGAGAAAATCAGCGGTAGAACGGTTTGTGGCGACTGGAATATTCCACACTGTGGCCAGACGCAGCAGCGCTTTTACATCGGGATCGTGCGGCACCGCATTTAACGGATCCCAAAAGAAAATCAACATATCAATTTTCCCTTCTGAAATCAGCGCGCCTACCTGCTGATCGCCACCCATTGGCCCGCTGAGCATACTGCGTACCGGAATCCCCGTGGCACGTTGCACCAGATTTCCAGTGGTGCCTGTGGCATAAAGTTCGTGTCGCGCCAGTAGCTCTTTGTTGCCTTCAACCCAGGCAAGCAGCGATTTTTTACAGTGATCATGAGCCACGAGGGCGATATGTTTCCTCGCCGCAACGGTTCGTGTAGTCAGTTCCATGAAAATCCTTAAATAACTGAGGTTTCCCGACAGATTACTGAAACTGGAATTTGGTGCATAGAGGGAGCGCAAGAAATTGCGAGAAGGGATTGAAAAATACGATATTCACATCAGATTCTGCCGCATTCGACTTTTGGCCGCTTTCATTGGCGAGCCTGCGCGAGAGAATAGGGGGTTATCCTGACAAACACGTGAGTCAACAGCGCCTATTGTTTTGCCGCGTGTTTCCTGGCCCAAAGCAAAAACCGCTGTTGGGTTTCTTTATCTGCCTGCAAATACCAATACTGTAGCATTTGCTCAGAAACGTTCTCACCGTTCAGGCGCGTAGTTTTGTCGGCGATGCCGTTGCCTGCTGCGGGTAGCGTTGTACCGGGCACCGCGCTAACGGTTGAAGGGGGAATCGCGGCGAAAGAGGGAACCGAGGCTTTATGATTGCCTAAGTTATAGATTGCCATGATGTTTTCCAGAGAAGCGCTACTGGTTAAATCATCCGGATGCAGCATATCAGAACGTACCGGCAGAATATGAGCATTGTGATCAATCAGTTGATACAGCGGGTGATGAGAAAATTTCTGTCCTTCTTGCGTATTAGTAATCGTTGGAAGGTGGATGGCGACAGATTTCACGTTTTGGGTATTAAACACCACGATCAGCGGCGGTGAGGTGTAAAACATTTGGGCAGGTGTGCTGGACGGAAGATTTTTAGTAACTTTAAACAGTATTTGATGCTGGCCGCTGTTCAGCTCCAGACTTTCCGCGCCTTTTAGCAAAGAACCGGACATGTTTTTACCGTCAACGACCAGCAAGTCAATCTCAGGCGACAGTTTTAACGTCGTTGCCAGCGCCGAACCGCTAGCGCAGGCGATTAAAACTGCGATAACCATAAGACCGATTTTCATGTTCCACTCCTTTTGCCCAATCTTTGTATTGTCAGATAAGCAAGATAATGCGCCAAAGATTATCCCTCACATCATTATAATTACATTTCGACACTTTTTGTATTATTTGCTTATGTTTATATTTTTGAATTTAAAAGGAAAAAACAATGTAATTTAACAGAAAATACATTGATCAAGGTTAAACGAAGTCAATTGTCGGCTTTCTTTTCAGCCTCTTTGGCTGATGATATACACTGAGATAATCGACCCGATCCCGCGCTCTTTTGGGACACGAACCGGTGAAATAAGTTCTATTTATTATGCACATCAGAGGAACTGAAATATGCATGACAATGATATTGCTGAGGTACTGAAAAAAACCAAAACTATCGCATTAGTCGGAGCCAGTAATAATCCTGGTCGCCCAAGCTATGGCGTGATGGCTTACCTGCTTTCTCAGGGATATCAGGTGATTCCCGTGAGTCCGAAGCTGGCGGGGCAAACTTTATTGGGGCAAACGGCCTACGGTCAACTGGCGGATATCCCTCATCCGGTTGATATGGTGGATGTGTTTCGTAACGCCGAAGCGGCTTACGGCATCGCGCAGGAGGCCATCACCATTGGCGCCAAGGTGTTGTGGTTGCAGATTGGTGTGATTAATGAACAAGCGGCGGTGCTAGCGGCCGATGCGGGTCTTAAAGTGGTGATGGATCGTTGCCCGAAAATTGAGATTCCGCGCCTGGGTTTGGAAAAAGCCTAAAATTATTGCATGCGCTATCTCAATAAACTGTCTTGGCGTCAGGGCAAGGAAATGGAAAAAAACGATAAAAAAACCCAACGCTGAGGTTGGGTTTTCATCAGGTTTAACGTTTAGGCGATAAGCCTTAGTTCCGTAATCTCGGTGCCTGTAACTGATCGCGAATAGAAACCGCCAATTCGTCTAATGAAGGTTGATCAGGATGAGCTTCCTGTACTTCATAGGCCAACTGAGCCTCTGCCAGATAAGTATGTATCGCCTGACCGCGATCGTCCTCCATAACAACGTGATACCAAGGCGCTAATCGCAGAGTATCGCTATTAACGACGTCTTCAGGTTGAGGTTGATCCAAGGAATATTCGGGATCTATATCGATAACAACACCCAAATAACCGAGTAGTTTATGGCGAACTTGCTGGCCAATACCGAATTTGCTGGCGATCATAGTAACCTCCTGAAAAACATTTCGCTGCCTTCTGATATGAGGGCAGCGCAGGACATTTCAAGTTACATCACCTTCACGTTACATCACTCGACAGGCAAAACCTTTCAGATACAAACCTTCCGGATAGGTTGCGATAACCGGATGGTCGGCCGCCTGACGGAACTGCTCTACAAATTGTATATCACAACCTGCATCTAGCGCGGCATCGGCCAGAATTTTTTGGAACAAATCATTTGGCATTAATCCTGAACAGGAGAAGCTCAGCAAAATGCCGCCTGGACGCAGTAACTGTAGCGCTAACATATTGATGTCTTTATAACCACGGCAAGCGCTGGCCAACTGATTTTTATTTTCGACAAACTTCGGCGGATCCATAATGATCATGTCGAATTTTTCCCCTTGCGTGCGGTAATTCCGCAGCAGTTGGAACACATCATCACGAACAAATTCGGCTTTGCTCAGATCAAGCTGGTTCAATTCCACGTTTTGTTTAGCGATATCCAGCGCCGCCTGTGAGGTATCCACGCTGATAACCTGCTCGCATCCGCCCATAAGGGCTGAAACGGCGAACGCGCCAGTGTATGAGAAACAGTTGAGTACGCGGCGGCCTTTGGCATAATTGCGAGCGGCCAAACGGCTATCGCGCTGATCCAGATAAAAACCGGTTTTATGACCCTGCTGGATATCGACCAGCAGTTTCATGCCGTGTTCCTGAATCGGTAGCAGTGCTGGTGGAATATCCCCCAAAATAGGACCTTGGGTCAGTTCCATACCTTCTTTTTTACGAACCGATACGTCGGAACGATCGTAAATGGAACACTCCGGATAGCAATGCTGTAGCGCGTTGATCAAGGCACCACGCTGGTATTCAGCACCGGCAGACAACAGTTGTAGAACAAAGAAGTTTTGGAAACGATCGATGGTGACGCCAGGCAAACCATCAGATTCACCGGCAATCAGGCGATAGCTGTCCAGACCGTCGCGCTTCGCAATCCAGTCCCGCCAGCTTTGCGCTTGCTGTAAGCGGCGGATAAAGAAATCGTTGTCAACGGCTTCGTCCTGTTGGAAAGTCCAAACGCGGGCACGCAGCTGTGACTCTGGCGAATACGCGCCACGGGCCAGCCATTTACCTCGGCTGTCCATAATATCAACGGTTTCCCCAGGAAGCGGTTTGCCTTCAACACGTTCAACGGCGCCAGAAAATACCCAAGGATGACGGCGGAGCAGGGACTTTTCGCGTCCCATAGCGAGAATTACACGATTCATAATAATCTTTTATAATCAATTCGTTGGGATTGATAACATATTATCAATCAAAAATTAGGCCACAATCATATAGTAATATGAGATGAGTCACTACTTTGGCGGATGGGAACGCTATGAGTGTGGATGTATTAAATTTTAATATAGAAATATTAAAATGGTGAGATGAAAGCGTAATTTATCACTCAAGCCGGTGTAAAAGAAATGTATTAACAGATTTTTATTCCGGCTTAAGCCATTTATTTTTATGATAAATCACCGCAGGATTGCCTTTTTGCTTCTGATAACAATCGGTGGTTTTATCTATAGGCTTTGGGTATTAAGGAATATGTTCCCATTTGATATCCACCACAACGCCGATAATTTTACAGTTTCCGTTGATAATAGTCGGCGGATGATGCGGGTTTAATGCCTTAAGGTACTTACGTCCAGCATCGGTCATAAACTGTTTGAACGTCGCTTCGTTTTCATTTTCCAGCTTGGCCACCACCAGTTTTCCGCTGACCGGCTCCTTCTCTGGATCGACTAAAATAATCATTCCTTCGGGCACGGTAAACCCCGTTGGCGCGGTCATGGAGTCACCTTTCACCCGTAGCCAGAAAGAACCGGGGCTGGCATTTACCGTGGTGTCAGGCCAAATATCAATTTCATCTCTGCGATAGGGTTCTACCGCTTCCAGCCAGCTCCCGGCGCTCACCCAGCTAATCAGCGGGAAGGTGCCAACCGTAGATTTTTGCCCAAGATAACTCACGTTATTCGAATTGGCATTCTCCCCAAGCAGGGCGGCCTCTTTGGCTAACGTAGGACTGAAATCGGCAATAGAGACCTGAAGATGTTTGGCAAATGCCGCCGCGACCTTGGTGTTTAATGGATTCCGGCCGTTCAGGTAATGGCCAATCGCGCCCTGGCTGACGTCAAGGTCATCGGCTATCGCCTGTTGGGTGATATGCAGCGATTTTTTCTTTGCCTCATAAAGAGATTTCAAACGCATCGCGTCTTCGATCTGTTCGGGCGTGAGCGGTTTTTTCTTTTCCATTCACTCATTCTAATACCAGAGCTATTAAAATAACAATACCGCAGATATTGATTTGATAAATACTTGCGGTATTATTAATGGGTATTTATTCATACGGAGAAGACCTGTGAAGCAAACAGCGTCTGGCGATGATGCAAGTGTCGTGTGGTTTCATAGGGTCGAGCGGCGTTTAAAATGGGTAGGCGTGTTGTTCAACCAGGTTAGCGACGTGATACCGACATTGCTGGATTCCAGAGTGACGGAGCCAAATAGCTATGGACGATAGTCTGCGAGGCAAGGTGATTGGCTGAGCTAACGCGACAAGAGCGTTGCCAACACAAGGGGTTACGAGGAGTAAGGATAGGGAACCCTGACCGCTAGTAAGAACTGAGAACGTTGCGGTCCGGCGTAGGGATACGTCAAGGAGCGGCATAGATTTTTATTTACGTCTATCTACGGATGGGCGTGCAGGCGAGGAAAGCAATATGAACCTGGAATCAGCGACAAAGTATCTATTCTGTAAATCACAATCTTTCACCGATAGCCCTGGTGCGACGGGCGATATATTGACCGGCGCCGATGTGATGGGAGCTTTCGGCCTGTGTCAGTCCAAGGCTGAACTCGGGTTTAAAGCCTATTCAGGGAAGCTGGGTTTAAGTGCTGGTGATGCCAAAGATGCGATTCAGTTACTCACTCAATATGGCATGACCCAATGCGATAAGGTGGCAGCCTTACGTAAGCTGGATGGCAGGGTTAAAGTGAAAGTCGTACAGAAACTGGCGGGTTTTGCCTATCAGGATTATTGCCGCAGCGCCTCAGGCGTTGAGGAATGTTCTTGTTGTAAGGGGAAAAGGTTCGTTATCGACAGGGTAGCAACGGCGAAAGATCGGGAAAAGAGGGCCTATAGCCAGCCTACTCAGGTTATTTGCAGCCAGTGTCGGGGAAAAGGCGTGGTTTCCGTTGCCTGCCGGGATTGCCGTGGCCGCGGTGTCGTTGTGGATCAAAAAGAGACCGAGAAACAGGGCCTTCCAGTAAAGCGCGATTGTCAGCGTTGCCGCGGTCGCGGGTACGAGCGAATTCCGGCATCAACCGCATTTCGGGCAGTGAGTTCGCTGACTAACGCCATCAGTGCCGCAACCTGGGATAAAAGCATTAAGCCATTTTACGATTCGCTGATTGGCCAGTTGGAGCAGGAAGAAGTCCGCGCCAGTAACTTATTGAGTAAAGCAATTAAATAGCTAATGAAAAAATAGTGAATTATTTTATCGTTAGCTATTTATTTTTCCGAAAATTGGGGTAAACTGCTTCTCATAGTGGGCTACTTATAAAGGCTCATCAGAGAAAGGCCTCGGGTTAACCACCGGGGCTTTTTGCATTTATAGGTACTTAGTGAATATCATTGTATCTCGCAGCTCATCTGTTTTCCTGATGCAGACTGAGGTAGATATATTAAGTAAAGCGGTGATCACCCTGATTCACCCCAAATATCAAATCCAGCATCTCCAACGGATGCCAGGATGAGTCAATCAAGGCCTCGCTTCTGCGGGGCTTTTTCGTATCTGGCTCTCCGTCAAACTCCAACGTCTACACGCCCCCGTAACGCGAGGAGCCGTGGCGGAGAGCTATTCCTGTTGACACCTGAATCTTACAAATGCCCAGCCAGACCGGCAGGGGGAGGAGGCTATGCGAATGGATAAATATGTCAGTGAGTTGTCTTGCTGGCTTGGTGGTTTGACGGCCGCGTTGGGCGAGCTTTCGTTGAACGAATGGGCAATTATCATCGGAATTGTCTGCAAGATTGGAGCCGTTGGCGTGAACTGGCACTACAAGCGAAAAGAATTTCAATTAAAGGAGAAATCTAATGGCTCCCGCTCTACGTAACAAACTTCTGGCGTCCTCCGCTGGCGGTGCGGCGCTGACTCTAGCTTTGGTGGGCGGTCATCACGGACTGGAGGGGCTTGAATATACGGCTTATTTTGACGTAGTTGGCGTGCTAACGGTCTGTGATGGTGATACCGGTAAGAAAATGAGCGCTACAGCGATGGGGAGTGCGATAAGCGGCGAATGCTGCGAATAAATAGGTGTTTAATTAATACCTTAGGATAACAACCGCTGGAGGCGCAGGAAGCCCTCTGTTCAGATTTGCTCATGCAAGTCTTACTCAACGGTTAGGGATGAGCTAACCAAAATCGCAGGGATGAAAACCCTTCTCAAGGAATTGAGATTTCGAACTTTATCACTCATCTCTGCTGGCTTAGACCGGTTTTTTTATAGCTAAAATTGGAGTATTACCCTGGTTTCGATTTACGAAATTGCGCAGGGATCTATTGTACATCAACGATGGCCAACCGTTCGATAATCCCACAGGGCGTTGGATAGATCTGCGCTTGACTATGCCGG
The DNA here is from genome assembly GCF_003634395.1 of Yersinia sp. IP36721. NCBI lineage: Bacteria > Pseudomonadati > Pseudomonadota > Gammaproteobacteria > Enterobacterales > Yersiniaceae > Yersinia > Yersinia sp. IP36721. The sequence continues at coordinate 88,878 of NZ_QCZL01000006.1, forward strand.
AATTGGATCTGGGAATACGTCAATAATATTAATTGTTCTGACTGTATTTGGCGTGAGACGAGCCTAAGGCCATAATGAGATGGTTGCGGTGAGATAACAGAAAAGTAGCGATAATAAGTTTGGTATCGGAATAAAGTTTGGTATCGGAATATATGCACTAAAAATAAAAATGAGGGAATAAATATGCCAAAAGTCTGTATCGCGGCCTATGTTTACGGTGTGGTTCAGGGCGTGGGGTTCCGTTTTTGTACCCAACATGAAGCGGTTAGTCGCGGTATCACCGGTTATGCGAAAAACATGGATGACGGTAGCGTTGAAGTGATTGCCTGCGGTGAGTCAGAATCAGTGGAAGAGCTGATGGCGTGGCTGCGGCAGGGCGGGCCTCGGGGGGCAAGAGTGGATCGGGTGTTGACGGAACCCAGAGCGGTTGAAGTATTTGAAGGCTTCAAGATTCGTTATTAAACCGCCGGCCATTAGGCCGGTCAGTTTATGCAGTGAGTAACAGATCTGAACGATCAAATACATTTTACCGGTTTAGGTAAACCTGCAATCTTGGTGGCCTGTTTCGCCGGGCCTTTTGGAAAAAGGCGGTAGAGGTAGCGGCTATTGCCTTTCTCCTCGCCGTATTTTTGCGCCATGGCTTTGACCAACATGCGAATTGCTGGCGAGGTATTAAACTCCTGATAAAACGCTCGGACAAAGCGAACTACTTCCCAATGCGGCTCGGTTAGGGTGATGTCTTCCTGCGCGGCTAAAATAGGAGCCAGACTTTCAGACCAGTCATCGCTATTCTTCAAATACCCCTGAGCATCGGTATCAATTATCCGACCTTCAAACTCCAACATACGGCCTCAATTATGCAAAAAACCAAATCAGCGGTTAATTTAGCAAATATTCGTCGGTATCCCAAAAATGTCTGCGATAAACAGGAAAGTGGCAGTGGACTGCAAAGATAAACCGCAATGCGCCATTTTTCATCAAGCTGACGATAAATTCGGCTTTCGTTGCCGTGGTGACGGATTTTTGTCCAATTAAACCAAATCAGGCTTTACAAGCCAGGTCGCGCTGTTTATAGTGCGCCTCATTGCGGAGGGGTGGCCGAGTGGCTGAAGGCAACGGTCTTGAAAACCGTCGACGGGAAACCGTTCGAGAGTTCGAATCTCTCCTCCTCCGCCATTCACTTCTTGGTTATCTCTTGGTTTTACTCTTTATTAACCTCTCTAAAATCCAATATTTCCTGATTGAACGTTACGATCTATTTTTACCGTAAACGCGTGTTTGCATTTCATCATTTGTTGTCGCTATGCACAAATATTCCCTTCAAACAGAAGACTGTTTTATTTGCTTAGCGGATAATCTCGCTATCAATACCTGCAATAAAACATTCACAATAACATTTTCACAATAAAAGAACGCTACTGCCTGTTTGAAGGGAAAGCGTCATGCGGCTGTTATATCTGGATAAAATCGACTGCCCCGCCGTCTAATTGGTACATGGCTCCGGTAATCTTGATTTTTCCTTCTTTTTCCAGCTTATTCAAAATATCGCTGCGCTCACGAATAGTTTTTATCGTGTTCTCTACGTTAGTTTTCGCTACCGCATCCACGAAAGCGGCGTTATTGCCCGAGCGGTCGCCGCTATATTCCGTTGCCGCAATGGCCGGTTTTATTTGTGCCAGTAACCCGGTTAAATTCCCCAGCTCAACATTATCAATGGCTCCGCGGATAGCACCGCAGGCGGTATGCCCCAATACCAGAATCACTTTGGCACCGGCTACAGCACAGGCAAATTCCAGGCTACCGAGGAGATCGTTATTGGCAATGTTGCCGGCGATTCGTCCATTAAATGTTTCACCAATTCCGGTATCAAAAACAATTTCAGCCGGAGCGCGGGAGTCAATACAGCTTAATATGACCGCCGAGGGAAATTGCCCACTGGCGCTGGCGCGTTTTTGCGCTAAATAATCGTGTTGCTGCATTTTTCCGTGTCGGAAACGGATATTACCGTCTTTCAAACCTTGAATAATCTGGTCTGGAGTGAGTTTATCTCTTTCTTCTTTGGTCAGCGCTGCGGCATAGGTTACTCCGGGGCTGGTTAAACCAATGGCACCGGTGATGCTTAGTGCTGACATGCCAATGGCCGCTTTTAATAATGAACGTCGTTTATTTGGCGGGCCGTTCTCAGGATCTCTGGTAGGAAGTGATTCCATTTTTATTACCTCAGGGCGAATAAAAGCAGAGAAAAAATCAGATGTAACTGTATGTCACCCAGAATGGGCTCCTATAAATGTAGCTCATTATTTGTACGGCGCTGTCATGTCAGTTTACTGGCTCATCAATTGCACAAATTCCCGCGCGGCTTTATTTAGCGACTGATTCTTTAGCCAAACGGCGTGAATCGGTAATTTCAGCTCGTTTTTGGTATTTTTAAAATGCAGTTGTTTCAAATGTTCTTGTTTTAGTAAGGGTTCGATCAATGAAAAAGGTAGATTGCCCCAACCCAAACCGGCTTCTACCATGCCCAATGCCATAGCCAGCGTGTCGGTTCGCCAATAGCTGCCTGCAACCAGCGGACGAGTATCGCTGATAGGGTGGCTCATGCTGGCAACGATGATCTGGCGAATGGTGACTAAATCTTCAATATAAAGTGCATCATTGGCATTTTCTGCCGCCCAGTGGCGAGCTGAAATAGTGGCAATCAATGATTCACTGCCCACGTATTGAAATTGTTCCTGCACGTTGATGCTTAGCCCGCCGAAGGCCAGCGCCACGCTGACTCTGCCGCAGTGCAACATATGTAACACATCATCCTGCGGCGCGCTGAGCACCTCGATATTCAGCAGAGGATAACGTTGAGACAGAATTTTCAACGCCGCCAGAACCGGTGTTTTATCCACTTCCGCCGCCATAGCTAAAGCAAACGTGCTTTCCAATCCTTGAGATAATTCGACGGCGTGAACCCGTAGCTGCTGAAGCTGCTGAGCGATTATTCGCGCCTGTGGCTCCAGTGCTAATGCCAATGGCGTCGGGATTGGTTCGCGGGAGCGACGGTCGAACAGCGGAAACCCAAGCTCGGCCTCCATATTAGCAATGCCCATGCTGACCGCTGACGGTACGCGGTGTAAGGCTCTGGCCGCCGCCGAGAAGGACCCTCGGTCGATAACGGCTAAAAATAACTCGATATTTTCACTGGAAAAATTCATTCGTCCTCCTATCAGTAAAACTGATAATAGCTAACTTTTAATGTCAGTACGAATGACGATATCTTGGCGGCCTTAATCGATGGGCGACGGAGATTGCTCATCAGCGAATAATAATGAGGTGGTTATGCAAGGGTTAAAAAGAAAGCTGGTGTACGTCACGGCATATGAAATTATTGGGCTGGTGATTTCGGCTTTGGGGTTGGCTTTGCTATCAGGGACTTCGCCGGGAAATACAGGCCCGCTTTCGGTGATGATTACGACTATCGCGGTGAGTTGGAACTTTGTTTATAACTATATTTTCGAGTTTTGGGAAAGCCGCCAGCTCAGCCGGACGCGCACGGTTAAACGGCGGGTGCTGCACGCCATTGGCTTTCAACTGACGCTGGTGGTGTATTTGATTCCGTTAATCGCCTGGTGGATGAACATCAGTTTGCTGGAAGCTTTCTATCTGGATTTGGCGCTCATTGTGCTAATACCTTGCTATACCTTCATTTTTAACGGGTTGTTTGATCGGATTTTCGGTTTGCCAAGTTCTGCCATTTCTATTGAAACGGCCGCGGCAAATTAGCCGAATGATATAAAAACCAACGGAGAGAAAAGGGCAGGGTTTGCAAATGACCGCTGGCGACAACAATCACTGCCAGCGGCGTTAAGATTTTTATCAGATAGAATTGGCGGCTGAGAAAATATCAGCCGCTAAAATAACGGTCAGGCTTTCTCGGTGATAATTTTTACGCCAACTTTAGTGACGCGGTCATTATCCATTTCAGCAATAGTCCAGGTCAGGCCATCCCATTCGATCTGGTCACCGATAACCGGTTCTCCGCCCAATAAATAGATCACAAACTGACCCAAGGTTTGCTGGCCATCAATTCCGTCTTCCAGATTTAATCCATAAATATTAGAGATATCATTGAGTCGTGCATCAGCTTCCAAAATGAAGTCACCGAAGAAGCGCTCATCCAGAGTGATAGTAGGCGATTGGCTAAATAACTTACCCAGCGCTGGCAAATCGTGTTCCTGACCGATTACACACAGAATATCGCCTTCTTTCAGTCGGGTGCTACCGGTTGGGTGCAGTAAGTCTTTACCGCGAAATAACGCTGCAATTCGAGTGCCCCGCGGCATTTTCAGATCGCGCAGCGCCGCACCAATGCACCATTTTTCCGAGCTAAGCTGATAGATGAACTGTTCCCATTGACGGTTCATATCAATATCTAGCCCGACGCGGGAAATCGGTGCCAGAGCTGGGGGAACCACCAGTTTGGTTTTCCTGGCCGCAAAGGACAAACTGGTGCCTTGTAATAGCAAAGAAACCAGCACCACAAAGAAAGCGACGTTAAAGAATAAATGGGCGTTTGGCAGGCCAGCCATCATTGGGAATACCGCTAAAATCACCGGCACAGCACCGCGCAGACCTACCCAAGAGATAAAAATACGTTCACGTAGGTTAAAGCTACGGAAAGGCAGCAGCCCGATAAATACCGACAGCGGGCGAGCGAACAAAATCATCCACAGGGATAAAATCAGCGCCGGAATGGCGATCGGCAGTAAATCACTCGGATTGAGCAGTAGCCCCAATACCAGGAACATCCCAATCTGACTGAGCCACGCTAGACCGTCAAAGGTTTGCAAGATCCCGGAACGGTTGCGGATAGGGCGGTTGCCCAGCATCAGCCCACACAGGTAAACGGCCAGAATGCCGCTGCCATTCAGCGCAGTGGTTAACGCAAAAATCATGATACCGCCGCTGACGGCCAGTAGCGGATATAGACCGTTGGCTAACTCAATGCGGTTAATCAGCAGCAGCAGCAGACTACCGCCCAGCAGGCCCAGGATAATGCCCAGCCCGAACTGTTGCAGTAAATGTATGATGAACATCCAGCTTAGGCTGGTTTCGCCGGCGGAAATCATCGCTATCAGCGTGATGGTCAGGAAGACCGCCATAGGATCGTTGCTGCCAGATTCGATCTCCAGCGTAGCGCTGACGCGTTCGTTTAACCCTTTTCCCCCTAATAGTGAGAAAACGGCCGCTGCGTCGGTAGAACCTATAATTGCGCCAATTAACATCCCCTGGATGATATCCAGATCAAATAGCCAGGCCGCGGCCAGACCGGTTAATCCCGCGGTAATCATCACTCCAACGGTCGCTAAAGATAACGCTGGCCATAAAGCTACGCGGAATGATGAAGCTCGGGTGCGCATCCCGCCGTCCAGCAAAATCACCGCTAGCGCCAAGTTACTGACCAGATAGGCGGCCGGATAATTATCAAAAGGAATACCGCCGATACCGTCACCGCCGGCCAGCATGCCGATGGCGAGGAAGATAACTAAAATCGGGATACCTAAACGGGATGAGAGTGAACTGAGTAAGATACTTGCGCCCACCAGTACTGCGCCGATTAAAAAGAGACTGTTAATAGTGGTCGCGTCCACGGTGGGGGATCTCCTGGTTTATGCATAAATGGCGGGTTATGGATGAAACAAGTTAATTATACACAGAAAAGCGCAGTTAAAAGCTAAGATATGACCTAATTCAAGGTGTTAAATTTGTATTTTTGAACTATCTCTCTGGCCCAATCGGGAAAAAAAAGTGTTTTATCCCATTGAGGAAGAATTAAGCGGAGCTGAGCGAGGAAATCAGGAGCAGAAGCGGCTCACCCGTGCCGATGGTGCAGCGGGTGAGCACAGGCAAAGCGTTATGCCCGATCGAGGGTGACCAGAGTGCGTTTGACTAATTCGGTCACTATGGCGCGTTCGGGGTTCGGCACTTCTGAAAAGGTCAGTTGTGAAAGCTCATTGACCAACACGCTGCGATCTTTTCCGTTAATGGAGCCGTCCAACGCGCTGCTGAGTCGATTGACCAAGGCAAAAAGGGTGGAAAACTCGGCGCTGATATCGGCATCATTCGTCAGGTTTTTCCCGGTAGTGTCTGGTGTACTCATCACAAATCCTCTGTCATATCACTGCGAGCGAAGCTTATCCCAATGATTGTTGCTCGGTAAGAATGCCCGATTAACGGGCATACAGTGAGGTGTTGCTGCCCCATCTTGTTTTGCAAGGGGTAGACAGTGTAATGGTTTTAAGTGGTTAACGATATTGCCACAACCATATTACTTGGTAATAACATTATGCTGTGAGGAAACAGTGCTGGCTGTTTTACCGGAAAACAAGAATTTTAGCAGCGGAATACGTAGATGAATTTCGTACAGCAAAAAGGCGACAGGGCAGACAAACAGCAGGCCCACTAGGAAGCCCAAAGCGTTATTCTGAATATGCGGCGCGATAAGAGCGCCGTAGATCAAGGTTAACGGATGATGCACCAAATAAATGAACAACGACGCGTTAACCAGATAGGTAATGCCGGACGATGAGGCGTTAAGCAGACGATAACCCAAAGAAAACACCACGTTAGTCATGGTGATCCCCATCAGCGCTTTGATAAGGATATCCAGCTCGAAGGAAAAATAATCCGGGTTAAACACTTGTTGATTAATACAATAGGCAGCCAATAGGACAACGGAAGCGATTAATGCCATCGGTGAAAACTTTAGAAACACTTCTTTTAGCCAAAGGTATTTAAAAGTCATGGCCCCGAGAATAAAGAAAGGCGCATAAAACAGCGTTTCCATAACCACAAAATTAAAAACACTATTAAAGAGTAATTCTGGGGAGAGTATAAATATTATTCTACGAACCACAGAATATAATAAATAGAAGAGAAAGAAAAACAGTGAGATTCTTCCTAAACTATTCAATTTATTAATCCTACCGTTAAGTGATTGGTTGATATTTTTAATCTTATTGAACAGGTAAAGGCCAGCTAAGGTCAGTAATGCCAAAGTTAACAAAAACCAGAGGTGGGAAACGCCTTCCCAAATAGCAATATTTATTTTTTGATAAAGTGTAAAAGAATTCCACTCCTGTAATTTATTTGTATAGTGTTTAAGCAAAAAAAATTGCGGCAGGGTAATCAATGGAATGGCGGTGATTAATGGAATAGCCACGCGTTCTAGGCGAACTTTCAGCCAGCGCCGCCGCTCATAGCGCTGATACAGCATAAAAGAGAAGTAACCGGAGATAACGAAGAACACCTGCATGCGAAAGGCGTGGATAAAGTCATTCAGCAAGGTTAGAGACGGCGACGAGATACTGCTGTTTACTGCCCAATGGTGGCTGGAGTAAATCAGCGAAAGATGAAAAGGAATCCCCAGTAACATCAAATAGGCGCGAATAGCGTCCAGGAAATATTCTCGTTGTTTAGTACTTTTCTTCATAGATATTCGCTAGTTGTTATAATTGAGAGAATAACGCGCTTATTTTATCGGCACTGGATAAGGCGGAATGTAAAACCCTACTATAAGGTTTATTATTTTTCCATAGCCTATTGCAATGAGGCTTGCTAGGCTTAATGATTAGTTCGTCGTTTAAACAATAGCCATAAACATGAAATCAGGATTTATCATATTGTCGCCAGACAGGATAATCCATTAAAATGGATTTAAGAATTTAATTACCCGTAAAGGGGGAATTGTGCCAGTTAATATTTTATCGAAAGGCCAGAGTGTGAATCGCGCTAAATGGCTGAGTGTTGCTATTTTGTTATCTTTATTCTCTTGTTCGGTTTCAGCTTTTACTTTGGATGACGTGGCAAAAAAAGCCCAGAATCTGGCGGATAAAAGTTTTGATGCTCCCAAGAGTAACCTTCCTTCGCAATTTCGCGAGATGAAATTCGCCGATTATCAGCAAATTCAGTTCAATCACGATAAATCCTATTGGAATAAGCTGAAAACACCTTTTAAGTTAGAGTTTTATCATCAGGGCATGTACTTCGATACGCCGGTGCAAATCAATGAGATTACCGCCAAAAGCGTCACACCGATTAAGTACAGTCCGGATTACTTTAATTTTGGTTCGGTAAAACACGATCCTGACTCGGTGAAAAACCTCGGTTTTGCAGGTTTCAAAGTGCTTTATCCACTGAATAAAGCCGATAAAAATGACGAAGTCATGAGTCTGTTGGGTGCCAGCTATTTCCGGGTGATTGGGAAAGGGCAGGTTTATGGCCTGTCTGCACGCGGGTTGGCGATTGATACCGCTTTGTCATCCGGTGAGGAATTCCCTCGTTTTCGCGAGTTCTGGATTGAACGACCTAAGCCTAACGACAAACATTTGGTGATTTACGCGCTGCTGGATTCCCCGCGCGCTACCGGTGCTTACCGTTTTACCGTTTATCCGGGCCGAGATACCACAATCGATGTGCAGGCTAAGGTATTCCTGCGCGACAAAGTCGCCAAACTGGGCATTGCACCACTCACCAGCATGTTCCTGTTCGGGCCGAGTCAGCCTTCTAAGGTATTGAATTACCGTCCGGCGCTGCATGATTCCAACGGCTTATCTATTCACGCGGGCAATGGTGAATGGATCTGGCGTCCGCTGAATAATCCAAAACATCTGTCTATCAGCACCTATACCGTTGAAAATCCGAAGGGGTTTGGTTTATTGCAGCGTGGCCGCGCTTTCTCTCAATATGAAGATTTGGACGACCGCTACGATCTGCGCCCAAGTGCCTGGGTAGAACCGCGGGGCGATTGGGGGAAAGGCAAAGTCGAGCTGGTGGAAATCCCAACTGCGGATGAAACCAACGACAATATTGTGGCGTTCTGGACGCCGGACGTACTGCCCGATGCTAAGCATTCGCTGGATCTTAATTACCGTCTGCACTTTACCCGCGATGAAGACAAACTGCATTCTGACAACGTGGGTTATGTCAAACAGACCCTACGTTCTACCGGTGATGTGAAACAGTCGAATTTGATTCGCGAACCGGACGGCAGCGTGGCTTTCCTGGTTGATTTTATCGGGCCGGTATTAAGCTCCTTAGATCCGAATATGCCGCTGGCTTCTCAGGTCAGCGTTGGCGATAACGGTGAGCTGCTGGAAAACAGCGTACGTTATAACCCGGAAACCAAAGGCTGGCGCTTGACGCTGCGGGTCAAAGTAAAAGATGAGAAGAAACCGATCGAAATGCGCGCAGCGCTGGTCAACGGCGACAAAACCCTGACAGAAACCTGGAGCTATCAGCTACCTGCCGATGAATAAGTCAACTCAGAGTCCATTACAGGATTACCTCGCCGCCTTGCCCCTGACTGTTGAGCAGCAGAAGGCATTGCGGGCGGCGTTGCCTGATAACGATAAAGACGCGCTGGCCCAGTTGCATCACCAACTGGCGGCGGGTCAGCCGGAACCGCACGGCGCGGCGGATAACGATGCCGCACTGTCGTCGGTTAAGGCTCGCCTGCTGGCTGGCTGGCCAGATGCATTGCAGGGCGGTAAAAAACTGTCCGTGGATGCAGAAGGGCGCACTGTTATTAGCGCCACGCCGCCGATCGTGCGCTCGCGCATGTTCCCGGAGGCCTGGCGCACCAATCCGGTGGCACGCTTTTGGGATTCGTTGCTCGGTCGCACCACGGTTTCACGTTCGGCTACGCCGGAACAGGCAGACGCCGAGCGGAAATGGCGCGCGGTGGGTTCAATCCGTCGTTATATCCTGCTGGCGCTGATATTGGTACAAACCAGTATTGCCACCGTGTATATGAAAAGTATCTTGCCTTACCAGGGCTGGGCGCTGATCGACCCGATCGAAATCTGGAATCAAAACTGGCAACAATCGGTGATGCAGCTGCTGCCTTACCTGTTGCAAACCGGCATTCTGATTCTGTTTGCCGTCTTGTTCTGCTGGGTTTCGGCCGGTTTCTGGACCGCTCTGATGGGCTTCCTGCAGCTGCTTATTGGCAAGGATAAATACAGCATCTCTGCCAGCGTAGTGGGCAATGAACCGCTGAATCCATCCCATCGTACAGCGTTGATCATGCCGATTTGTAATGAAGACGTAGAGCGGGTTTTCGCGGGTTTGCGAGCGACTTACGAATCGGTGGCGGCGACCGGGCAATTGGAACATTTCGATATTTACGTATTAAGTGACAGCTACGATCCGGATATCTGCGTGGCCGAACAAAAAGCTTGGCTGGAGCTGTGCCGGGATGTCGATGGCCACGGCAAGATTTTCTATCGTCGCCGTCGCCGTCGGGTGAAACGGAAAAGTGGCAATATCGATGATTTCTGCCGTCGCTGGGGTGGTCAGTATAGCTATATGGTGATTCTGGACGCCGATAGCGTAATGAGCGGTGAGTGCCTGACGGGGCTGGTTCGTCTGATGGAAGCTAACCCTAACGCCGGTATTATTCAGTCTGCGCCAAAAGCCTCTGGCATGGATACGCTGTATGCGCGGGTGCAACAATTTGCGACTCGGGTTTATGGCCCGCTGTTTACCGCCGGCCTGCATTACTGGCAACTGGGGGAATCGCACTATTGGGGCCATAACGCCATTATCCGTGTGAAACCCTTTATCGAGCATTGTGCCTTGGCACCGTTGCCGGGGGAAGGTTCGTTCGCAGGTTCCATCTTGTCCCATGACTTCGTTGAGGCCGCTTTAATGCGTCGGGCTGGTTGGGGCGTGTGGATCGCTTACGATTTGCCGGGTAGCTATGAAGAGTTACCGCCCAATCTGCTGGACGAGCTAAAGCGCGATCGGCGTTGGTGCCACGGTAACCTGATGAACTTCCGCCTGTTTCTGGTGAAAGGTATGCATCCGGTACACCGGGCGGTATTCCTGACCGGCGTGATGTCTTATCTGTCTGCGCCGCTGTGGTTTATGTTTTTGGTTCTGTCCACTGCGTTACAGGTGGTGCATACCCTAATGGAGCCGCAGTATTTCTTACAGCCGCGCCAACTGTTCCCCGTGTGGCCACAATGGCGGCCTGAGCTGGCGATTGGCCTGTTCTCTACCACTTTGGTATTGCTGTTCCTGCCGAAATTGCTGAGCATCATTCTGATTTGGGCCAAAGGGGCGAAAGAATACGGTGGCAACATTCGGCTGCTGTTTTCGATGCTATTGGAAATGCTGTTCTCGGTGCTGCTGGCTCCGGTCCGTATGCTGTTCCATACGGTATTTGTGGTCAGCGCTTTTCTCGGCTGGTCGGTTCAGTGGAATTCACCGCAGCGGGACGATGACGCCACGCCGTGGAGCGAAGCGCTGGTGCGTCATGGGCCGCAGCTGTTGTTGGGGCTGATTTGGGCCGGTGGTGTGGCTTGGCTGGATCTTCGTTTCCTGTGGTGGCTGTCGCCGATTGTGTTCTCGCTGATTCTGTCGCCGGTGGTTTCTGTGCTGTCTAGCCGCAGAACGCTGGGTATGGCCAGTAAGCGTGCCAAACTGTTCCTGATACCCGAGGAATATAATCCGCCGCGTGAATTGGTCGCGACCGAGGAATATCTTCAGCTTAACCGCCAGCGAGCTTTGGCCGACGGCTTCCTGCACGCGGTAATGAATCCGTCTTATAACGCACTGGCAAGCGCAATGGCTACGGCGCGTCATCGGGCGAAAGAGATTATCGAGCACGGGCGAGAGTTACAGGTGAATCAGGCGTTGAGTCAGGGGCCAGCGAAGCTTGGGAAGCTGCAACGTTTGGAGCTGTTGAGCGATCCGGTCATGATTGCCCGTCTGCACCAGAAGATTTGGCAGCAGCCAGAGGCTTACGCACAGTGGGCTGATTTTTATCAGCACCTGCCGCGTAACCCGCAGGCCATGCCGAGCTAATCCTGCGGAATATCTATAAGTTATAATAACGGGCAATGTGTTAGGCGCATTGTCCGTTTTGCCTTATAAATACGCGCTGATTTTTGCGCGGATATGCCAACCGAAATGTGGTTAAAATGAACGACCTTAGACAACCATTGACTACCTGAAGAGCCTGATACCGTCGTGAAGAAAACATTAAATATTGGACTGAAGAAAAGCCTGCGTTTGCTGCTGATTCTCACGGGTATTGTGACGCTCTCCGGTTGCGGCAGTATTATCAGCCGCACGGTGCCGGGAGCCGGGCACGGCAATCAATATTATCCGGGCGTACAGTGGGACGTCAGAGATTCAGCATGGAAATATATTACGGTACTCGATGTACCTCTCTCCATGATTGTTGATACCTTTATGCTGCCTTTCGACGCCCAGCACGGCCCTTACGAGTAACGTCAACTCTAGCTTCTTGTTGAGAAAACCAGCAAGTTATAGCCTTTTTGGTGACAGGTAAAGTTTGTCACCGGCGTCATATGTAACCCTTTTACATGCACCGCTAATGAATGTGGATTGGCATCGTCTACAAAAGCCGCTCCGACGTCATAATTAGCCTGAGTGTGTTGCTTTACCTCGGCTAATAGTTGGCTAACGATGCCCTGACCGCGTTTATTCTGAGCGACGCATACCGGCCCATAGAGAAACACTCGCAGCTCGGTTAGCGGTTTACCCTCAAAACGTTGCTGCCTCAGGGCTTCCAGCATGGCGTCGACCACCGGCGGTCGCGGTCGGGCATCGGTTTTCATCATGCAGACAAAACCAGCTACTTCGCCATTATCATCTTCTGCTACCAATATGCCCAAATCATTATTTATCGCGGCTAACTGTTTCTCATCCATGCGGGAAACGATAAATCCCTGCTTTTTTTGCTCGTCACTCAGGTTTTCAGGGATGTTTTCCTGCTGTAATTGCAGGATTGCCGAATAGTCATTAAGGTGAGCCAGTCTGATCTTCATCATTAACCACGCTTTTTAAGTTATTTGAGTTAACTATGCTGTTTGGGGGCGGGAGAAAATCATGTTACCAAGTGATGCGGTCATGCGCGTAGCCAGACCGACAGATAATCTTGATATTATCACTGAAATGTATCGTTTGGGGTTGGGGTTGAACGTGCTGGGCAGTTTTGCAGACCATCAGGGTTTTGATGGTGTGATTTTGGGTCATCCGCATCACGGCTATCATCTGGAGTTTACCCATCATCGCAGCACTTCCGTTGGGCGTGCGCCAACGGCAGACAATCTGCTAGTCTTTTATCTTCCGGATCCGAACATATGGGCGACACAATGTCAGCAAATGCTCAAAGCCGGTTTTCAGGTGGTGGAGTCCTACAACCCCTATTGGGACGAAAGTGGGCAAACTTTTGAAGACGTTGATGGCTATCGCGTCGTGTTGCAACAACGGGCGTGGCCGCTGTAAACGGTGGTGCAGGTGAGCGGGCAGTAAAAAGCCAGCCGAAAATAAGGCTGGCTTTTTATCAAGTCTATTCCGACAAATTACGCAGTTTTTTCAGCGCCTTGGGTGTTATTCATCATGCGACGAATCGGCACAATCAGCAGAATCAGGATGGCGGCGCAGATGACCAGTGCGATGGAGCAACGGGCAAACAGCGTTGGCAGCATATCCAACTGATCGGCTTTTACGTGTCCACCAATCAGGCCTGCGGCCAGATTACCCAGCGCGGAAGCGCAGAACCACAGACCCATAACCTGACCACGCATTCTGTCCGGTGCCAGCAATGTCATCGTCGCCAGCCCGATAGGGCTAAGGCAGAGCTCACCTAGCGTCAACATCAGAATACTGCCTACCAGCCAGAATGGAGAAACCCCTTCACCGGTGGCCAGCACATGCTGCGCTGCCAGCATCATCACACCAAAACCGGCGGCGGCGCATAAAATACCGATGACAAATTTGGTAATGCTGCTTGGGCGAATGCTTTTCTTCGCCAGTGCGGGCCATGCCCAGCTGAAGATTGGCGCTAACAGAATAATAAATAAGGCGTTAATTGACTGGAACCATACGGTTGGGATTTCAAAGCCCATGACCATACGATCGGTGTAATCATTGGCGAACAGGTTGAAAGACGTCGGTTTTTGCTCGAAGGCTGACCAGAAGAACGCGGCGGAGACCAGCAGGATAAAGCACACCAGCAGCCGAGCTTTGTCTTTGCGGCTTAAACCGGCAAAAGCGAAAAGATAGACGAAATACAGCGTTACCGACGCGGCAATCAGGTACACCAGACTGCTGGCGACCAGTACCGGATTGATTTCAATCACGCCTTGAGCCACCAGTGTGACTACCGCCGCCAATGCCACCATCGCCGCGCAGACCCATTTACCGACGTTTTTACGTTGAACGGTCGGGCTGTTCCAACTGGAGTCCATGCCAACTTCGGCATCGTAGCGAGTCATTGATGGAATCACGAACATGCGGAAGGTCAATAATGCCACCAGCATACCGACGCCGCCGATACCGAAGCCCCAGTGCCAGCCGTGGGTGCGTAATAGCCAGCCAGAGAGCAGCGGGGCAATAAAGGAACCCATGTTGATTCCCATATAAAACAGTGAGAAACCGCCGTCGCGGCGCGCATCACCGGGCTTATATAAGGTTCCGACCATCACGGAAATACAGGTTTTGAACAGGCCTGTTCCTAATACGATAAAGACCAGCCCAATAAAGAACATGTCATTACCGAAAAATGCGGATAAAGCGATGGAAAGGTGGCCCATGGCAATCAGGATAGAGCCGTACCAAACGGCGCGCTGTTGGCCTAGCCAGTTATCGGCTAGCCAGCCGCCGGGCAATGAAGCTAAATACAGGCTACCGGCAAAAATACCGACGATAGCGGAAGCATTTTCTCGCGGTAAACCTAACCCACCGTCATAAACCGTAGCGGCCATAAACAGAATCAGCAGCGGACGGATGCCATAAAACGAGAAGCGCTCCCACATCTCGGTAAAGAATAGCGAACTCAGAGGATAAGGATGGCCGAAGAAAGTCCGGCTATTGTTGGTATTAGAGGATTGCATAAAGTCTTCCCATAGAAATCGCCTGTTAAGGTCGGGCTGTTGTGCTGTGGTATGAGTGATTCAATACGCCTTATTCTCCTGTTAATGCCGTCCGTTATCGTTAGGTTATCGGGCAGTCACTAATTTCATGAATAATCGATTTAACACTCTCTATAATAGGATTTAACTCCATAATAACGTCATTTTGGTTTTCTACCGTGCTTATATCCCATTATTTAGACGAAAAGTCGATATACATCTCGTTTTTTAGATTTATATCTGTGGGTGGATGTGGATTTTTATGACGAAATTATAGTGTAAATTTCGAGGCTGATAATGAGGTTTATCTATTTATTTTCAACTAGTTAGTCTTTTTTCTTTAGAGTGAGCTTACCCCTTTTTTTGAACGGGTAAATTATTTTTTACTGGAAAGAGAGGAAAATGACAGTTTTGGGGAGAATAAGGATGATAGCCACTTTTTAAGTGGGTATAAGTGACATTTATAAGAGAAAAGTCAGCGATAAACTGTGATTTTAATCACAGCAAAATTTTGGCGTGGAGGAGGGGAAGATTTGCGCTTATCCGGGGGGAGTTTTAGCTATCTTCCTGACGATTGGCCGATTGTTTCAAAGCCTGAGCCGGTCGCCGTCGCAGGCACCAGTATGAGTAGAATGCGTTAAATAACACCACCACGGCGGTGACGCAGAATACCGCCCGGAAGCCATAACTGGCGGAAACGGCGGCGCCCAGCAGCGGGCCGCTGACGTTGCCAACGTCCCGAAATGATTGGTTGTAGCTGAAAATTCGACCAGCCACCTGATTTGTACAATTATAAATCAATAATGTTTGCACTGCGGGCAGTAGCGCGCCGTCGGTAGCACCGAGCAAAAAGCGTAATACTGCCAATTGCCACGGCGTCTGTACCAGCGCCATTGGGATCAACAACAACACCGACAGCGCCAGCATAGCGATAAGAATACGTTCGGGGCCGATTTTATCGCCTAATTTTCCCAGTCTGGGGGCACTGATTAACGCCGCAACGCCAGGCACCGAGGCAATCATTCCGCTAACAAATGCCAGATTGTGAATATCTCCCGCCAGCTCGCGTACGTACAGCGTCAAAATCGGTGCGATTGAACCGGTTGCCACCTGAATAATCATGGTAGTAACAAACAGGCTAAGCACCAGTTTAGGATTTTTCAGCGATTGTAAAACCTGCCGTCCGTTGAGCATGTCTTTTTTCAACACCGGCGTAAATTGCTCTTTAACGCACAGTAGCGTCATAACAAAGCACAGGAACAGTACGGCGGCGGTAATAAAGAATACCGGACGTAGGCCGTAGCTATCTGCCAGTAAACCACCGATCAGCGGGCCAATTAACGCGCCGCTGACGCCGCCGGTAGACAACGTGCCCAGCGCCCAGCCGCTTTTATGTCGTGGCACCTGAGTGGCAATCAGCGCATTGGCGTTGGGAATAAAGCCACCGAGCAGACCCAGCAGGGCGCGTAACGCCAGAAATTGCCAGATATTCTGCGCCATTCCCATTAACACCATCACGATCCCCATGCCTAATGCCGATCGTAATAGCATAATTTTTCTGCCTTTACGGTCGGCCAAACTGCCCCAAAACGGCGACGCAATGGCTGAAAACAGGAAGGTAATACTGAACACCAGCCCTGACCACATATTCAGCGCCTGATGACCAGTCACGCCGAGGATTTCCACGTATAAAGGCAGAAAAGGCATAATCAGACTGAAGGCGGCACCGGTCAGAAAACAGCCCAACCAAGCGACAAATAGGTTCCGTTTCCAGTGAATAGGTTCTGGTGACGAGGTCATAAATTACCGATAGAAGAATGTGTTAGCTCTGCGGCACGGTTTAGCGTCATGGTGAGGGGCGTTAATATGGCAAAGCACAAAAGCAGATGATTAGCCTGTTAAGTATGCGCCTGTTGAATAGATACATCAACCATTTGGTTAACGGTTTTTATAAAAATGAAAAGCAGGTTTATTATCTAGGAATAAGCATATAAATTTTTTGAATAAGACGATGAGGAAGATGAATGAGTACGGCGGAAAGCGGGAAGGTTAACAGCTGTTAGCAAAGTACAGCGATGTCTGAAAGCGTGAGGGGCTGAGCAGGGTCAGAGAAAACAAAAGCGATAAAATAGCCGCGGGGTCTTGTTCACCCCGCGGGAATAGCGATCAAATCTACTAGATTTCCCGACGTTTACCCGAATTAACGGTAGGCTTCGTTTTTGGTGATTGAGTAACGGCCGCTGCCCAACAGCATAATGATGATACCGCCGAAGAAATACAGCGCTTCGTTTTCCAGCCCCCAGGCACCTACGTCGGTCAGAGTAAAGAACTTACCGGTGCCAACCATCAGAGTGGCCACCAGCAGGTTAACGGCATAAATAAAGGCCGCCGGACGGGTAAATAGCCCCAGAATCATCAGAATAGGCACAATGATCTCACCAATATAAACGCCGTAGGCAACAAAGCCAGGGATGCCCTGAGCCTGTAGCATATCGGAAATCCAACTGGTGCCATGTTGGATTTTTGCTACCCCGTGGAATAGCATCAAAATACCAAAAGTCAGGCGTAACAGTAGCTTACCGCCGTCTTGATGATCGGTTAATCGTGTGAACCACTGATTTGCACTCGCCAGCATGGTGTATATCCTTATAGAAATTGAAGAAATAACCTGATAATAACTCTTATTAATTACACACAATTATGTGTAGTTAATAATCATTCTCATAGTGGATAAAACTGACAGAATAGTTCAAAAATATTGAATCTGCCTGATTCATTTCTTATTTCTTTTCGTTTCCTACCTTAATTTCTGACTTTCATTCCCTGTTTTGGCAAATTGATGTCTTACAAACCTTTCAGAGCAGTTAGCGAGTCTGACGTCATGGTTGGAGTAAATTCGATGACTTCATATCGGGCAACAGCGTTGAAAGAATCTTCAGCCAGAATGGCATCCAGTTCGTCGCGGGGTAAGGCGATGGCAAAGATAATGCCGCCAGTGCGCGGGTTTTTACGCCCGGAAGCGATGAAAATGCCCTGATCGTAGTATTTGCGTAACCAGGCAATATGGGCATCGAGATGAGTATCGACTTCTTCAACGGGACGATGATAAGTGAGATTAATGATGTACATAGCTAAGCCATATGGAAATAAGAGAAAGATAAATTCCCATGTTGATTACAAATTAACAAGGCTTGGCTCGGTATTTTTGTCGTTAAAAAAGGGCTAGCGTTGAATAACCAGAGGGATGCAGCGTTGATTTACGCCGGTGCAGAGAAAGCCCCGGCGTGATATTGCGAAAGGCGTCAGAGCGCTAATCGTACAGCGAGGGGGCGCCTTCCGGACGGGTTTTGAAGCGGCGGTGCAGCCACATATATTGATCCGTTGCCAACTGAATTTCTTCTTCGATCACTTTATTCATAAAGGCTGCGGCAGTGACTTCGCTTTCCAGCGGGAAGTCTTCTACCGCCGGTTGCAGAATCAGTTCGTAACCTTTGCCATCGGGCAGACGGCGCGGGGTGAAGGGAATCACCGCCGGTTTCGCCGTGCGTACCAATAAATAAGTGCCGGTGGTGGTGGCCGCATCGTCAACGGCAAACAGCGGAACAAACACGCTGCTGCGTGGGCCATAGTCATGATCCGGCGCATACCAGATGATTTCGCCTTGTCTCAGGCTACGAATCATCCCTTTCAAATCTTTGCGATCCAGCATGGATTTATTGGAGCGCATTCGGCCCCAAGTCTGCATCCAATCCATTGCCTTATTATCGTGGGGGCGATAAACCCCGATTCCTGGGTTATGAATGCCGAAAATGCGGGCACCCAGCTCCAGCGTTAGAAAATGTAGACCGATCAACAGTACGCCCTGACCATTCTCCCGAGCTTTCTCAATATGTTCTAGTCCGCTGACTTTACACCAACGATTGATGCGCCAGTCTGGCCAAAACCAAGCCATACCGGTTTCAAACAGTCCCATACCGACAGATTCGAAGTTTTTGACCACCAGCTGCTCGCGTTCCGCTTTGGACATTTGCGGAAAGCACAGTTCCAGATTACGTTCTGCGATATAAAGGCGGCGTTTGAGGAAACGCATTGAGAAACGGCCGAGGGAAGTACCCAGTGTATAAATCACCGGATAAGGCAGTAAAACCAGCAAGTAAAGGATACCCAGGCCTAACCATGTCAGCCAGTATCTTGGGTGCAGTAACGAGCGATTAAAAGAAGGAACTTGCATCATGTGTTCTCAGCTTCAGAGTAGTAATTTAGGACAGTTAACTTTTACGTTATGGCGGCTAATCTGGGGCCGCTAATCATGCTTTCAATATGTTTATCTGTCATTTAAGGTAGTTCTATTGTGGCACTTTTAGGGAAAAACGCGAAAACAGACCGCATTAAAAAACTATTATTAGTAACATTTGCTTTATTTTTGAGCAAAATAAACCGGTTTTAGTTGATAAAATAAACACGCCTAGCTTATGCCGCTACGCTTATTCAGCAAACTGACTAATTCTGCCAAACTCGCAGCAGCCATTTTTTCCATGACTTTAGCTCTGTGAACCTCAACGGTTCTTACAGAAACACAGGCTTTATTGGCAATGTCGCGGTTGATCAATCCTTGCGCTACCCATTGTGCAATCCGCTGCTCTTTTGGCGTCAGGCTGGCGTAGCGCAAATTGACCTGATGGCGTGAAACCGCCTGTTCGGAATGTTTCAATGCCTGCTGGAGTGCATTAACCAAAGGCTGAGTGGCGACGGGTTTTTGCAGGAAATCGATAGCACCTTGCTTCATTTGTTCAACCGCCAGCGGAACATCCCCATGTCCGGTAAGAAAAACTACCGCCAGCGTGCTGCCTGCTTCACGTAAACGCCGATGGATTTGTAGGCCGTCCAGCACTGGCATACGAATATCCAGCAGTACTACCGCGGTTTGAAACAAATCGGCTTCGTTTAGGAAACTCTGGCCCTGATGCCAGATACAGACTTTATAGCCCAGACTTTCCAATAAAAAACGACAGGCATCGGTCACGGCCAAATCGTCGTCCACTAAATGTATGACTGACACTAACTTGTTCCTTTTAGTGAGGAATTTAGAGGGAAGAATAATCGGACCTCTAACCCAGCTGCGCCGTTAGCGGCAAGGGCGTTGGTTAACGTCATTTTCCCACCCTGGCTGCCCATCAGCCGTTGGCAAATCACCAAACCTAACCCCAGGCCATCTGGTTTTCCCGATTTGAATGGCATAAATAGCTGATTGAGCTGCGAAACCGTTAATCCGCCACCATCGTCCTGCAAACTGAGTTCTGTTCCTTCGGGCGTTTGATTGCCGTTCAGACATAGTCTCCGCGCGCCGGCCTGTAGGCTGTTGGTGAACAGGTTGCAAAATATCTGGTCGAGCAAGGTTGCAGGGAGCATCAGCTGTATTTCAGCCGGAAGGTCAATATTCAGCCTGCTATCAGGATAATGATGTGGCGCGCCGATAAGTTGCCAAACGTGCTCTGCCACGTTCCTAGGTGACTGCGGAATACGCGTGGACGTGGCTGGCGCTTTGTCCACCCAAAGACGTAGGTTGGCGATAATATCCGCCCCTCGCTGCGCCTGGGCGCTGATTTGCTGTAACACCGGTAGCAGCGGATGATCTGGCTGTTCACGTTTTAAACGGATATCGCAGCCTTCGGCGTAGTGGCGAACCGCCGAAAGTGGCTGGTTGAGTTCATGAGCAAAGCCGGACGCCATTTCCCCCAAAATACTGAGGCGTTGAGCTTGCTCCAGTGCGGTTTCCCGCTCTCGTAGCTGCTGGTGGGCCAGCTCTAACTGCTGGCTGCGACGGCGCACTAAAAAGGCCACCCAAATATGATTCGCACCCAGCAGCAGCAATATTGCCGCGATAATCCCGAGCAATAGCCGGTTTTGTAGTGCCCAGGAAAGTATCGCCTGCCATAGCTGCGGCTGTTCTGGATGCTGATTTATCGAGCGCAACAAGGCTTCGACCTGGCTGGTGGAGGAAGGCGCGCCCCATTGCGGCTCCTTGCTGACCGTTGGCGTGAGCAGCATCCGCGTTACTTGGTCAGCCAGCGAATCCGGTACCTGCGCCAACGCGGCAAATGACCAGTTGGGGTATAAATCACTGCTGGTCAGACAGGGCACTGTGGTGGGTTTAGCCAGTAATGCTCTGAAATCAGAGGCCTGCAATAATCCTTCGTTTTGTAAATCTTCCAGCAAGCAGGTGGGGACTATCGCGGCATCCAGAGCGCCATCTCGCAGCAAATACATCAATGTATCCACCGGGAAGCCGGAAAAGTGCAGATTAAAATCCTGCCCAGGCCGTAAGCCAGCGTCCCGCAAGGCTTTGTAACCTAAAAGATAACCGCCGAATGCATCCGCTGACACCGCGCCAACCTGTTTGCCGCGTAACTCATCCGCTTGAGTGATAGGACTGTCCTGACGGACTAAAATCACGCTGCCAATCACGTTGCGGCTGGCGTTGTTCGGCTCATGGCTGGATCGCAGTGAAACCAGCCAGCGTAGCGGATAGTGGCTATCTATTTGCACGTACTGCGCTGGATTGGTGAGCAGAAAATCCACGCGCCCATGTTGCACGGCGGTTTTCATCGCCGTGAGATCCAATGGCAACAAGCGAAAATGCTGATCGGGCAAGCCTTGATTGAGGCTATCCGCCAGCGGCTGCCAGCGTTGCAGCGTTTGGGCATTGCCGCGTAATGCCAGTACGCCAATCGTCCATTCTTTGCTGTATGCCGTCAGCGAAACACCGTAACACAGCAAGATAATCAACAGGTTTCGCAACGTGTCTTCTCCTTTTTATGACCCAGATCGCCCCGGTGAATTGTCCTGGATCAAGTCCCTAAAGGGAATGTGGAAAACCACAATAGGGCTTCTGTTTGGCAATTTCTACACTCCTCACCATCAACTCGTCACATCTTCCTATCAATTAACCGACGGCGGGTTTGGAGAACACCATGGATCGAGGGAAAAGAGAGTTTCTACAGCGATTGGGCGTGCTAACCGCCGGCGCAGCTTTGGTTCCGCTGGCTGAAGCCGGTTGGAAACTGGAACCGAGCCGTCGCAACGGCAACCCCCAGCGCCGCTATGCCATGCTGATCGATCTGCGTCGCTGTATCGGCTGTCAGGCCTGTACCGTCAGTTGTGCCATTGAAAATCAGTCACCGCAAGGCCAGTTTCGCACCAGCGTTAACCAGTATCAGATCGCGCTAGAAGGCGAGGGCAGCGTAACCAACGTGCTGCTGCCTCGATTATGCAATCACTGTGATAACCCGCCCTGCGTACCGGTGTGTCCGGTACAGGCAACCTATCAGCGGCAGGATGGCATTGTGGTCATCGATAACACGCGCTGCGTAGGCTGCGCCTACTGTGTGCAGGCCTGTCCTTATGAGGCGCGGTTTATCAATCACACCACTCAAACGGCGGATAAATGCACTTTCTGCGTACACCGTCTGGAGGCCGGTTTATTGCCAGCCTGCGTGGAATCCTGTGTCGGCGGGGCGCGTATTATCGGCGACTTGCACGATGAAAACAGTGAACTGCGCCGGATGCTCAAACAGTATGAGGGCGAAATTAAGGTGCTGAAACCGGAGCAAGGTACGCAGCCACAGGTGTTTTACCTCGGTTTAAATGAAGTGTTTACTCGGCCGCTACAGGGGCAACCGGCGCTGTGGCAGGAGGTTCACCCATGATTCGTGAAATTCTGGTGCGTCCGCAGGAAATCAGTTGGTTACCTTGGGCAGTGCAATATTTTTTCTTTATCGGGCTGGCCTGTGGTGCAGTGTTACTCGGCTGTTGGCAACGCTGGTTCAGGCGAGATAAAGGGCCACAGCTAGAACGAGCGGCGCTGATGTTGGCTACCGCGGCGGCTATTGTGGCACCGTTGGCTTTGAGCGCGGATTTACATCAGCCAGCGCGCGCCTGGCATTTTTACCCTTATTTTACGCCCTGGTCGTGGATGTCATGGGGTTCGCTGTTCTTGCCGCTGTTTAGCGGGCTGGTGGTGACCTATTTTCTGGTCTTAATCTACGGCCAACGGGTAAACCGGCCTTTGACTGGATTACTGCGGCTGTTATCGATTCTGACGGCGTTATCGGCACTTTCGATTCTGATGTATACCGGGCGGGAAGTGTCGGTGCTACGCGCTCAGCCGCTGTGGTTCACCCTGTGGCTGCCGCTGTTTATTTTCCTGACGGCGATGCAGGCGGTGCCTTCGTTGCTGGCTTTGTGGCTGTGGCGTCAGCCGCAGGTTCAGAGGTATCTGGCGCGTTGGCAACTGGTTTCTCTACTGCTTTTGGCCTTGGTGACGTTGCTATGGGCCGGCGGCGCGACGCTTTCTGCTGCGGCGTTACGTCTGTGGGCCAGCGGGCACCCGTTAACCGCGGCTGCGACATTATTGATTGGATTGATGTTATTGGGAATGGCATTGCTGAATCTGAAACGTTGCTTACCTATCGGTGTGGTTATCCTGCAAAGCCTGCTGGCGATGGTGATGTGCTGGATGGTGCGTTGGCTATTGCTGATGCAAAGCCAAACCTTGCCTAAATATAACGTGCTCGCGAACCCTTATCAGTTATCGCCGGGTACCGACGGATTGCTGGCGATCATCGGTACGTTCGGTTTATGGGTGACATTAATTATTGCGCTCCGTGAAGGAGTCAGATGGTGGGAAGGGAGAGTGCAACATGGCTAAAACGACGCGGCGGCAATGGTTAAAAGGCGGTTTGGCTCTGGGGGGATTAGTGGCCTTTGGCGCAGGTTATCACGATGTGGTGCGTAAAACGCTAATTGGGCTGCGGGACGGCAGCGCCGGAAAGTTGACGCGAGACCCCATTAACGGCAACTCACTCACGCCGGAAGGCCATGCCGGGCAAGAATGGCAGGCTACGCCGCATCAGGCGGTTTCGATGACACAATGTTTTGGCTGCTGGACGCTGTGTGGGCTACGAGTGCGAGTGGATACGCCGCAAAATCGCATTTTGCGAATCGCAGGCAACCCCTATCACCCGTTGTCTCACGACCACCATTTTCCCTACGGATTACCGGTGAGCGAAGCTTTGCGCCGCATGGGCGGTGAGCAAGGGTTGGCGGACAGATCTACCGCATGTGCTCGAGGCGCGACGCTACTGGAAGGCGTGACCAGCCCTTATCGCGTTCTTGAGCCGATGAAACGAGTGGGGGCGCGTGGTGAAGGTCAGTGGCAACGTATCAGTTTCGAACAGTTAGTGAAAGAAGTGACGGAAGGCGGCGATCTGTTTGGGGAAGGCCATGTCGACGGCCTGCGGGCGATTCGCGATCTGGATACGCCAATCGATCCGGCTCAGCCGTCCTTGGGGCCGAAGGCCAACCAGTTGCTGATGACCAACGCCGGTGACGACGGGCGGGACGCGTTTATCCAACGCTTTGCTGCCAAAGCCTTTGGTACTAAAAATCTTGGTAGCCACGGCGCTTACTGCGGGCTGGCTTATCGCGCCGGTTCTGGGGCATTAATGGGGGATTTGGATAAAAATGCACACGTAAAACCGGATTGGGATAATGTGCGTTTTGCTCTGTTTTTAGGAACCTCTCCGGCGCAATCGGGCAACCCGTTTAAACGGCAAGGCAGACAATTAGCCAATGCGCGCCAACGGGACGATTTTAATTACGTGGTGGTGGCTCCCGCGTTGCCGCTGACGACCACGCTGGCAAATCAGCATAACCGTTGGGTGCCCGTGCTGCCGGGCAGTGATTCGGCGCTGGTGATGGGAATGATTCGCTGGATTCTCGAACAGGAACGTTTTAACGCGCCATATCTGAAAGTACCGGGAGAGGCGGCTATGACTGCCGCCGGAGAGCGCAGTTGGACTAACGCTACCCATTTGGTGATTGTTAGCCCGCAACACCCTCTGGCCGGTCAGTTTCTGCGGGCGGCGCATTTGAGCGGTGAAATCCTTGCGGAAGGGGAAGAAAGCCCGGTACTGGTGGCGCAGGGCGATGGGGCTTTGGTGGCGGCACCGGTTGCGATGGACGCGGAGCTATATGTCAGTCAGAGCGTTACGTTGGCGGACGGGCAGCAGGTTGACGTGCAATCGGGGCTGAGCCTGCTGCGTGCGGCGGCTAATCGTTTTACGCTGGAGGAATACAGCCAGCAGTGCGGTGTTCCGGTGGCGACCATCAGCGGGTTGGCGAAAGAATTCACCGCCTATCAGCGTCAGGCGGCGGTGATTTCCCACGGTGGAATGATGAGCGGCAACGGTTTTTATACCACTTGGGCGGTTATGATGCTGAACGCGCTGATTGGTAACCTGAATCTGAAAGGCGGTGTTTCCGTCGGCGGAGGCAAATTTGACGGCTTTGCTGATGGCCCGCGCTACCAACTGGCCAGTTTCCCCGGGCAGGTTAAATCTCGCGGTTTGTCACTATCCCGCAGTAAACAGCCTTACGAAAAATCTGAGGAATATCAACAAAAACTGGCTGCCGGTGAACCGCCGTATCCTGCAAAAGGGCCGTGGTACCCCTTTGTCGGCGGGCAGTTAACCGAGCAATTGGCTCCGGCGCTTTCTGGCTATCCTTACCCGCTAAAAGCCTGGATCAGCCATATGACCAATCCGTTGTACGGTGTCGCTGGTTTACGTGGTCTGGTTGAAGATAAGTTGAAAGATCCTAAACATTTACCCCTGTTTATTGCCATCGATGCTTTTATCAATGAAACCACTGCGCTGGCTGATTATATCGTGCCAGATACACATAATTTCGAAAGCTGGGGGTTTAGCGCGCCTTGGGCTGGCGTATTGGTTAAAGCCAGCACTGCCCGCTGGCCGGTGGTGGAGTCACGCACGGCGCGCACTGCCGACGGACAAGCGGTGGCGATGGAGAGTTTCCTGATCGCCGTTGCGAAAGCGCTGGCTTTACCCGGTTTTGGTGAAAATGCGATGCAGGACGTACAGGGCAAGGGGTTACCGCTCGATCGTGCCGAAGATTTTTATCTGCGCGCCGCAGCCAATATCGCCTATCTGGGTGAAAACCCCGTGCCCGCAGCGCAACTGGACGAATTACAACTCACCGGCGTGGTACGTTTACTGCCGGAAATTCAGCGCAGTTTGTATCCGGATGAGCAAATGCGGGTTGCGTATTTACTGGCGCGAGGCGGGCGTTTTGCGCCGTATGAAAAATCGTGGAACGGCGACGCTACTGGGCCGCAGTGGAAGAAACCGCTACATATCTGGAATGAAAATGTGGCTAAACATCGTCATGCCATGACCGGAGAGCGTTATTCGGGTTGCCCGACTTTCTATCCGCCGCGGCTGGCCGATGGCTCCAGTATTCACCAGCATTATCCCGTGCAGAGTTGGCCATTCCAGTTGATGTCGTTTAAATCACATTTGATGAGCAGCTCTACGCCGATGATTGAGCGTCTGCGGGCAGTCAAAGCCAGTAATCTGGTGGCGATTAATCCGCAGGATGCCAAAGCGCTGGGCGTGGCGCACGGCGATTGGGTCAAACTGGAAACCCCCGGCGGCAGCATGAAAGCGCAGCTCAGTGTATTAGATGGAGTGATGCCAGGAGTTATTGCAATTGAGCACGGTTATGGTCATCGCGAAATGGGTGCGAATCTGCATCAGCTTGACGGCGTGGAAATGGCGAGTGACAGCCGAATCGGCGCAGGCGTTAATCTTAATGACCTCGGATTTATCGATCCTACCCGAGAAGTGCCAAATACCTGGCTGGATTGGGTGAGCGGCGCGGCGGTGCGGCAAGGGCTTCCGGCTAAACTGACGCGCTTAGCCTGATATCAGTTTGTTGCTTTGCGTGCGGAACCCCTTCCGGAAAGAAGGGGTTTTTCTTTTTATAGCGTATTATATATGCAGCTAATTAATCGCCATAAATGGGATAGACAACGGATGATGCGAGCAGAAAAAGTCAGCGTCGGGTTATTGTTCGGTGGCGTCCTGCTCGGTTATGCAGGTGCACACTGGCAACACAATTTTTTACTGGTATTGGCCGGAGCCTCATTGCTGGCTGGCATTATAGCCTCTGGTTTCACCGATTGTCGTCGCTGCAAAAAGCCTTAACTCCGTGCCGTAGACGACGATCGGCGCTGTCCGATAAAAGGCGCTACGCTGTGGATGATCATCCCGATAATGACCAGCCCAATTCCCGCCAGTGATAAACTGGTGGGTAATGGAGCCGCCAGCCAGACCATTTCCCCAAGCAAAGCGAAGAGCACTTCTCCAGATTGAGTGGCTTCCACCGCTGCTAAACGGGAATAATCCTGTTTGACCAGATTGGTTGCGGCAAAGAACAGCAAAGTGGCAATCACGCCGGAGAACAACGCCACCAGCAGGGATTGCTCGACCTGCCCCTGAGAGGGCCAGCCGACCTGATACACCCCAACGGCAGACAGCAGAATCCAGAATGGCAGACTGGCCAGCGTCATATTTAGCACCCGCTGGAGGGTATTTACCTCACCCTGACAAATAGCCATCATCTTGCGATTGCCTAACGGATACATAAAAGCAGCCAATGTTACCGGCAACAAACACCACAGCGTTTGTTGCAAGTTCAACGATTGAGCGTGCTGCCACTGCATTAACCCAACGCCGATCAAAATCAACAGCGACCAGCGCAATCCTTTGAAGGGGATTTTACCGCGACGCGTCTGTAACCCCTGTTCCGTGGCGATTTGCTGTTTAAACAGCGGGATCAGCAGTGAGCCTGCAATAATGGTAATTTGCCAGGAACCGGCCACCAGCCAGCCTTCGCCATAAGATCCCGCCAGACTCAGCGGCGCGTAAAACAGGCCAAACCCAACGGTGCTCCACAGCAGATAGCCTGACCAGTATTGGCGCAAATGGCTCAGACTTTGCCGCAGTTGCCCACGCATCATTACCAGCAACCACAGCATGGGAGCCATAAAAATAAACCGCAGCGCGGCACTCCAGATCCAGCTGCCGCCGGATAAATCCATGGCTCGATTAAGAATAAAAGTAAAAGCGAAAAAGAATGACGCGGCGAGGCCATAAAATATAGCGCGCATGATTTTCCTTTTTAAAGCAGTCGCCAAAATCCCTGAGTAAAATCTAATAATGAACAGAATAGAGTCGCGGGAGTCGATAGCCATCAGGCGGAAAGCGGAACAATAAAACAGGAATACAGATCTACGTCGCTAACGTCAAGTCTCTGCCAATTAACCGGCCCCTAAAGATGTGACCGCGCCCAGTTTCGGGTATGATGTGCGCCGCGCGGGTAAATGCTCGCCGCAACCGCAGTTTCGCTGCATAAAAATCTCTCAGAAACCTCTTCGAAAGACAGGAAAGTACACCATGCCAGTGTTACATAACCGAATTTCTAATGAGGAACTTAAAGCACGGATGTTGGCCGAAACCGAACCCCGTACCACAGTTTCTTTTTATAAATACTTCAATCTGGATGACGCCAAAGCATTCCGTGACAGCCTTTACAGCCAATTTGTGAAATTGGGCGTATTTGGCCGGGTTTACGTGGCGAAAGAAGGTATCAATGCGCAAATCAGCGTTCCCGCCAACCGTTATGATGAGTTTAAAGCGGTTTTATTCGCTTCTCATCCGGCGTTGGATCAGGTTCGCCTGAACGTAGCTCTGGAAGACGACGGAAAATCCTTCTGGGTGCTGCGAATGAAAGTGCGTGAGCGCATTGTTGCCGACGGTATTGATGACGACAGCTTTAATCCGGCAAACGTCGGCCAGTATCTGAAGGCCGATCAGGTTAATCAGATGATTGACGATCCGGATACATTGTTCGTTGATATGCGTAACCACTATGAATATGAAGTGGGGCATTTTGAAAACGCGATTGAAGTTCCGTCCGATACTTTCCGGGAACAGCTGCCGATGGCAGTAGAAATGCTACAGCAAGACAAAGACAAAAATATCGTCATGTATTGCACCGGCGGTATTCGCTGTGAAAAAGCCAGCGCCTACATGTTGCATAACGGCTTCAAAAATATTTATCACGTTGAAGGAGGCATCATTGAGTACGCCCGCAAAGCCAAGGAACAGGGTTTACCGCTGAAATTCGTCGGTAAAAACTTTGTCTTTGACGAGCGCATGGGCGAGCGGATTTCGGACGATGTGATTGCGAACTGTCATCAGTGCGGCACGCCTTGCGATGCTCATACCAACTGTAAAAATGACGGTTGCCATCTGCTGTTTATTCAATGTCCAAGCTGCGCTGCCAAATTTGACGGCTGCTGTAGCCAGATTTGTCAGGACGAATTGAAACTTCCCCGTGAAGAGCAGCGCGCCCGTCGTGCTGGCCGCGAAAACGGTGTGAAGATTTTCAATAAATCAAAAGGATTACTGCAAACCACTATGCATATTCCTGCGCCTGAAAAATCTGACGACTAAAGCTAAGCTTAAAGGGTTAGTTTCTGCCTCAACCCTCTGGCTATATTCGGAAAATTAAGTTTAAGTTGAGGGATCGCTCTGTTATTTTCGATCTCTCACTATTTCTATCATCGTTCTCGATGACGACCTCGATGCAAGGACAGATTATGGTAACGTCGGCAGTCAGCAATAAAGGTTTACGTATTGTCGCCATGTTGGCCATGCTGGTAGTGATTATGGCCGGAATCAAGGCGGCGTCGCCCATCGTGGTACCTTTCCTTTTGGCGGTATTTCTCTCCATTGTATTGAATCCATTGGTGAGTTTGCTGCAAAAAATCAAAATCCCCCGCACACTGGCAATTGTACTGTTGGTGGTGGTTATTATTTTGCTGATGTCATTCCTGTTAGGAATGCTCGGTAATTCTTTAAATGAGTTTGCCCGCTCATTACCGCAATATCGCGGCATGATGCTGGAAAAAATTCGCGATCTACACGGTTTTGCCGTGCGTTTCAATATTGATATGTCCGTGGATGACGTAATGAAGTTCGTCGATCCTGGCGCGGCCATGAATTTCGTCACTCGCTCGATTAGCCATCTTTCCGGCGCGATGACCGGTATTTTCCTGCTGTTGATGACGGTGGTGTTTATGCTGTTTGAAGTTGAGCGCCTGCCGTACAAATTGCAATTAATGTTCGACGATCCGGTAAAAGGCATTGCTATCTTGCAGCGTGCGGTAAAGGGCGTCACTCACTATCTGGTGATTAAAACGATTATCAGCCTTGCTACGGGGCTGGTGGTTTGGATATTCCTGGCATCAATGAATGTTCGCTTTGCTTTTATCTGGGGTTTGCTGGCATTCGTACTCAATTACATACCCAATATCGGCTCGGTGCTGGCTGCTATCCCACCGATTATTCAGGCTTTATTGTTTAATGGCTTTGCCGACGCGCTGGCGGTTACTGGCGGCTTTATTCTGATAAACCTGATTGGTGGCAACATCATCGATCCGCGCATGATGGGCCGTGGACTAGGACTTTCTACGCTGGTGGTGTTTCTGTCATTGATATTTTGGGGATGGTTACTCGGGCCGATAGGGATGCTGCTGTCGGTGCCGTTGACGATCATCGCTAAAATTGCGTTGGAGCTGACGCCAACCGGCCATAAATTTGCCGTATTGCTGGGGGATGGTAAACCGGCAACAGATGAAAAAGAGTCGTAGAGTTAGGCCATAGCAGTGCGATGCGGCATCAATGTATGCCTCATCGCGCATTTTCAGCAACAAATACGCAAAGATAATGATTCGGAAAGCGGGATAGACCGTCGTTGGGAACGACGTTAAGCGTAGAAAAAGAAGTAGATATCCAGCGCCAATAAAATTAGCCATAGGCAAATGTAGAACACTAAATGTGCGCGTACGTTGTTGATCAACATCGAAAATAATTTATTGAACATGGATGCCAACGGGCTGCTGAGCTTTGTGATTATTATAGTTATATTTATTATTAAAACAATAAGTTACTACTAAGCCCTCAACGGATATTGTCCAATAGAGTTTCTCTTTTACGGTATTTATCATTAAAAATAAAGGGTATTACTTTCTAAAAATAAGGAAGGTAGCAGGTAAATCCGAAACTCTGACTCAATAACGATAACAATTAGTGTTAGGGGGAAAGCTGACATGCAATATAAGAATAGTTAATTAATTAAAGTTATCTTCAGTGAGATCCCCATTGTAGATTCCGGCTATATATTCTCCATGATATCGAGCGTGGTTAATATTAGCCGGATTTTTAATTTTACTAGTAAGATATTGCTGCCATTAATTTTATCCTTAAAGATACGGTTAACCAGTATCTTCGGAGGCATTATTGATGGAAATAAAGCTTACCAAGAAATGTGTAGCTAAAGAGGCGCTGACCGATGGAGAAAACAGTGAGCCATCTTCAATACAAATATTTAAAAACGTTATAGATAAAGCATAGCTCCAGACGATTCCTAACTTTTATTTTTTCGGTGATATGTCTTTTATGCGAATATACGGTGCTATCACTGATATTTAGCTTTTTTGCTATGCGATAATTTGGCATTTCTGTCATCCAGTAACACATCACTTTATGTTCTTGCGGACTAAATAAGGACGAATGCGTTGTCCCTTGCTGCCAGCCTTCCTGACTACCAGCATCCTGCAAGTGTGTCAGTGAGTGCAATAAATCGGGTAAGCGCCGCTTGGCTAATATTGATACAGTCTCCGTTAAAGGTATTGGTGTTTCGCTAAAGGGATAAGATGCATCCAGATAAATATAGACTCTGGCGCGTGTACAGCGGGTAATAAATTCCTCCAGCAATGGACAATGTCCGCCGTAGCGACAATATTGGGTTAAATTGACCATTATTACCGCAGGATCGAAACTCTGAATTACCAGCGTTGCTTGCTCAACAGTTGCTACATCCATTAAATTTACAGATGACATGCTATTTAAGTATTTATTTACACCAGAGCGAGTGTAATAACATTCGTCGATGATTAATATTCTCATGGTGTTACATCCTTGTCATACGGGCAACCATACCCGGCCGCAAACGCGAATAAGTTAATCCTCAGGTAGCTTTAGCGTCAATTCGGGATTCGCGATGCTAATAGACGGCATTTACGAATGGATAATTATAAATAAGCAGGAAATAGCAGAAATAGCAGTGGGATAATCGAAGATGAACAGAATAATAAAAAAATGCAGGAGATTCTAAAACTATCAGAATATCCTGCGATAAATAGCCCGATTACGCTAAGACGATCAGTTAAATCGACTCAAAGAAAAAGGTTTAATATCAATAGGAGACGCCTTATCTTGCGCAAACAGCGCGGCGATTTCGCCCAGAGCAGTCGCGAACTTAAAACCGTGGCCACTTAGCCCGCTAAATACCATAATTCTTTGACTTTCTGGCAGCGTATCGATAATAAAATCTTCATCAGGACTCATATCGTAAGTGCAGGATGAACCCCTTAAACACACGCCAACGCCGGGCAAATAGTTGCGTAAAAAGCTGAAAACTTCGGTTCCATCCTCGGCAAAACCGCCAAAAGGCTTGCGTTGATCCGCAGATTCAATGAGTTGACCGCCGTTATGTTTACCGATTTTCAGTTCTTCCTTCTTCGACGGGAAACCATAGTAATGGACGTTATCTGGAGTTTCTACGGTGAAGGCGGGGAAGTGATTTTCTTCGCTGTAACGTCCGTCTGCGTGATGCCAGGCAAAGACTTTACGCACGGCGGAAATGGGGAGCGTAGGAAGTAATTTTTTCACCCAGGTGCCAGCGGTGACCACCACTTTCTTACCGCGGTAGGTACCATCGATAGTCACCACATCCACGCCATTATCGTCAGGGTGAATAGCCGAAACCGGACAGTTGAATAGAATCCCGCAGCCAGCGGCGGTGACTTCTTTAATCAGGGTGGAGACGGCCAAATCAGATTGCAGATAGCCTGATTTCGGCTCAAATACGCCGATATAGTCGTCAGGAACGGTGAAAAGCGGCCATTTTTGCCTCACTTCGCTCCCGTTCATGACCTGAATCGGCAAATCGTACTTGCGGGCACTTTCCTGTACGTTTTTCAGGAATTCGGAGTCTTGCGGGCCCAGGTTAATCACGCCGCTGGCATGAAACAGCTCCGCGCCAGTCGCTGTGGACAGGCCATCCCACAAAGTTTGCGCACGAAGAATCAGTGGCACATATTTTTCCCCTTCGCCATAAGCATGACGAATCAGGCGAGTGTCGCCGTGGTGACTGCCGGATTGATGTGGCGGCATACCGCTGTCGATCATCAGAACCTTTAATCCAGCCTGCGCCGCGTAATAACCCGCAGCTGAGCCAACGGAACCGCTGCCAACCACAATCAAATCATATTCCATGCTCTGTGACTCCAGGAAATAGCGTATATGCCTGATAAACCTTCAGGCCATCGTATAAAGGCAGGCTACGCAAAAGTAATAATTATGTGTATTAGTAATAACATGAGTAGAAGACTATCTAAAGGGGCGAAACGAGCGTGAGGGCGGGAGTGGCGAATAAAAAGGCACCTGATGAAGACTCATCGGTGCCCTGGGGTTTAGCTTTGAAATAACTAGTGTTTTCGGTGGTCAATGTCTACATAATCCGTTGATTCGATCTTAGCAATGCCTGCTTCTAGAATATTAATTAATTGGCGTGCTACATCGGTGGTCAGCCAGAGCGTTCTATCGACTAAGGCGTTCTCTGTGGGTTGATCCACGGAAGACAGGTAATGAAGACGAATCATCATGGCATTGTACGCGTCTACAGTGCTGATATCCCAGCCTACGAGCGGGTGAGTCTGAATAACTTCATCATTTCTGTCCATATAGACCCCTTATTAAGTAGTAACTAATTGAAGTAACTAATGAGGATCATTCGGCTCATAATTGAGTGAGCTTTTTCAGTATACGCAACTAGATATTTATTTGGCGAATAACACAACATCTTTACAAATTTGTTTAATAACGCTGAGAAAATGCACAATAACGCGATTCAGCTTCAATATGGGCATAGAAAGAAAGAGGACAAGGGGCTGAGAAAAAATAATCAGAGAACATGATGTGAGGACAAAAAAGCCGAGGAGCGACTCCCCGGCAAAAACTGCATAACAGTGAGTTATTCTGCGTCAAACCAATCGTCGGCGCTTTCCCAAATTTCTTGCAATATTTCAGAGATCCGATCTTTATCGGTTTTGGCTCCGCCAAGTACCGAAAGATCGTTAGCTCCGGCATAACGAATCCTGACGGTCGTATCCGGGAATTGAGCATTGAGCCTTTTAGTGAGCTCCCCGGTTAAGGCTTCAATCGCGCCCGCGGGTAATGGGTTTTTTCTATCAATGCTGACTTCAACACGCATGTTTCATCCTCCGAATATTGATACTGTATGTTTATACAGTTAAATGTAATGTGCGACAAGAGGGAGAATGAAAAAAATGAGAAAAATAAGGGAAGAGAATAACGCTTCCCCTTGAAAGACATTAGCTTTTTACTGACCAATTCAGCGTTTGGCCTGCCAGATAAGGCACAATAGATTCGTTACCAAGCGAAATTTCTTCCGGCTGGGTGAAGGGCTGGCGCACCAACTCAACAAAATCTTCATTGACTGGCAAACCGTAGAAACGCGGCCCGTTCAATGAACAGAAGGCTTCAAGATGTTGTAAAGCCTCCATTTCTTCAAACACGGTAGCGTAGGACGGTAAGGCCGACGGCGCATTGAATACGCCCGCGCAGCCACAGGAAGACTCTTTGCGGTGTTTGGCATGCGGCGCTGAGTCGGTACCCAGGAAGAAACGCTCGCTGCCGCTGGCAACGGCTTGACGCAGAGCCTGCTGGTGGGTGCCACGTTTCAGGATTGGCAAACAGAACAGGTGAGGGCGAATACCGCCAACTAACATGTGGTTACGGTTAAACATTAAATGCTGTGGCGTGATGGTCGCGGCAATAAAATCATTACCTGCAAGCACATAATCAGCCGCATCTTTGGTGGTGATATGCTCGAAAACGATTTTCAGCGCAGGGAATTTTTGGCGGATAGGCTCCAGAATCTGATCGATAAAGCGGGCTTCCCGATCGAAGATATCGACATCGGCATCGGTTACTTCCCCGTGAATCAATAGCGGCATACCTAATTTCTGCATCTGCTCGAACAGCGGATAAATCCCTAAAATATCGGACACACCGTGGGTTGAGTTCGTGGTGGCATTGGCAGGGTAAAGTTTGGCCGCGGTGAATACGCCTTGCTCGAAACCTGCGGTCAACTCTCTTTCGGTCAACTGGTTGGTCAGATAACAAGTCATCAGCGGAGTGAATGTCTGGCCTTTAGGCACCGCCGCCAAAATACGTTCCCGATAAGCAATGGCGCTGCTAACGGTGGTAATGGGAGTGGCCAGATTTGGCATCACTATTGCCCGGCCAAATACCTCACTGGTATAAGGGAGTACCCTGGCTAACATTTCGTCGTCACGCAAGTGGATGTGCCAATCGTCCGGGCGGCGAATTTTCAGGGTTTGGGATTGTGCAGTCATTTGGCTAGCTCCACTTTGATGAGAATTTCGAGGTTTTTTGCTGGTACGGGAGTGTTTCCGGCGGGGTGTAAGGATAAGCGGAAAGTGCGACAGATGCATCTGATTGTTCGGGTTAAGTTGAAAACAATTAGAAAAAGGCATCTTATAGAGACAGGTATTGCGTCAGTGAATTCGATGCAATAAACAGCTATCGGTCGTCAGGCCGACAGAAGATTGAAACAGGAGAGGGTAAAATGGAAGTTCGCGTCATCGCCAGCTTAGTGGCGAAACCAGAGTTTATTGAAGATGTTAAGGCTATTGTGCATCAAATTATTGAGCCAAGTCGTGCCGAAGGCGGCAATCTGCAATACGATCTTCATGCGGAAATCGGTCAGCCGGGTACCTTTGTGTTCTTTGAGCGTTGGGCCTCCGATGATGCGCTGCAAAAGCACAATAAAACCGCTCATTTCCAGGCATTTGTCGGCCAGTTAGACGGCAAATTGGATAATCTGGATATCAAAACGCTGAAACAGATTGCCTGATTGAGTCGGTTTAATGCTCAGAAATTACGGTTTTCAGTCGTAAAAAAACCCGCCGTGTGGCGGGTTTTGTCGTTAAGGAGCTAGCTGTCAGTTACTTGACTGGCTGAGGCTTGGTAGCCGGTGCCGTAGCCTTGTTCACTGCCGCGTGCGCGCCCGCAGAGCCTTTACCTGCAAAGTCGAACGCAGGGCGTTGCCATTCACTGTGAGCTGACGCTTGCGTAGCCTGAGTTGAGGCAGAAGCCGGTGCTTTGGTCATCGGAGCGAATGCATGATGTTTGAAGCGCACGCCTTCCGGATGAACAACCGCTTCGGTCACTACGGTAGCGGCCACTTCAACGGTTTTCGGTGCATCAACTACTGGCGTTTCCGGCGCTGCTTGCGTCGCAGTCACTTCAGCAACAACGGTTTCAGCCACATTCTCTTCTACCACAGCTTTTGTTGTTGGCGCGGTTTCTTCAACTGCGTCAGTTGCGCTGACAATGGTTTCGGTATGAGCTTCAAACGGTGCTTCAACAGCCAGGGTTTCGGCAACAACGTCTTCTATAGTGACCGCTTTCGCTGCGATTTCTTCAACCGCAGGTTGAGCCGTCACTTCTGGCTGAACAACCGCTTGCGCTGCTGGCTGGTTAACCGGAGTTTCAGCTTTCGTCGTTTCAACGCCAGCAGTTTCCATTTCAACAGTTTTAACTTCAGCAGTTTCAACTGCAACAGTTTTGACTACAGGCGCCTCAACGACTGGAGCAGCAACTGGCGCGCGGCCCGGTACGGCAGCAGCTGATGAAGATGAACCA
Organism: Yersinia sp. IP36721; assembly: GCF_003634395.1. NCBI lineage: Bacteria > Pseudomonadati > Pseudomonadota > Gammaproteobacteria > Enterobacterales > Yersiniaceae > Yersinia > Yersinia sp. IP36721. Next base: position 125,557 of record NZ_QCZL01000006.1, read on the forward strand.
CCTGGCTGATGTTTGTAAGCCGCAGGCGCTGGCGTGAACGCTTCAACCGGTTTTTCAGCTTTAGGCGCTTCAATCACAGCAGGTTCAGCGACAACGGCTGGTACCGCCACGGTTTGTTCAATCGCTGGCGATGCAGCAACCGAATTCGCCTGACCGGTGGTGACTGCCGGTGCTGCGATCACAGCAGGTGTTTCAGCCGCTTGGGTATTCAGGTTTTCTGCGATATTTTCCGCTGCTGGCTCAGCAACTTGCTGTTCCTGCGGCAGTGCAACCGGATAACGAATAAACACCTTGCCTGACGCCATTTCCGGAGAGGCAAACGCCCCGGCCAGAGGCATAGCGGATTGGGTTGGATAACGCTCGTCACGATAGCGACGACGACGTTGACCACTGACACGCAGGTGACGTGGTGAACGGCGTGAACGACGTGGCATACCATTCTCGTTATTGGCAGAACGATCGTTACCGTTGTCTTCATCCGCTGCTGGTGCTAACAGTTTCACTTCTTCCTGTGCAACAACCGGAGCCGCGGTTTGCTCGGCGATTTTAACAACAGGAGTCTTTTCACTGGCGGTATCCGCTGGGTTCAGTTCATCATTGGCCGATTGAATACGTACTTTTTGATTCAATTGACGACGCTGACGACGCTGCATCACCTGTTGGCGTTCTTCCTGCTCAGGCTGGACTTCTTCTACCAGATTTACCGCTACAACGCTTTCAACCACTTCAGCCGCTTTCACTTCCTGCGGATTCTGACGTTGACGACGTTGACGATCGCCACGTTCACGACGCGGTTGCTGTTCTTCCCGTGGCGCTTTGTCGTTGTCGCGATTTTCTACCGTAGCTTCAACCGCGGTATTTTGCTGGTTAGAACGACGGTTACGACGCTGATCTTCACGGCCTTCACGGCCTTCACGGATGTCACGATTATCGCGGTTTGCATCCCGATTGCCGTTGTCACGCGCGTTTTCACGCGTATTTTCGCGACCTTCACGCGGCGTGCGGTCACCGCGATCTTTGCGGCCATTGTTCTGACGGCGCGGATTACGACGATCTTGACGACGATTATCGGTATTTTCGGTTTTTTCGACGACAGCCGGTTTCACTTCCGCTTCAGCTGGTGCGGCGAACAGGCTTTTCAGACCGCTAATCAAGCGACTAAACAGACCCGGCTGTGCGGCACTGACGGCTGCTTTTGCTGGCTGCACCGCAGGTTTGGCCGCTGCCGCAGGTTCAGCTTCCGGTGGCACTTCCGTTGGCAGAGAGAAGGTCGCCAGCGCCGGTTGTTCCGGACGTTTGCGTTCCATTGGCGCTTCTTCCAGTGGCTGAGCCATCTCTTCTTCATGCAGTTTCGGCAGCAGGTAGCTCAGGGTCGGAACTTCTTCACCTTTACGTACGCGCAGCACCGAGTAATGCGGGGTTTGCATCTGGTCGTTAGGTACGATAACTGCACGCACGCCGCCTTGACGCTTCTCAATGGCATTAACCGATTCACGTTTTTCATTCAGCAGATAAGAGGCAATCTGGACTGGAACGATAGCGTGAACTTCATGGGTATTCTCTTTCAGCGCTTCTTCTTCAATCAGACGAAGAATCGACAGCGACAGAGATTCATTGTCACGCACGGTGCCGGTGCCGCTGCAACGCGGGCAGACGTGGTGGCTGGATTCACCCAGTGACGGGCTAAGGCGCTGACGGGACATTTCCAGCAGACCGAAGCGAGAAATCCGGCCGATCTGAATACGGGCGCGGTCTTGACGAACGGCGTCACGCAGACGGTTTTCTACTTCACGCTGATGGCGAACCGGCGTCATATCGATAAAGTCGATAACGATTAGGCCGCCGAGGTCACGCAGACGCAATTGGCGAGCGATTTCGTCCGCCGCTTCCAGGTTGGTATTGAAAGCCGTTTCTTCGATGTCGCCGCCGCGAGTAGCGCGTGCGGAGTTGATATCAATCGCGGTCAACGCTTCGGTGGTATCGATAACGATAGAACCGCCGGAAGGCAAACGCACTTCGCGCTGGAACGCAGATTCAATCTGAGATTCAATCTGATAGTGGCTGAACAACGGGATTTCGCCGCTGTACAATTTGATTTTGCTGCTGAAATCCGGGCGACCCAGAGCGGCAATATGCTCTTTGGCCAGATCGAGAATTTTTGGATTGTCGATCAGGATTTCGCCGATATCCGGGCGCAGGTAATCGCGGAAGGCACGCACGATAACGTTGCTTTCCTGATGAATCAGGAACGGAGCAGGGCGGCCTTCGGCGGCTTTTTTAATCGCATCCCAGTGTTTCAGGCGGAATGACAAGTCCCATTGCAGCGCGTCGGCAGATTTGCCTACGCCAGCCGTACGGACAATCAGCCCCATGCCGTCAGGCAACTGGAGTGAAGACAGGGCTTCTTTTAGTTCAGTACGGTCGTCACCTTCGATGCGGCGAGAAATGCCACCGGCACGCGGGTTATTAGGCATCAGAACTAAATAGCTGCCAGCGAGACTGATAAATGTGGTTAAGGCTGCGCCTTTATTACCACGTTCTTCTTTATCAACCTGAACAATAACTTCCTGGCCTTCGCGCAATACATCTTTGATGTTTGGACGGCCATGAGAGGAATAATTACTTGGGAAGTACTCGCGAGAGATTTCTTTTAAAGGAAGGAAACCATGTCTTTCTGCACCGTAATCAACAAAAGCAGCTTCCAGACTTGGCTCAATTCGGGTGATTTTACCTTTGTAAATATTCGCTTTTTTTTGCTCATGGCCCGGACTTTCAATATCCAGATCATAAAGCCGCTGTCCATCTACAAGGGCAACACGCAACTCTTCCTGCTGAGTTGCGTTAATCAACATTCTTTTCATCTTAACTTACTCGTTATTTTTACATTGGCGTTAGAACTGCGGGCAAAATAACCTCATGGCCGGATAAACCGATGACCCCGAGTCTTCTAGCAAAGCCGTCAACCTCACGGTTGTCGCCTGCATAGGGGCGCATTATCTCGGTAAGCCTGTGTTTCTTTCTGAAAAACAGCGCTTTTAGTAGAGGGCAGCTTCTGAATTTATGACAACAGATCTGATCCCATTTGCCGGCCAAGCTGCAACCCGCAGCCCGCTAATTGCTTGATTTCACATTACGTCTTACGCCATTGCTGCGTTTTTGTGCGATCAGGCAAACTTATTATTCCACAAGTTCCTTGATCTAACGAGAATCAACGCGGAATTAACTGCATTATTCCATTGCTGATACTGATATAGCAAGGTGACTTTAGCTGTCTAAGTAAAGATTATTTTACTGTGTTCACAGTGTTGGCGAGTATTGATGTGTTATTAAACAAAAATAATGCGCAAACGTTCTCTTCAATAGCCAGACTCACAGTTAAGCACATAAAAAGGGGTGGCGCTAATTCCTCTGTATAATTAGAATCGCGCACCATGAAAACAGATAATCCAGTAGTACAATTAATCACCATTTCTGCCGACGAAGCCGGTCAGCGGATCGATAACTTTTTGCTCGCTAAATTAAAAGGCGTGCCAAAGAGCATGATCTACCGCATCGTGCGTAAGGGTGAAGTTCGCGTCAATAAAGGACGCATTAAACCAGAATATAAGCTGGCGGACGGCGATGTGGTGCGTGTACCGCCGGTGCGCGTGGCCGAGCGTGAAGACGCACCCGTTTCGGCAAAACTGGATAAAGTCGCGGCGTTGGCCGACTGTATCCTGTTTGAGGACGATTACCTGCTGGTGCTGAATAAACCTTCGGGAACCGCGGTACACGGCGGAAGTGGTCTGAGTTTTGGCGTAATTGAAGCGCTGAGAGCGTTGCGTCCGGAAGCGCGTTTCCTCGAATTGGTGCATCGTCTTGACCGCGACACTTCCGGCGTTCTGTTGGTAGCGAAAAAACGTTCGGCGCTGCGCTCCCTACATGAACAGCTGCGGCTGAAAGGTATGCAAAAAGACTATCTGGCGCTAGTTCGCGGCCAATGGCAATCTCATTGCAAGGCGGTTCAGGCACCGTTGCTGAAAAATATTATGCAGAGCGGCGAGCGAGTCGTGAAGGTGAGCAGCGAAGGCAAACCGTCGGAAACCCGCTTTAAAGTGGAAGAGCGCTTTGAACACTGCACGTTGGTAAAAGCTAGCCCGATTACTGGCCGAACTCACCAGATACGCGTTCACGCATTGCATGCCGGCCATCCGATCGCTTTTGATGACCGTTACGGTGACCGTGATTTCGATGCGCAACTTAAAGGCACTGGCTTACATCGCCTGTTCCTGCATGCGGCAGCTTTACGGTTTGAGCATCCGAATACCGGCGAAACCATGCGGCTGGAAGCGCCGTTGGATAATCAGTTACGCCACTGCCTGTTAATGCTGCGGAAAAACTTCCCGGCAAAATAATCGTGCTGTCAGCTTCGAATAGCATCGGTAAGGCGCAAAAGTGCGCCTTACTTTGTTATATCACTCTTTTTATTGTCTTATTATTAGCGCTTATCTGCGCTGTTCTGACTTAACAACGCATTCACCCCTTGTTCCATCAGCATCTCATTAAGCGCAATCAGCGGCAGACCAATCAAGGTATTGGGATCGCGACCTTCTAAACGGTCGAACAGACTTATTCCCAATCCCTCACTTTTAAAGCTACCAGCACAATTCCAAGGCTGTTCTATGCTTAAGTAGCCGTTTATTTCGTCATCGCTTAGCGTTCTGAAATACACCTGAAAAGTTTCGCACTGGATATTTATATGACCGCTAGCGGAATTGAGCAGCGTCAAACCGGTATAAAAAGTGACACATTGGCCGCTGGCCTGGCGTAATTGTTTAAACGCATTCTCATGATTGTGCGGTTTGCCGGTTATTTTCCCGTTCAGCACGCACACCTGATCAGAGCCGATAATCAAATGCTGCGGATAGTGTTCAGCCAACGCAGTAGCCTTGGCGCTCGCCAGTCTCTGCACTAAGGTTGGAGCGTCTTCCTGCGGCAACGGGCTTTCATCGATATCTGGCGCTGCGGTAATAAAGGGCAATTGAAGTTTTTCCAGCAATGCTTTGCGATAAGAAGAAGTTGAAGCCAAAACTAACTGAGACATAATATTTTCCATAAACCGTGGCGTAATTTAATCAGTCATTTTAAACTGTCCGCCGCTGAGGAAGCGAATATTGGTGAAAGGTGCGGTTGAATGGCCTTTTTCTTTGACTCTATGTCGTTACAAAGTTAATATGCGCGCCCTATGCAAAAAGTAAAATTACCCCTGACCATTGATGCGGTTCGTACTGCCCAGAAGCGATTAGATTACGCAGGTATCTATTCCCCTGAGCAAGTGACACGCGTTGCCGAATCCGTGGTTAGTGTGGACAGCGATGTCGTGGCCTCCTTATCGTTTAATATCGATAATCAGCGCCTGGCGGTTATCACAGGTCATGCGGACGTCGACGTTACGTTGATGTGCCAGCGCTGCGGTGGCACCTTCGCACACCATGTCCACACAACATATTGTTTTAGCCCGATCGTCAATGACGAGCAGGCTGAAGCATTACCGGAAGCGTACGAACCGATCGAAGTCGACGATTTTGGCGAAGTTGATCTGTTGGCAATGATTGAAGACGAAATTATTCTTTCGCTGCCGGTCGTTCCGGTACATGAATCTGAACACTGTGAAGTGTCCGAGGCGGACATGGTATTTGGTAAACTGCCTGCAGAGGTGGAGAAACCGAATCCATTTGCCGTATTAGCCAGTTTAAAGAAAAGTAATTAAGGAGTAAGGTCAATGGCCGTACAACAGAACAAACCAACTCGTTCCAAACGTGGCATGCGTCGTTCACACGATGCTCTGACCACTGCCACTCTGTCTGTGGACAAAACTTCCGGTGAAACTCACCTGCGTCACCACATCACAGCCGACGGTTTCTACCGCGGCCGCAAGGTTATCGGCTGAGTAGTACTTGCTAATCTTTAGCAAGGCGATACCTTGACTTGTCTAACCCTAGCGTTAGATGCAATGGGCGGGGACTTCGGTCCCTGCGTCACAGTGCCTGCTTCATTGCAGGCACTGGCCTTTAATCCACAACTTAAGCTTCTGCTGGTCGGAAACCCCGACGCCATCACTCCATTACTTGCCCACACCGATCCTTTGTTGCTGGAAAGGTTGCAGGTAATTCCCGCTGAGCATGTTATTGCCAGCGACGCTAAACCCTCACAAGCAATTCGCGCCAGCCGTGGTACATCGATGCGTATCGCATTGGATTTAGTTAAGAACGGTGAGGCTCAAGCCTGTGTGAGTGCCGGGAATACCGGAGCGTTAATGGGGTTGGCAAAGTTGATGATTAAGCCGTTAGAAGGGATAGAGCGCCCGGCCCTGATGACGGTGATCCCGAACCAACGCCGTAGTAAAACCGTGGTGTTGGATCTGGGAGCAAATGTGGAATGCGACAGCACCATGTTGGTGCAATTTGCCGTGATGGGCTCAGTCATGGCCGAAGAAGTCGTGGGGATTACCTCCCCGCGTGTCGCGCTGCTAAATATTGGCGAAGAAGAAACCAAAGGTTTAGATAATATCCGCGAAGCCGCCGCAGTATTAAAAAATACACCGGCGATAAATTATATTGGTTATCTGGAAGGCAATGACTTGCTGACCGGGAAAACCGACGTAATGGTTTGTGACGGCTTCGTGGGTAACGTCACCCTTAAGACCATGGAAGGCGTGATAAGAATGTTCTTGTCGTTGCTTAAATCATCGGGCGAGAACAATAAACAGTCCTGGTGGCTTAAACTACTGGGGCGTTGGCTGCAAAAACGCGTGGCCAAGCGGTTCGGGCATCTGAACCCCGACCAGTATAATGGCGCATGTCTGTTAGGATTACGGGGCATCGTAATCAAGAGCCACGGCGCTGCGAACCAACGTGCGTTTGCAGTTGCAATAGAACAGGCTGTGCAGGCGGTGCAGCGGCAGGTTCCTGAAAGGATCGCCGCGCGCCTTGAAGCTGTATTACCCAAGAGTGACTGAACGTACATGTATACAAAGATTCTCGGCACGGGGAGCTATCTGCCCGTACAAGTGCGCAGCAATGCTGATTTAGAAAAAATGGTGGAAACCAGCGACGAGTGGATCGTGACTCGCACCGGTATTCGTGAACGTCGTATTGCAGCACCGGATGAAAATGTGGCCACAATGGCTTTCCGTGCGGCAGAGAACGCGCTGGAAATGGCTGGCGTCAGTAAAGACGATGTTGGGCTGATTATTGTCGCCACCACCTCTTCAAGTCACGCTTTCCCAAGCTCTGCCTGTCAGGTGCAGCAGATGTTAGGAATCAAAGACACCGCGGCGTTTGATTTGGCTGCTGCCTGCGCTGGTTTTACCTATGCGCTGAGCGTGGCCGATCAGTACGTGAAAAGTGGCGCAGTGCGTCATGCGCTGGTGATTGGCTCCGACGTATTGTCTCGCGCGTTGGATCCGGAAGATCGCGGCACGATTATTCTGTTTGGCGATGGCGCTGGTGCTGTGTTGCTGGGTGCGTCTGAAGAGCCGGGTATTATGTCAACGCACTTACATGCGGACGGCACCTATGGCGGGTTATTGACTCTGCCTTACCAGAATCGCGAAACCCAGGATCAGCCTGCTTACGTCACCATGGCAGGTAATGAAGTGTTTAAAGTGGCCGTGACCGAACTGGCGCACATTGTCGATGAAACGTTACAGGCTAACGGCTTGGATCGTTCAGAACTGGACTGGCTGGTTCCGCATCAGGCAAATTTACGCATTATCAGCGCTACGGCGAAAAAATTAGGTATGGGGTTGGATAAAGTGGTGATCACTCTCGATCGTCACGGTAATACCTCTGCCGCATCAGTGCCTTCAGCTTTAGACGAAGCGGTACGTGATGGCCGGATTCAACGCGGTCAATTAGTCCTGCTGGAAGCGTTTGGTGGCGGCTTCACTTGGGGCTCTGCGCTGGTTCGTTTTTGATTTAACAGAAAGTCTTTTGATTTCACAGGAAGGCAAGATGTCGAAATTTGCAATGGTTTTTCCAGGTCAAGGGTCTCAGACCGTGGGTATGCTGGCTGATTTAGCTACACAATTCCCGATAGTTGAAGAAACTTTCACCGAAGCCTCTTCGGTTTTAGGCTACGATTTGTGGCAGTTGGTGCAGCAGGGTCCGGCAGAAGAACTGAACAAAACCTGGCAGACTCAGCCTGCGTTGCTCACCGCTTCGGTAGCCATCTGGCGTGTTTGGCAGCAGCAGGGCGGAAAAGCGCCTGCGATGATGGCAGGCCATAGCCTGGGTGAATACTCAGCATTGGTATGTGCTGGCGTTCTGGATTTCAAACAGGCGGTTAAGCTGGTTGAATTACGCGGCCAACTGATGCAAGAAGCGGTACCTGAAGGTACTGGCGCTATGTCTGCTATTATTGGCCTGGATAATGAATCTATTGCCAAAGCTTGCGAAGAATCGGCACAAGGTCAGGTGGTTTCACCGGTTAACTTTAACTCGCCGGGGCAGGTTGTGATCGCCGGGAACAAAGAAGCGGTAGAACGTGCCGGTGCGGCCTGTAAAGCGGCTGGCGCCAAGCGTGCACTGCCTTTGCCGGTTAGCGTGCCTTCCCACTGCGCATTAATGAAACCCGCGGCGGATAAAATGGCCGTTGCTCTGGAAGACATTGAATTCCGGGCACCGTTGTTCCCTGTGGTGAATAACGTAGACGTAAAAGCCGAAGTGTCACCTGAAGCTATCCGTAGCGCGCTGGTACGTCAGCTATACAATCCGGTACGTTGGACTGGAAGCGTTGAATTTATGGCGGCAGAAGGCGTTGAACTGCTGCTGGAAGTTGGCCCAGGTAAAGTTCTGACTGGCCTGACCAAGCGTATCGTGGACACTCTGTCAGCAGCACCGGTAAACGATGTTGCGACCTTGACCGCAGCGCTTGAACAATAATAAAGAGGATAGCATGAGCTTTGAAGGAAAAATTGCGCTGGTAACTGGCGCAAGCCGTGGCATTGGCCGCGCTATTGCAGAATTATTGGTCGAACGTGGTGCCGTTGTAATTGGTACTGCGACCAGTGAGAAGGGGGCTGAAGCTATCAGCGCCTATTTGGGTGACAAGGGTAAAGGTTTAATGTTGAACGTCGTGGATCCCACGTCGATCGACAAGGTACTGGCAACTATTCGTGCTGAATTTGGCGAAGTCGACATTTTAGTGAATAATGCCGGTATCACGCGTGATAACCTGCTGATGCGTATGAAAGACGATGAGTGGCAGGATATCCTGGATACAAATCTGACTTCCGTGTTCCGTCTGTCAAAAGCGGTAATGCGAGCTATGATGAAAAAGCGGTTTGGCCGTATCATCACAATTGGTTCTGTTGTTGGGACCATGGGCAATGCAGGGCAGGTTAACTACGCGGCCGCTAAAGCTGGCGTTATTGGTTTTAGCAAGTCTTTGGCGCGTGAGGTTGCTTCACGTGGCATTACTGTCAACGTCGTGGCACCTGGCTTTATTGAGACGGACATGACTAGGGCGTTGACAGATGATCAACGCGCAGGCATTTTAACCCAAGTACCAGCTAACCGGCTTGGGGAAGCTAAAGAAATCGCCAGCGCTGTTGCATTTTTAGCCTCTGACGAGGCCAGCTACATCTCTGGTGAAACATTACATGTCAATGGCGGCATGTACATGGTTTAAGCACTGGCAGAACTTTTTGCATTATTTGAGGTGAAAACCGCAAAATAATGCAAAATTGTGGTTCGACCAGCCGAGATTTAGTTGCATCTTTTTCAACATTTTATAAACTACGAAAACCATCGCGAAAGCGAGTTTTGATAGGAAATTTAAGAGTATGAGCACTATCGAAGAACGCGTTAAGAAAATCATCGTTGAACAACTTGGTGTTAAACAGGAAGAAGTACTGAACGACGCTTCTTTCGTAGAAGATCTTGGCGCTGATTCTCTTGACACCGTTGAGCTGGTAATGGCTCTGGAAGAAGAGTTTGATACCGAGATTCCAGACGAAGAAGCAGAAAAAATCACTACTGTTCAGGCAGCTATTGATTTTATCAACGCTAGTCAGCAGTAAGCGAACATATCTAGGCGGTCACTCGACCGCCTAAGTTTTTGTCCCAAAGTGTTATTTTCCCTCCTTGGAGGACAAACGTGTCTAAGCGTCGAGTTGTTGTGACTGGACTGGGCATGCTGTCTCCTGTCGGTAATACAGTAGAATCCACATGGAATGCTGTTCTTGCTGGGCAGAGTGGCATCAGCCTGATCGACCATTTCGATACTAGCGCCTATGCAACCCGGTTTGCTGGCTTAGTAAGAAATTTTGACTGTGAAGAATTCATTTCGCGCAAAGATGCACGAAAAATGGATGCCTTCATTCAGTACGGTATTGCGGCAGGTATTCAGGCGATGCAAGACTCCGGTCTTGAAGTGACTGACGCTAACGCTGACCGTATCGGTGCCGCTATCGGTTCTGGTATTGGTGGCTTAGGCCTGATCGAAGAAAACCACACCGCGCTGGTTAACGGTGGGCCACGGAAAATCAGTCCGTTCTTCGTGCCTTCAACTATCGTGAATATGATCGCAGGCCACCTGACCATTAAGTTTGGTTTACGTGGACCGAGTATTTCTATCGCGACTGCCTGTACCTCTGGTGTGCACAATATCGGCCATGCCGCCCGTATCATTGCTTATAATGATGCTGACGTGATGGTCGCCGGTGGCGCAGAAAAAGCCAGTACGCCATTGGGCGTTGGCGGTTTCGGTGCTGCGCGAGCCTTGTCAACCCGTAACGACGATCCACAAGCGGCTAGCCGCCCATGGGATAAAGATCGCGACGGTTTTGTATTGGGCGATGGTGCCGGCATGATGGTACTGGAAGAATATGAACACGCGAAGAAGCGTGGCGCTAAGATCTATGCAGAAGTTGTCGGTTTTGGTATGAGCAGCGATGCCTACCATATGACCTCGCCGCCGGAAAACGGTTCGGGCGCAGCTTTGGCTATGGTGAATGCGTTACGTGACGCGGGTGTCACTACTTCGCAAATCGGCTATATCAACGCGCACGGCACTTCCACGCCAGCGGGTGATAAAGCGGAAACGCAGGCGGTTAAATCGGTGTTTGGCGCTGATGCAGAGAAAGTCATGGTTAGCTCAACCAAATCCATGACCGGTCACCTGTTAGGTGCTGCTGGCGCGGTAGAATCTATCTTTACCGTTCTGGCACTGCGCGATCAAGCTATTCCACCGACCATTAACTTGGATAACCCGGATGAAGGCTGTGATTTGGATTTCGTTCCGCACACCGCGCGTCAGGTTTCAGGCATGGAATACACCCTGTGTAACTCGTTCGGCTTCGGCGGCACTAACGGTTCATTAGTTTTCCGTAAAGTGTAACAGCGACCGATTAGTAACACAGATGATAAAAACCCGGTTATCCGGGTTTTTTTATAGCTATTGTTTGCCAATGTAAGTGAACAGAAAAAGATAAATCCGAAAGTAGTGGAATATCCGGTTGAGAAAACTTTGGGATGTAAACTCAATGAGAGCTTATTAATATGTTTGCTCACTAGATAAACCACCGAATAAATAAAAGAGAGTTGGATATGATGTTGATAAACGGTATGGCGCAAAACCAGCTCTCTGCAACCGACAGAGGCTTGCAGTTCGGGGACGGCTGTTTTACTACGGCGCGAGTGCTTAATGGTGAAGTTTGCTGGCTGCCTATGCATATACAACGCTTGCAGCAAGGCGCGGAGCGTTTACTGCTGCCAACTATTGACTGGGCGCTATTACAGCATGAAATGACCGAACTGGCGTGGCAGGCTCAGCAGGGCGTACTGAAAGTGATTTTGACCCGGGGCAGCGGTGGGCGGGGTTACAGCGGTGAGGCCTGCGAACAGCCGACGCGCGTATTATCGATTAGTGGTTATCCGGCACATTATTCATTATGGCGCGAGGAGGGCATCACGCTGGCGTTAAGTCCGGTAGCGTTGGCGCGTAATCCGCTGCTGGCGGGGGTTAAGCATCTTAACCGTTTGGAGCAGGTACTGATTCGCGCGCATCTTGAGCAGACAACGGCGGACGAGGCTCTGGTGCTTGACACTGCAGGCCAGCTGGTGGAATGCTGTGCGGCTAATTTATTCTGGCGCAAAGGCGAGGCAGTATTTACGCCGGATCTCAGTCATTCTGGGGTGGCGGGTATCATGCGTCGTCGTATTATGGCGCGACTGTTTGCTTCCAGATACGCGTTACACTGCGTATCCGAACCCTTAGAGACGCTAAGAGACGCAGATGAGGTGCTGATCTGCAACGCGTTAATGCCGCTGGTTTCGGTTAATCAAGCGCATGAATGGACTTATAGCTCGCGAGAGCTGTATGAATTCATGCGACCACATTGTTAATATCGATTTAATCGCTAATATCAATTCCAAATTTTAAAGATGGCCGATAGATGAAAAGAAAAAACCTCAGAATACTAACCATCCTAGTGGGGATCTGCTTGGGTTTGCTGTTTTTTGGCTATCAGAAAGTGCAAAATTTCGCCGGTTCCGCGCTGGAAATCAAGCAAGACACCATTTTTACCCTGCCTGCGGGTACTGGCCGAGTAGGGCTTGAAACTTTATTACTGCAAGATCATATCGTTGTGGATACGACTCTGTTTCCGTGGTTACTGCGGATCGAACCGGAACTCGCCAATTTCAAAGCCGGAACCTATCGTTTTACGCCGGGTATGACGATACGTCAGATGTTGAAACTGCTGGCCAGTGGTAAAGAAGCCCAGTTCAGTATCCGCTTTATTGAAGGCTCTCGTTTGAGTGACTGGATGGAAACCTTGCAGCAGGCGGATTACGTCAAACATGAGCTGGCGGGTAAGAGTAACGCTGAAATTGCTGAACTGATCGGCCTGAAAGATACCGAACATCCGGAAGGCTGGCTGTATCCCGACACCTATTCTTATACCGCAGGTACCACGGATCTGGCTTTGCTGAAACGGGCGCATAAAGAAATGGAAAAAGCCGTTGCCCAAGTGTGGGAAGGGCGGGATAGCTCGTTGCCATATAAAACGCCGAATGATTTGGTCACTATGGCTTCGATCATTGAGAAAGAAACCGCGATCAACGATGAACGAACCAAAGTGGCTTCGGTATTTATCAATCGCCTGCGTATCGGCATGCGGCTGCAAACCGATCCTACGGTGATTTACGGTATGGGTGATAAATATGCCGGAAATATCACGCGTAAGGATTTAGACACCCCAACGCCGTATAATACCTACGTGATCGCGGGAATGCCGCCGACGCCGATTGCCATGCCGGGGCTGGCATCGTTACAGGCCGCAGCACATCCGGCTAAAACGCCATATCTCTACTTTGTAGCTGATGGTAAGGGCGGACATACCTTTACCACCAATTTAGCCAGTCATAACCAGGCAGTACGCGTTTATCGTCAGGCGTTAAAGGATAAAAATGGACAGTAAATTTATCGTTATCGAAGGTCTGGAAGGTGCGGGTAAAACCACCGCCAGAGATACCGTGGTTGCCACACTGCGCGAGCAGGGTATTAACGATATCGTGTTTACCCGCGAGCCGGGCGGTACGCCGTTGGCCGAAAAATTACGCGACCTGATTAAACAAGGTATTGATGGCGAAGTGCTAACAGATAAGGCCGAAGTGCTGATGCTGTACGCCGCGCGGGTGCAATTAGTGGAAAACGTGATTAAACCGGCGTTGGCACGCGGTGCCTGGGTGGTAGGGGATCGTCACGATCTTTCTTCGCAGGCTTATCAGGGCGGCGGTCGCGGTATTGATAGCCAACTGATGACATCGCTGCGCGATACGGTTTTAGGCGATTTTCGCCCGGATTTAACGCTGTATCTGGATTTATCGCCGGCGATTGGATTGCAGCGCGCTCGCCAGCGCGGGGCGTTAGATCGTATTGAACAAGAATCTTTGGCGTTCTTCGAGCGCACCCAGGAGCGATATCTGGCGCTGGCGGCAGCAGATTCAACCATTCAAACTATTGATGCTTCTCAGACACTAGAGAATGTCAGCGCGGATATTCGTCGAACGCTGACTCAGTGGTTAAACGCGCGGGAAAGCGCGTAATGAATTGGTATCCGTGGTTAAACGCACCTTACCGCCAACTGGTCGGGCAACATATCGCCGGCCGTGGCCATCACGCCCTGCTGATCCATGCGCTGCCGGGCAACGGTGCCGATGCGCTGATTTACGGATTGAGCCGCTGGCTGATGTGCCAGAAACGTCAGGGAGAGAAAAGCTGTGGCGAATGTCACAGTTGCCGCCTGATGCTGGCTGGCAATCATCCGGACTGGCACGTCCTGTCGCCGGAAAAAGGCAAAAGCAGCATTGGCGTTGAACTGGTTCGGAACCTGATTGATACCCTTTATTCCCATGCTCAGCAGGGTGGAGCGAAAGTGGTCTGGCTGCCTCAGGCTGAATCCCTGACCGATGCGGCGGCCAACGCCTTACTGAAAACGTTGGAAGAACCGCCGGAAAACACGTATTTCCTGCTGGGATGCTTTGAGCCTTCCCGCCTGTTACCAACGCTGCGTAGCCGCTGTTTTTACTGGCATCTGGCTTGCCCGGAAACCGCCTTGAGCATGCAGTGGCTGGGGCGGCAAATCAGCGCTGAGCCGGTCGCCATGCTCGCGGCGTTGCAGCTGAGCGAAGGCGCACCTATTGCGGCAGAGCAACTGTTGCAACCGGCGCAGTGGGCGCAACGAACGGCGCTGTGTCAGGCGCTGGTAGAGGCGTTAGCCCGTCAGGATTTGTTGTCACTGTTGCCGCAGTTGAATCAGGATAACGTTGCCGATCGTGTGTATTGGCTGTCTTCTTTATTGCTGGATGCGTTGAAATGGCAGCAGGGAGCAGGGAATTTTATCGTCAATCAGGATCAGCGCCCGTTGGTGCAACAATTGGCTGAGTCAGCTTCTATCGCCGTGTTGCTAAAATCGGCCAATCAATGGCTGCACTGTCGCCATCAATTATCTTCAGTCGTCGGCGTGAACCGAGAGCTGTTACTCACTGAGCAGTTGCTCAATTGGGAAAACAGACTGTCTGGCGCCGATCGTACATTTTCTCATTCGTTGTAAAAGAGTTTACTTATTATGTTGTTAGTTGATTCCCATTGCCATCTGGACAGTTTGGATTATCAGGCGCTGCACACCAGCGTCGATGACGTGGTGGCTAAAGCCAAAGCGCGTGACGTCGGTTATATGCTGGCGGTGGCTACCACCTTGCCGGGTTTTCGTGCCATGACGGCAATGATCGGAGAACGTCCGGAAGTGGCGTTTTCCTGCGGCGTGCATCCGTTAAATCTGGAAGATGGCTATGATTTTGCCGAACTGCGCGCGTTGGCCGCAGCGGATAATGTCATCGCGATGGGAGAAACCGGGCTGGATTATTTCTACCAGCAGGACAATATTCCGTTGCAGCAGGCGTCTTTCCGTGAACACATTCGTATTGGCCGGGATCTGAATAAACCGGTTATTGTGCATACCCGAGATGCTCGCGTAGATACTCTGGCCATTCTGAAAGAAGAGCAGGCGCAGGAGTGCGGTGGGGTGCTGCATTGCTTTACTGAAGATATCGCGACGGCAGAAACCTTGTTGGACCTGGGTTTTTATATTTCCTTCTCCGGCATAGTCACCTTCCGTAATGCTGAGCAATTACGCGAAGTGGCTCGTTATGTGCCGCTGGATCGTATTCTGGTTGAAACAGATTCACCTTATCTGGCACCGGTTCCTCATCGGGGCAAAGAAAACCAGCCAGCCTATGTGCGTGATGTGGCGGAATACATGGCAGTGCTGAAGGGCATTAGTCTGGAAACGCTGGCCGAGGCCACCACGGCTAATTTCTGTCGACTGTTCCACCTGGATGATTTGGCACAATCTGCCACACTCAAATAGAGCCTACGACGATAATTATTTTTAAGCTCGTAATTAATTCCCTAAGCGAGTAATGTTTCCACCCGTTTTATTGTGGGTGGAAAGGTTTCACTGACGTTTCTTTACAAAAAATAGCCTTTTTATACTGGATAAGGCATCTTCTTCAAAGAAACGTGACTGTCATCAAACATTACGCAGGCTATTTATTTTACTCTTCGTAATAATTAAAGGGGTGCTGTAGACACCCCGATTCGCAAAGGCTTTACTCCCCCCTTTGTAACGCCAATAAAAAGCGAGAAGCAGTAAGAAAGCACTATTTACTCAGGAGCACTCTCAACTATGTTTAAGAACGCATTTGCAAACCTGCAAAAAGTAGGTAAATCGCTAATGCTTCCGGTATCCGTACTCCCTATTGCAGGTATTCTGCTGGGTGTCGGTTCCGCGAATTTTAGCTGGCTACCTTCGGTAGTCTCTCATGTTATGGCAGAAGCGGGCGGTTCAGTCTTCGCCAATATGCCGTTGATCTTCGCTATTGGTGTAGCTTTAGGTTTTACCAATAACGACGGTGTTTCCGCATTGGCGGCGGTTGTAGCCTACGGCATCATGGTGAAAACCATGGCGGTTGTGGCTCCGCTGGTACTGCATCTGCCTCCTGAAGAGATTGCAGCCAAGCATTTGGCCGATACCGGCGTGCTGGGCGGGATCATTGCAGGTGCGATTGCAGCCTATATGTTTAACCGCTTCTATCGTATTAAGTTGCCTGAGTATCTGGGCTTCTTCGCGGGTAAACGTTTCGTTCCGATTATCTCCGGCTTCACGGCGATCTTCTTGGGCGTAGCGCTGTCCTTCATCTGGCCACCAATCGGTACGGCGATTCAGACTTTCTCCCAATGGGCAGCTTACCAAAACTCTGTAGTGGCCTTCGGCATCTACGGCGTAGTTGAGCGTTCGCTGGTACCTTTCGGTCTGCATCACATCTGGAACGTTCCTTTCCAAATGCAAATTGGTGAATACACCAACGCAGCCGGCCAGGTATTCCACGGTGATATCCCACGTTATATGGCCGGTGACCCGACTGCGGGTAAACTGTCCGGTGGCTTCCTGTTTAAAATGTACGGCCTGCCAGCAGCGGCAATTGCGATTTGGCACTCAGCCAAGCCGGAAAACCGCGCTAAAGTCGGCGGTATCATGATTTCTGCGGCATTGACCTCGTTCCTGACCGGTATTACCGAGCCGATCGAGTTCTCCTTCATGTTCGTTGCGCCGATTCTGTACGTTATCCACGCTATTCTGGCGGGTCTGGCTTTCCCAATCTGTATTCTGTTGGGTATGCGTGACGGCACCAGCTTCTCACACGGTCTGATCGACTTTGTGGTGTTGAGTGGTAACAGTAGCCGCATCTGGCTGTTCCCTCTGGTAGGTATCTGCTACGGTCTGGTGTACTACACCATCTTCCGCGTGCTGATTGCCAAACTGGATCTGAAAACGCCGGGTCGCGAAGATAACTCTACCGAGCAAAACACTAAAGGCGGCACTGAGATGTCAGCTGCGCTGGTTCAAGCCTTCGGTGGCAAAGAGAACATCACCAATCTGGACGCCTGTATCACTCGTCTGCGCGTGAGCGTGGCGGATGTATCCAAGGTTGACCAGGCTGGTCTGAAGAAACTGGGTGCAGCGGGCGTAGTCGTGGCCGGTTCCGGCGTTCAGGCTATCTTCGGCACCAAATCTGATAACCTGAAAACGGATATGGACGAATACATTCGTAACCACTAATTCAGGTCGGGGAGTGCAAAAAGGAGGCTTAGGCCTCCTTTTTTTATGGGCTTTACCTTTGATTTCAACGTGTGATTCTGGCTGATGTTTCTTGTGGTCAGCGGGCGGTATTTTCCGACTCTCGCCAAGGGGAGGATAATTCACTGAGAAAACTGGGCGATTCTGCGGCACTCGCGCCGGAAATTGCTTAATGAGGTTGAAACAGATAGAAATTGTCGCTCATACTGCATGCACTGATTTTTCCCCTACGAAGGAAATATGTTATGGCCGAAGAAACAATTTTCAGTAAAATTATCCGCCGTGAAATTCCGGCCGATGTGGTTTATCAGGATGAACTGGTTACGGCGTTTCGCGATATTGCGCCACAGGCTCCCACCCATATTCTTATTATTCCTAATATACTGATCCCTACGGTTAATGATGTCACCGTCGAACATGAAGCGGCGCTGGGGCGTATGATTACCGTTGCTGCAAAAATTGCAGAACAGGAAGGTATCTCCGAAGACGGTTACCGCTTGATTATCAACTGTAATCGTCACGGTGGTCAGGAGGTTTATCATATCCATATGCACCTGGTCGGCGGTCAGCCACTGGGGCCACTGCTAAGTCGAAAATAATTAAGCAATTTATAATTATTCGGTAAAGTGATGGCTCTGTGCATCGCGACTTTTCCGGTCATCGCTAAATCGAGGTATGCCTATGCGCCGTTTCAAGGCGTTTTTACTGCCGGGAATGTTTCTGATTCCTGTTATCACTTTACTGGGCTGTAGCGCGCCGCAGGGTATCGCCGTTAACCAACGGCAGGCGGTTGTGATGGATTCGCCGGTTCTTAGCGCCGGAATTCTGGCAGAGAAGCCGGCAATCTCGACGCTTTCGGGGCGGAGTATTGCAACATCAACTTTAATGAGCAGCAGCACCAAAGCCGTCACGGTGAATTATCGTTTCTACTGGTATGACGCTCAGGGGCTGGATTTGCTGCCGTTTGAAACTCCCCGAAAGGTCACGATAGGGCCAAACTCATCAGTCGATATTCAGTCAATCACCCCGAATCTGGATGCGCGCAGCGTGCGCCTCTATCTGTTTTTATAATTGTGTTGTTGGAGTGGGATAATGAAAAGGTATTTATTTGTGGCGTTGGCCGCGCTGGTGCTGACCGGTTGTCCTTCCCGGCCACCAGAGCCGACCGAGCAGCCTGCGACCATTGAACCTATTACCCCGGTGCCACCGATTGAAACACCGCCACCGGCCGATAAAGTTCCTCAACCGCCTAAAGCTCCCCAGCCTATTGACTGGGCGGCTAGCGTAGAACCATTGGTGGCGCAAATGGTTAACGCCAACGATGTTGCCGCAGGCAGCGTTTTGTTGCTGGACAGCGTTAAAAATAATACCAACGGTGCCTTACAGATCGGTAAAGCTACCGCCGCGCTGCATCAGGTATTGGCATCCAACAAGAAATTTGCCCTGATTCCGGCTGCGCAGTTAACCGCAGCGAAACAGACTTTAGGTCTGTCGGAGGAGGATAGCCTCGGTTCTCGCAGCAAAGCCATTGGTCTGGCACGTTACGTTAGCGCTCAATATGTGCTGTATAGCGACGTGAGCGGCGACGTGAAAGCGCCAGAGATCGATATGCAACTGATGTTGGTACAAACGGGCGAAATTATCTGGTCAGGTCATGGTAACGTACAGCGTTGAAGCGAGTCTGCGTGCCTTGATTGAAACTCGGATACCGGCGGTGAATACCGCCGGTTGCCATTTCAGCCCGGTATCCGGCCTAACTGGTGAAAGCTGGCGGATAACCGGGCAAAACTTCCAATGGCTGGCGCGGGAACACTCGGTCGCCAAAAGAGAATTAGGCGTTAATCGTCAGCGTGAGCAGCGTATCTTGCAGCAGATGTCGGCGCGTGCGTTATCTCCGCGAGTGATGATTGCCAATCAACACTGGCTGGTGGTGGAATGGCTGGATGGCGTGGTGGTCGAACCCCAGCAGTTCCTGCAACTGGCCGATCGAGGCACGTTGGCGGAATTGGTGGCGCGGCTGCATCAGGCTCCCCGTACCGGCTATCCGTTGAATATCCATCGACAATTACTCGGTTATAGCGAAAGAATGGATCCGTCCCGCCGCAGTGCGGACTGGTTGCGACTGCATAAACGCTTTATGGCGCAAAAACCGCCGCTTCCGCTGAATCTGGTTCCTTTGCATATGGATATTCACCCTGGAAATATTATCGAGACAAATTCTGGTCTGAGATTAATAGACTGGGAATATGCGGCAGACGGTGACGTGGCGTTGGAGTTGGCCGCGATGTTTCGGTTTAACGGTTGGGACAACGCGCGGCAGCAGGCGTTTTTACGCCAATATGGTCAGCAGCCGGGAGCCTATCAGGATATCGCCGCTTTGACGCGGCAAATAGCACGCTGGTCTCCGTGGATCGATTATCTGATGCTGATGTGGTTTGAAGTGCGCTGGAAACAAACCGGCGAGATAGGTTTTTTGCAGTGGGCAGCGCCGCTGCGCCGACGATTTAATTTATCGGGTCTGGATTCATCCGCCGGATAACAACATATTTTATTCAATGACGTGAGGTAGTTGTGGGTCCTGTCATGTTAGATGTTGCCAGCTACGAGCTGGATGCCGAAGAACGCGAAATCTTGCAGCATCCGCTGGTGGGTGGGCTGATTTTGTTTAGCCGTAACTTCCACGATGCCGAACAGTTGCGTGAGCTGGTGCGACAGATTCGCGCGGCTTCCCGCGAGCGGCTGGTTGTGGCGGTCGATCAGGAAGGCGGGCGGGTGCAACGCTTTCGAGAAGGTTTTACACGTTTGCCTGCGGCGCAGTCCTTTGCGGCTCTCAACGATAAGGAAACCGCCGGGCGTTTAGCGCAAGAAGCCGGTTGGCTGATGGCCTCGGAAATGATTGCCATGGATATTGATATCAGCTTTGCGCCGGTATTGGATATTGGCCACGTTAGCGCCGCTATCGGCGAGCGTTCATTCCACAGTGAGCCGCAAAAGGCGCTGGAAATGGCCGAACGCTTTATTTTAGGAATGCATAGCGCAGGCATGAAAACCACCGGAAAACACTTCCCCGGCCACGGTGCGGTGACCGCTGATTCCCATAAAGAGACGCCGAGAGATACGCGCCCACTGGCAGAAATCCGCGCACATGATATGGTTATATTCCGTGAGCTGATTCAGCGTAACCTGCTGGATGCCATTATGCCTGCTCATGTGATCTACACCGATGCCGATCCGCGTCCGGCCAGTGGCTCGGCTTATTGGCTTCAGCAGGTATTGCGTCAGGAGCTCGGTTTTGAGGGCATTATTTTCTCTGACGACCTCTCGATGGAAGGCGCGGCGATCATGGGCAGCTATGCGGAACGCGGGCAGGCCTCTCTGGATGCTGGGTGTGACATGATTCTGGTGTGCAATAATCGTCAGGGGGCCGTCAGCGTGCTGGATAACCTGTCTCCGGTCAAAGCAGACAAGCTGAGTCGGTTATATCATCGTGGGCAGTTCGGTCGCGAAGAGCTACTTGGCTCTCCACGCTGGCAGCAGGCCAATAAAGCGTTAACGGCGCTCAGCGAGCGGTGGGACACCCATAAACAAGGGTTAGGGAACTAGCACGTACCGGGGTGTGTCCGGTGCGATTTACCCTGTCGTAGCGAGGATAAAGATGATCGTCTATTTACACGGTTTTGATTCAACCAGTCCCGGCAATCACGAAAAGGTTCTGCAACTGCAGTTCATCGATCCGGATGTGCGTTTTATCAGCTACAGCACCTTACATCCCCGGCACGATATGCAGCATTTATTGAAGGAAGTGGACAAAGCCATTCAGCAGGGCGGTGACAGTCATCCTCTGATTTGTGGCGTCGGTTTAGGCGGGTTTTGGGCAGAACGCATCGGTTTTCTATGTGGAATTCGGCAGGTGGCTTTTAACCCGAATCTGTTCCCACAGGAAAATATGAGCGGTAAAATCGACCGCCCGGAAGAGTATCTGGATATCGCGACCAAGTGCGTTCAGGATTTTCGTGAGAAAAACCGCGATCGTTGCTTAGCGGTGCTTTCCCGTCACGATGAGGCATTGGACAGTCAGCGCACGGCGGCAGAATTGCATCCTTATTACGAAATTGTCTGGGATGAAAAGCAGGGGCACAAGTTTAAAGATCTTTCCGTTCACCTACAGCGGATCAAGGCATTTAAAACTCTCGATTAACATTTTTTTCTCATACTCGAGCCCCGAAGCGATCGTTTTTTGACGGTAACTTCGGGCTTTTTCTTTCCCAAAGCCATCGGTAAACGGTGATTTTGGGTAAAAAAGTCTGAAATTATTAAACTGTGACCTGTCGCTAACTATTTGAATATTCTTCTAGAAAAAATCCTCCCGCCGCGTCTTTCAGCAAAATAAATTGATATATATCAATTTTGGTATGACCAAATAACCCTGCATGATATTCTGCGGTCAGATAATTGAATTTACTCAAGCGAACCCTATGTTATCTAAGGATATTATTCATTTACCCTTAGCTAACAATTGGTTCACATTTAGGGGGTCATTTTGACAACGCCAAAGAAAAAAATCGTTATTATTGGTGGTGGTGCCGGCGGACTGGAACTGGCGACCAGCCTGGGCCATAAACTGGGTCGCAGTAAAAAAGCGGAGATTGTTCTGGTCGATCGCAACCACAGTCATTTGTGGAAACCATTGTTGCACGAAGTGGCAACTGGCTCTCTAGATGACGGGGTTGATGCGCTGAGCTACCTGGCTCATGCTCGTAATCACCATTTCAATTTCCAACTGGGTTCATTAACCAATATTAATCGGGAAACCAAAACCGTCAGCCTGGCCAAAATCTGCGATGAGCAGGGCGACGTGCTGGTGACCGAGCGTGAATTGTCTTATGACATTCTGGTGATGGCGTTGGGCAGTACATCCAATGATTTCGGTACGCCGGGCGTGAAGGAAAACTGTATTTTCCTGGATAACCCGCATCAGGCTCATCGTTTCCACAACGAAATGCTGAATCTGTTCCTGAAGTATTCCGCTCAGCCGGGTGAAAAAGGCAAGGTTAACATTGCTATCGTTGGCGGCGGTGCAACCGGCGTTGAGCTGTCTGCCGAGCTGCATAACGCAGTTAAACAGCTGCACAGCTATGGTTTCGAAGGTTTGGACAATCAGGCGCTGAACGTGACGCTGGTGGAAGCTGGTGAGCGCATTCTTCCTGCGCTGCCACCGCGTATTTCCGCTGCGGCTCATCAGGAACTGACCAAGCTGGGCGTGCGTGTATTGACCAAAACCATGGTGACTAGTGCAGACAGTCAAGGTCTGAATACCAAAGACGGCGAATTGATCAACGCTGACCTCATGGTGTGGGCGGCGGGTATCAAAGCGCCTGACTTTATGAAAGATATCGCCGGGCTGGAAACCAACCGTATCAATCAGTTAGTGGTTGAACCAACGTTGCAAACCACTCGCGATCCCAACATTTTCGCTATCGGCGACTGTGCCTCTTGCCCGCAGCCTAACGGCGGTTTTGTGCCTCCGCGCGCGCAGTCGGCTCACCAGATGGCCAGCCGTTGCTACAGCAACATTCTGGCGTTGCTGAATGGTCAAAGTCTGAAACCTTACGTGTATAAAGACCACGGCTCATTGGTTTCCCTGTCTAAATTCAGCACCGTTGGCAGCCTGATGGGTAACTTGATGCGCGGTTCAATGATGGTGGAAGGGCGTGTGGCGCGAGTGGTATATATCTCCCTGTATCGTATGCATCAGGTAGCGTTACATGGCTACACCAAAACCGGCCTGATGATGTTGGTAGGCGGGATTAACCGGGTGATTCGCCCTCGGTTAAAACTGCATTAATAGCCTGAAGTTCAGTATTCGCTTAGCGAATCGGATACCCGGAAATTGAGTTCTGGGAAGTTAAAACTCGTAGTAGCACAGAGAACCGTCGTCACAGTGTGGCGGCGGTTTTTTGTTTTCGGAGGTTGACCCGATTTTGCGAACAGTGATTCAGATTCTTATCAGAGAGATTTAGCGTATCGAATTGATATTGTTATGTTTGAAATGCAAGCAGCGTATTTAGAGCTAATTTTATCGCATCAGGATATTAAGTTTTTCACCAGGTGAGGCTTAAGGATAATAGTCCGTAGTGCAGAAATATGTTCTGGTATAAATAATAAATTGCAAAAAAATAATGTCCGGTGTTATCAGTTCGAATGCCTCCATTGATATATAGACTTTTTATGGTTGTAAATAAAATAACCTTGCGGTTAGGTCGTCATCAATTAATGTTTTTTAATATATTTGGCGGCGATCATACTATCGCCTTTATCAGGGCTATCTTGAGCGATTAACGTGGCCGGTGGTTGATACGCCCGGCGGTGTGAAACCGTCGATGCTGAAACTTATAGCAGCCAGTGAAATGAGCCTAAGATTCTATGACAGTAAGGTTTGGCTGGAAAGCTGGCAGACACCGCAGGCTATTCCGCTGGCGATACACATGACATTGCGCACGCCGTCATTCGCAAAATCGAACGAGTCTGGTTGTTGAAAGGCTCGCAAATGTTTTCAGAAAATCAATCATGAATTCGGCACCCAAACGCGGCATCGCGATGATCGTGGTGTTGGTGCGGCTGGGATATTGCGGAAAGTCTGTAGGCGTTTGTCGACAGTGATGCCTCGCTGCAAACCCGTCTGGCAGAGAGGACTGGGAGTCTCTGGTTTGCCCGATTCCTTTCTTTGCGCCTAAGCGCGGGTGAATATCAGCGAACTAAGTGCTATTCAGGGAATAGATGCGGATGTTTATCAAAGGCTTAATCCTCAGGTATGTACACTACCCATGACAAGACAAAGCATTAATGTTAATACCCTAAATGTCGCTCACAGTGTCATTCTGGAGGCATTATTTACCCCCGGCTTAGTGCCACTCAGGCGCAGATGCTGTTGCAGCAGCGGCCGGAAAAAGGATGGGAAAGCATAGAGCAGTTGTTGAGCGTCGCGCCATTAGCCGATGTGGATGCCAAAGTGAAAGCGCAGGTAAAGCCGATATTGAGCGTGAATAGCCGCTACTTTTGGCTGCGTTCCTGTATTGAGGTTAACGACGTGAGCTTGACCGTGCAGTCTTTGATCGTGCGCAATGGCGCACAAAAATTTGATGTGCTGTGGCATCAGACAGGAGAAGTGGAGTGAGTGAATCTCTGAATCTTTTTTTCCCCCTTGGCGAAGCGCAGCCGATCATATGGCGACGTGACTCGGAAACGCCTTTCGTACCAGAAACTAAAGGGGAATGGATTTCCCCATGGGCGGCGCAGGATATGTTGACGCAATGGCCGAAATTCGATGCGATTCGGGTGTTTTTCCCCGGAGAATGGGCTGGTGTTCGTAAAGTTGAATTGCCTAAAGTCTCCAAAAAACATGCAGAGAAAATCATCCCCGCACTGTTAGAGGAAGACTTATGCGAAGACATTGATGATTTACATTTTTCCATACTGGAAATAGATGAAAAGCAGGCCACCGTTGCGGTGATTACTCATCAGAAAATGCATTATCTTACTCAGTGGCTACATCAGGGCGAAATATTGGCGACAACGTTATTGCCGGATTGGCTGGCGTTGCCGGAAGGCCATCTGCTGGTTAGTGGTGAACGCTGTCTGCTTCGCACCCATCAATGGCAAGGATGGAGCGCAGAATCGTCCCTGGCTCCGTACTTACTCAAGGCACAGTTACGTGACCGTGATTCAGTGAGCCAGCTCTGCGTCTACGGTGAGTTGCCTGCGGCACTGGCGTCGGCGCTGGATTCGTGCGGTATTGAGAACACGGTATCAGGAACGCTGCCCGCGCCTCAGACTAGCGGTGCGGGTTTGCTCTGTGGCCGCTGGAAACCGCGAGTGAACTATCAGAAACAGTGGGAGCGTTGGCGTCCGACGATGACGTCGTTAATAGTGCTTGTCGGTGTCATGACGGCGGAACGACTGGTGTCATTGTGGAGCATCACGGAACGCGCGCAGCAGACCCGCACGGCGGCCGAAGAGAGTTTCCTCCAATTGTTCCCCGAACAGCGGCGCATCGTCAATTTACGGGCGCAGCTCAATGCCGCGCTGCGGGAGCTGGGAAGTGGGACCGCAGAGGACGAACTGCTGGTGATTCTACCCTTGGTCGCAGAAACGCTTGAGTCTAAAGGAATACTGAAACAGATAGATGTTCAGGGAATTAAATTTGATCAACAGCGGCAGGAATTGTATCTCAGGCTGAGAGCCGCCGATTTTGCGACCTTTGAGGCGCTGCGGGAAGATCTGGCGACTGTTTTTTCCGTCAAACAAGATGCACTGCTGAAGGATAACGAGCGGGTTACAGGGGGAATGACTTTGAAAAGGAAGCAAAATCATGCGTCTTAATTTACGGCCTTTGTATCAACGGATGGTATCAAAGGGCATGTCCATCGGGGAAGGCATTCTGACGCAGCACTGGCAGCCTCGCTCAATTCGGGAGAAATGGCTGATTGGTGCCGCCCTCTGTAGCCTGATTTTGGGGGGATACTATTGGGGAATATGGCAGCCGCTAACCCGACAGATCGCGCTGCAAGAAGGGGTATTGCAACAGCAACGAGCGTTGATTGCCAAAATGCGCGCCGCTGCACCGGAAATTAGCGCGTGGCGACAGCAAACCCCATCAGTGGCAAAGAACGCTTCTGTTACCTCATTATCACAAAGGGTCAGCACCAGCGCCGCCGAGCACAAGATTACGCTGAAGCGTATTCAGGAGCGGGAAGGGGTCGTTCAGATAGGGCTGGAACCCTTGCCCTTTAATTCTCTCTTGGATTGGTTGAATGGATTACGTCAGAAGTCGGGCGTTCGGGCGGTGCAGTTGGATATTGTCGCGGCAGACCAACCCGGAGTTGTCAAAGTGCAGCGGCTGGAGCTGGCGAAAATCTAAGAAGACCGGTTCAGTGTTTATCGCTGAAAAATTGTGAGGTCAGTGCCGCAGGTAAACTGAACATTAGCGGCCAGCGCGCGATGTAAAAATCATTCGAGCCGATGGTGTGCGTCAGGGAAAGTTAACCTAAGATTTGGCGCACAAACGGGCAAGAGTCGCAATGACGCAGTTTAGGCCGCCAATTCGCCAGCAACAACATTGGCCGTTTGTCCAGTCGCATGCTGGGATTGCGCACCTAATGCCAAACTTTTAGCATAAAACCCTTCGTTACATTTAATAGCTTGCTAAGATTCGTCCTAAAGCCGCCTTTTCCCTGTGGTTTCCGCTGATTTGGCGTATTTATCTTATTGCTGTCCTAAATGACATTGTGCAGACTCACTCCCGATAACAGAGGCGAGTCACGCACGCCGACGCCCGAAGTTCAAACTTACGAGGCCGCTGTCAGATTTATCGCCGTTAGGCGAAGGTACTGCGGTACGGAGTCTACGGCATAAATTGCGTGGTAACATTTTAGGAGGATTTCCTGTGAACAAATCAATGTTAGCAGGCGTGGGTATTGGTATAGCTGCCGCTCTGGGAATTGCCGCCGTGGCAAGTATGGATGTTTTTTCCAGCGGTCCTCAGTACGCACAGGTGATAGCCGCTACGCCAATAAAGGAAACGGTTAAAACGCCACGTAAAGAATGCCGCAATGTTACGGTAACTCACCGTAAACCGGTGCAGGATGAAAACCAAATTGCAGGATCGGTACTCGGCGCAGTCGCAGGCGGGGTATTGGGGCATCAAGTGGGTGGCGGTCGCGGTAAAGATATCGCCACCGTAGCAGGCGCGTTAGCCGGGGGTTACGCCGGTAACCGGGTGCAAAGCAATATGCAGGAAAGCGACACTTACACCACCACGCAGCAGCGTTGCCAGACGGTGTATGACAAATCGCAGAAAATGCTGGGATATGACGTCACCTACAAAATTGGCGATCAGCAGGGAAAAATTCGTATGGATCGTGATCCAGGTACGCAGATTCCTGTCGATAAAAATGGTCAACTGATTCTGAGTAATCGAGCATAACGAAATATTTGTGGTCCAAGACCTCGTAACAAGAGCCCGCGGTGTAGTGTTAGTTCTGATCGTTTAATAGTCAGTCGGGGTGGTTATCCGCCCCTACCGTTAAGCGAGTGGCATTAGCATTGACGCGGGTTTCCTTCTGCCTTTCCCGCGCCAACACTATTCCCTACATCAATTATCTAGATAAATTCTTTATATCAATAGTCATCGAGGCCACCTTATAACCGCGTGGTTAAGCGATACGGTGCTGTTCGAAAGAGGCCAGTAGTTCCTCAACAAATTTCAAACGTTTGGTCCGATCGCTTAAATCCTGCATAAACTTCAGCTTGGTTGGGCCTTCTAATCGGAATATCTGCGGCTGACGCTGCAATAAACCAATCAGATACACCGGATCGACCTTGTTTTTCTCGCCGAACTCGATAAAACCACCGCGTTCATTGCCTTCAATCCGTTTAATGCCCAGTTTTTGCGCATGTTGACGTAACGAAGCGGTTTGCAGCAGGAATCGCGCCGCATCCGGCAACAGACCGAAACGATCGATCAGTTCGACTTTCAGTTCATCCAGCTCGACGTCATCGCGGGCGCTGGCGATACGCTTATAGAATGAAAGCCTGATATTTACATCAGGAATAAAATCGTCGGGCAACAGCACCGGCATACGCATTTCGATTTCGGTCTGGTTGCTGGTGAGATCCTCCAGCGACGGTTCGCGCCCTTCTTTCAATGCATCGACCGCGCTTTCCAATAGTTCCATATACAATGAGAAACCAATGGTCGTCATCTGGCCGCTTTGATCTTCCCCCAACAGTTCCCCCGCGCCACGAATTTCCAGATCGTGAGTCGCCAAAGCGAAACCGGCGCCGAGATCTTCCAGTGAAGCAATGGCTTCCAGCCGTTTTTTGGCATCGGTCGTCATGGCTTTCGGATTTGGCGTCAGCAGGTAAGCGTAGGCCTGGTGGTGAGAACGACCGACGCGGCCTCGTAGCTGATGCAACTGCGCCAGACCGAAGTGGTCGGCTCGCTCGATAATAATGGTATTGGCGCTAGGAATATCAATACCGGTTTCAATAATTGTGGTGCAGACCAAAACGTTAAAGCGTTGATGATGGAAATCATTCATCACCCGTTCCAGATCCCGCTCACGCATCTGACCGTGGCCGATAGCAATGCGGGCTTCTGGCACCAGTTCCGCCAAACGTTGGGCTGCTTTCTCAATATTTTCAACGTCGTTGTACAGATAATAAACCTGCCCACCGCGTAATACTTCACGCAGAATGGCCTCGCGGACGACCAGATTGTCGTATTCGCGCACAAAGGTTTTTACCGCCAAACGGCGCGCTGGCGGCGTGGCAATAATCGACAGGTCACGCATACCGCTCATCGCCATATTCAGCGTGCGGGGAATCGGCGTAGCGGTCAGCGTCAGAATGTCCACATCGGCGCGCATGGCCTTGATTCGCTCTTTGTGGCGCACGCCAAAGCGGTGTTCTTCATCCACAATCAGCAGGCCCAGATCTTTCCAGTGTAAATCACTTTGCAGCAATTTATGGGTGCCAATCAGAATATCGATTTTCCCTTCTGCCGCCTGCTCCAGAATCACCTGCTGCTCTTTTGCGCTGCGGAAACGAGAAAGCATTTCGATACGGACCGGCCAGGTAGCAAAACGGTCGCGGAAATTATCAAAATGCTGCTGCGCCAGCAGGGTGGTCGGCACTAATACTGCCACTTGCTTATTATTATTCACCGCAAGGAAAGCCGCGCGCATTGCCACTTCGGTTTTACCGAAGCCGACGTCACCACACACCAGACGGTCCATCGCCAACGGTTGGCACATATCGCTCAGCACCGCATTAATCGCCTGTTCCTGATCTGGCGTGGTTTCAAACGGGAAGCTTTGGCAGAACAGCTGATATTGTTCGCGATCCTGTTTGAATTTAAAGCCGGACTTCACCGCACGCTGGGCGTAAATATCCAGCAGCTCGGCGGCTACGTCCCGAACTTTCTCCGCAGCTTTCTGACGGGCGCGGGTCCAAGCGTCACCGCCCAGTTTATGCAGCGGCGCGTTTTCATCGGCACCGCCAGAATAACGGCTGATGAGGTGCAGGGAGGATACAGGCACATACAGTTTGTCTTCCCCGGCATAGGTCAGAATCAGATATTCTGCTTTGATACCACCGGCTTCCAGCGTTGTCAGACCAAGATAACGGCCAACGCCATGCTCCAGATGCACCACTGGCTGGCCGGGACGCAGTTCCGCCAGATTGCGAATCAGAGTATCGGTATTAATAGTGCGGCGATTATCCTGGCGGCGACGGCTTACGCGTTCACCGAGCAAATCGCTTTCGCAAATCAGCGCTAGCTGACGAATATGATCGAGAAAACCGCGTTCCGCCGCACCGATCATCAAATAGTGACCGGTTTTTTTCACTTCATCCAAACGGGAAATCAGCGTCGGGCGTAATTTAATCCGGCCCAGTAAATCCTGTAGGGTTTCGCGTCGGCCTTCACTTTCTACCGAGAACACTACGCTGCCGCTGAAGCCTTCAATAAAGCGGCGCAGGTTATCTAACGGAGCTTTCGCCTGTGCCTGTACCGCGACGTCAGGCAACCCCTGATAATCCAGATTGGTGTTGGCGGCTTTTTTCGGCAGAACGTCAGTTTTAAGTTGAATGCGTGGCCAGTCTTTGAGCTCGCTAAACAGACCGTCAGTCCGCAGCCACAGGGTTTCCGGTGCCAGCAAAGGCCGCATGGGGTCAATGCGACGGCTTTCATAACGCTGATTGACATCCTGCCAGAAACGCTCGGCGGCGGCTTCCAGATCGCCGGTATTCACCAATAAGGTGTTGTCCGGCAGGTAGCTAAATAGGGTGGGTAACGCCTGACTGAAAAATAGCGGTTGCCAGTACTCAATACCCGCAGGCCAGATGCCTTTGCTCACCTGCTGGTAAATATGTTCAGGGTCGCGTCGGACTTCAAACTGCTCGCGCCACTGGCTGCGAAATAGCTCAATGGCGGCCTGATCAATAGGAAACTCATGAGCAGGCAATAAATTGATGTGTTCCACTTCCGACAGGGTGCGTTGAGAGTCAACGTCAAATACCCGCAGGCTGTCGATTTCATCATCAAAAAAATCAATGCGATAAGGTTCTTCGCTGCCCATTGGATATAAATCCAAAAGCGCTCCTCGGGTAGCAAATTCACCGTGTTCCATCACCTGATCTACGCTGCGGTAGCCAGCTTGCTCCAATTGGGAACGCAGTTTATCGCGAGATAAATGCTGGCCTTTTTTCATGACCAGCGCGTGACCGTGCAGGAATTCGTGAGGACAGACCCGCTGCATCAGCGTATTTACAGGAAGAATGATCACGCCGCGTTTCATCGCCGGTAACTGATACAGGCAAGATAAACGGGTGGAAATAATATCCTGATGGGGGGAGAAACTGTCGTAAGGCAGCGTTTCCCAGTCGGATAAAGTCGTGACGCTGTGGGCAGTAAATTGCTGAATTTCATCCCGCAGGCGCAGGGCATTTTGCATATCCGGCGCGATTAACATCACCGGTCCCGGATGGCGTTCAATAATTTCGGCGCATTCGATGGCGCAGGCAGCGCCGGTTAATTGGCCTAACTGGCGTATATCGCCACGGCGCTCAGGTAATGAGTAACGGTATTGTTGGGACATAAGCAGTTAAGCAATCTCTTTGGTTCAGCACTGCGGCAATAACGATATTGCCTATCCTAGCATGCGATGACGCAAGGCTGTGGAATTGGCGCTATTTCTGGAATAAAAGCCGGAGATATAGGCTGTTAGTGGTTCCATAAAGCGGCGGTACGCTTTATTATCCTCGATCACTTTGCTTTAGCAACAGGATCTCAACAGATTTCATGTATCAACCTGTCGCACTATTTATTGGCCTGCGTTATATGCGCGGGCGTGCTTCTGACCGCTTTGGCCGCTTTGTTTCCTGGCTGTCCACCATTGGCATTACTTTGGGCGTGATGGCGCTGATAACGGTGTTATCGGTGATGAACGGCTTTGAACGGGACTTGCAGAATAATATTCTGGGGCTGATGCCACAGGCGTTGATTACTACGCCCAAAGGCTCTATCGATCCGGAAAAAATCCCCGCCTCGGCGCTAAAAGGGCTAAGCGGTGTCAGCGATATTGTGCCTTTGACCACCGGTGAAGTGGTGTTGCAAAGCCCGCGTAGCGTGAACGTCGGCGTGATGCTGGGTGTCAATCCCGAACAGCACGAACCCTTAACCAATTCGCTAGTGAATGTACATCTGCGTGATCTGCAACCGGGTCAATACAACCTGATTATGGGTGAAAAGCTGGCGGGAAAACTGGGCGTGAGTCGCGGTGAAACCATTCGCCTGATGGTGCCCAGTGCCAGCCAGTTTACGCCGATGGGGCGCATTCCCAGCCAGCGTTTGTTTAACGTCATTGGCACTTTTGCCGCTGGCAGCGAAGTGGATGACTATCAATTGCTGGTGAATCAGCAGGATGCTTCTCGTCTGATGCGTTACCCGGCGGGGAATATCACTGGCTGGCGTTTGTTCCTCGATCAGCCGTTGCAGGTGGATTCTCTCAGCCAGCAAAACCTGCCGGAAGGCACGGTGTGGAAAGACTGGCGCGAGCGTAAAGGCGAACTGTTCCAGGCTGTACGCATGGAGAAAAACATGATGGGGCTACTGCTGAGCCTGATCATCGCCGTTGCTGCGTTTAATATTATTACCTCACTGGGATTACTGGTGATGGAGAAGCAAGGGGAAGTGGCGATTCTGCAAACTCAAGGGCTGACCCGACGCCAGATTATGCTGGTGTTTATGGTACAAGGGGCCAGCGCCGGGGTGATTGGCGCGTTGCTTGGCACGGGCTTAGGCATTTTACTCGCCAGCCAGCTCAATGTGCTGATGCCGGTTCTGGGCCTGTTGCTAGACGGCGCGGCGCTACCGGTTGCCATTAATCCGCTACAAGTGACGGTGATTGCGCTGTTGGCTATGGCCATTGCGTTGCTGTCCACGCTTTATCCTTCCTGGCGCGCTGCCGCCGCTCAACCCGCTGAGGCTTTACGTTATGAGTAACCAACCTTTATTGCAGTGCGAAAACCTGTGCAAACGCTATCAGGAAGGACAACTTCATACCGACGTATTGCGTAATGTGACCTTTACCATTCAGCCGGGTGAAATGATGGCGATTGTCGGTAGCTCCGGCTCCGGCAAAAGTACGCTGCTGCATCTGCTGGGCGGATTAGATTCGCCAACCTCCGGCGAAGTCATTTATCAGGGGCGCTCACTGAGCCAGCTTTCTTCCGCCGCCAAAGCGGAGTTACGTAACCGCGAACTCGGTTTTATCTACCAGTTCCACCATTTGCTTCCAGACTTTACCGCGTTGGAAAACGTGGCGATGCCGCTGTTGATCGGCGGGACTAAACCGGCAGAAGCGCAAGATAAAGCGCGTGCCATGTTGGCGGCGGTGGGGCTGGAGCAGCGCAGTCAGCATCGTCCTTCCGAGCTTTCAGGCGGTGAACGTCAGCGCGTGGCGATTGCCCGTTCACTGGTGAATAACCCATCGCTGGTGTTGGCGGATGAGCCAACCGGCAACCTCGATCAGCGCAACGCAGACAGTATTTTCAATCTGTTAGGTGAGCTGAACGTACGTCAGGGGACTGCGTTTCTGGTGGTTACTCATGATTTGCAGTTGGCAAATCGCATGAGCCGCCAACTGGAAATGCGTGACGGTCAGTTACAGCAAAATCTGACGTTGGTGGGAGCGGAGTAATGCGCAGTTCACCTCTTTCACTGCTAATAGGCTTGCGGTTTAGTCGTGGTCGCCGTCGCGGCGGGATGGTATCGATGATTTCGATCATTTCCACTCTGGGCATTGCCTTGGGCGTCGCGGTGCTGATTATCGGCCTGAGTGCGATGAACGGCTTCGAACGTGAGCTGAAAAACCGCGTTTTGGCCGTGGTTCCACACGGTCAGATAGCTTTTCTCGATCAACCGTTTAACGCTTGGAAGGCGAGCCTGCAGCGGATCGAAAAAGTGCCCGGCGTCGCGGCGGCGGCACCCTATATTGATTTCACTGGACTGATGGAAAACGGCACCCAATTACGGGCGGTGCAGGTCAAGGGCGTCAATCCGGAGCAGGAAGAAAAACTCAGCGCGTTACCACAGTTCGTGCAGAACAACGCCTGGCAAGATTTTCAGGCTGGTCAGCAGCAGGTGATTTTAGGTAAAGGGCTGGCGGACGCATTAGGGGTTAAGCAAGGTTCCTGGCTGACGGTGATGATCCCAAATAGCGATCCGGAAATGAAGCTATTGCAGCCGAAGCGTATTCGTCTGCAAGTTGCCGGCGTGTTCCAGCTCAGCGGTCAACTGGATCACAGTCTGGCGATGGTGCCCCTCAGCGATGCCCAGCAATATCTGGATATGGGCGATAGCGTGACCGGTATTGCACTGAAGTTTAATGACGTTTTCAACGCCAATAATCTCACGCGCAGCGCCGCAGAAGCCTCCAATGCTTATGTGAATTACAGCAGTTGGATCGGCACTTACGGCTATATGTATCGCGATATTCAAATGATTCGCACCATTATGTATTTAGCTATGGTGCTGGTGATGGGCGTGGCCAGTTTTAACATTGTGTCTACGCTGGTGATGGCGGTCAAAGATAAAAGCAGTGATATTGCCGTGCTGCGAACTTTGGGTGCCAAAGACGGCCTGATTCGGGCAATTTTCATTTGGTATGGCCTGCTGGCCGGGCTGGTGGGAAGTATCAGCGGCGTGGTGGTCGGTGTTGTCGCTTCATTGCAGTTAACCAATATTATCAGTGGGTTGGAAACGTTGATCGGTCATCATTTCCTGTCCAGCGATATTTATTTTATCGATTATCTACCTTCAGAACTGCATTGGTTCGACGTGGCCTGCGTATTAGCCACGGCCATTGTGCTAAGTCTGGTGGCCAGTTGGTATCCGGCCCGTCGCGCCAGCCGTATTGACCCAGCGCGGGTATTAAGCGGGCAGTAACAGCGCGATCACAATAGACGAGGAATCCGGTTGTTTTAGCCGGAACTGAATGGTACTGATAAACCGTTTACTGAATAAAGGTAAAGTTATGTATTACGGTTTTGATATGGGTGGTACCAAAATTGAAATGGGCGTGTTTGATGCCGATTTACAGCGTATTTGGCAAAAACGTGTTCCAACGCCAAAACAGGATTATCAGCAATTATTGCAGGTACTGACGGAACTCACCCACGAAGCCGATGAGTTTTGCGGCGCGCAGGGCAGCGTAGGGATCGGTATTCCTGGTTTACCCAATGACGACGGCACGTTGTTTACCGCGAACGTACTGGCGGCAATGGGCATGCCGTTGCAAGCCGATCTTTCCCGTCTGATTGGGCGGGAAGTTCGTATCGATAACGATGCCAACTGTTTCGCTTTATCCGAAGCTTGGGATCCAGAATTCCAGTCTTATCCCAGCGTGCTGGGGATTATCCTGGGCACCGGCGTTGGCGGTGGCATTATTCTCAACGGTCAGGCGATGACCGGACGTAACCATATCAGCGGTGAGTTCGGGCACTTTCGCCTGCCAATTGATGCGCTCGACGTTTTGGGTGCAGATATTCCCCGGGTTCCCTGCGGTTGCGGCCAGTACGGCTGCATTGAAAACTATATTTCAGGCCGTGGTTTTGAATGGATGTACGCCCATTTCTACGGTGAAACGCTACCCGCTACGCGTATTATCGAAAATTACTACGCCGGTAACGCACAGGCCACAGAGCATGTCGAACGTTTTATCGCCGTTCTGGCGATTTGTCTGGGGAATCTGTTGACCATTATTGACCCACATTTGGTTGTGATAGGCGGCGGATTGTCGAACTTTGAACATCTGTATCAGGCATTACCGCAGCGTTTAGCTGCGCATTTGCTCCCCGTTGCGCGTTTACCGCGTATTGAGAAAGCTCGCTATGGCGATGCTGGTGGGGTGCGTGGCGCGGCGTTCTTGCATCTGTCTGATAGAAAAACATTATAAATAAAGTAAAAGAGGCAATAGGTTATGCGCATTCGCCATCGGCTGTGTCGGTTTCGCAAGAATAAGCATCTGCGTCATCAACGTTTTCGCTCTCGTATTTTCCACCGTGATAGTTCCGCCAGTACAGAAATGAAGAAACCTTTCGTGGTCGTACTCACCGGCGCAGGTATTTCTGCTGAGTCTGGAATTCGTACTTTTCGCGCGGCGGACGGTCTATGGGAAGAACATAAAGTTGAAGACGTGGCGACGCCGGAAGGCTACCAGCGCGATCCTGAACTGGTGCAGGCTTTTTACAATGCGCGTCGGCGCCAGCTACAGCAACCGGAAGTGGCACCCAATGCTGCACATTTCGCGCTAGCAGATCTGGAGGCGGTATTAGGCGATAATTTCCTGCTGGTTACGCAAAATATCGATGATCTTCATGAGCGGGCTGGCAGTAAACGAGTGATTCATATGCACGGTGAATTACTCAAAGTACGCTGTACTCAGTCTGGTCAGGTTCTGGATTGGCCGGGCGATCTTAGCGCCGATGAGCGTTGTCATTGCTGCCAGTTCCCTGCACCGCTGCGCCCGCATATTGTGTGGTTTGGTGAAATGCCGATGGGGATGGATGATATTTATCAGGCGTTGGCTGAGGCTGATTTCTTTATTTCCATTGGTACCTCCGGCCATGTTTATCCGGCGGCAGGTTTTGTACATGAATCGGCGTTGAATGGCGCACATACTGTAGAACTGAATCTGGAGCCGAGTCAGGTAGAAAGCCAGTTCGAGGAAAAACATTACGGCTTAGCCAGTAAAGTGGTGCC
This sequence comes from Yersinia sp. IP36721, assembly GCF_003634395.1. Classification (NCBI taxonomy): domain Bacteria; kingdom Pseudomonadati; phylum Pseudomonadota; class Gammaproteobacteria; order Enterobacterales; family Yersiniaceae; genus Yersinia; species Yersinia sp. IP36721. Next base: position 162,066 of record NZ_QCZL01000006.1, read on the forward strand.
GGAGTATATCCGCGAGTTTCTTACCACTCGCGGAGAAAACCGCGAAGGCGAATAATTTCCTCAGGGATTACTGCGTTTTTTTATGCAGGGACATCTTGGCAATGTCCCTGTGTCATTTCTGTCATAGCGTTATTATTCTGGCTTAAGTTTGTTTAAAACTGACCTGACGCAATATTTGATCGTGATCACTTCCCCATAATGATATCCATCATTTTGAGGGTGGGAACCATGGACAAATTACTCGATCGCTTTTTTAACTATGTCTCTTTCGATACACAATCAAAAGCTAAGGTAAAATCCGTGCCGAGCACCGATGGGCAACGTAAGCTGGCGGCAGCGTTGCAACAAGAGCTGCTGGCCTTGGGCTTTGAGCCGGTGACCTTGAGCGAGCACGGCTGCGTGATGGCAACTTTACCGGCGAACGTTGACTGGGAAGTGCCCACAATCGGTTTTATTGCCCATTTGGATACCGCACCTGATTTCAGTGGCAAAAATGTCAATCCGCAAATTGTGGAGAACTATCGCGGCGGCGATATCGCGCTGGGCATGGGCGATGAAATTCTGTCGCCGGTCATGTTCCCAGTGTTGCACCAGTTGCTTGGACACACTCTGATTACCACCGACGGTAAAACCTTACTGGGTGCCGATGATAAGGCTGGTATTGCCGAAATCATCACCGCTATTGTGCATCTCAAAGAGAACAATATTCCCCACGGCAAGATTCGAGTGGCGTTTACGCCGGATGAAGAAGTGGGAAAAGGCGCGCAATTCTTTGATGTAAATGCTTTTAACGCCGATTGGGCCTATACCGTGGACGGCGGCGGCGTGGGCGAGCTGGAATATGAAAACTTCAATGCGGCCTCGGTGACCATCAAAATTGTCGGCAATAATGTCCATCCCGGCAGTGCCAAAGGGGTCATGGTCAATGCGCTGTCATTGGCTACTCGTTATCATCAATCGCTTCCGGCAGATGAAACCCCAGAAAATACCGAGGGTTATCAGGGTTTTTACCATCTTCAAAGCATTAAAGGCACGGTAGAACGGGCTGAAATGCATTATATTCTGCGCGATTTCAGCCGCGATGGCTTCGAAGCTCGTAAGAAAAACATGGTGGATATTGCCAAACAGGTCGGTAAAGGGTTACATCGCGATTGCTACATCGAAATCATTATCGATGACAGTTATTACAATATGCGTGAACACATAGTGGAGCATCCGCATATTATTGAACTGGCGCAGCAGGCGATGCGTGATTGCGATATCGAACCTATTATGAAACCGATTCGTGGAGGCACCGATGGCGCTCAGCTGTCGTTCCGCGGTTTGCCTTGCCCGAATATTTTTACCGGCGGTTATAATTTCCATGGAAAACATGAATTTATTACGCAGGAAGGAATGGAACAGGCGGTGTCGGTTATTATGCGTATCGCCGAATTAACCGCGCTACGGGCCAAAAACGCTGAACCGCAGAGCGAGAAAAACGCAGCTTTGATGAAATGATATTGCGATAAATAAAGGCGTGTTTCGTATAGATTCGCCCAATAAAAACGCCCCTTAGGTCAAAACCCGAGGGGCGTTTTTTTAGCTTTAAACTGCCGGATATCTCACAAGTTAATCGCGGAAATACCAGTAGCCGCTGTTAACCAGCTCGGTCAGCGTCGCCAAGAAGGACGGCTCGTCTAACGCATCACCGAGCATTTCGGCGCTAACGCTAAAGTGTTGGCACAACGCATCGGCCGCAGGCAGGTGCGGAGTATCGATCAATTCGCCGTTAACAAAGCAATTATCACCTAGGCGAATAACCCGCAGTCCGCTCAGGCGATGTAACTCTTCACCTTGGCTCAGCAACTCATAGATCTCACCAGCCTGATAAGGCGGTTCCGGTGGCGAAATATCCAGTTCATGGCGAGACTGGGACACGAACTCGCCGAACCAGTGTTGGAAATGCTCAGGCTGTTGGAACAATTCCAGCATCATTTGGCGCAGCGTATCCATTTCCTCTGGCAATACGTCCGCCGGACGATTACGCAGTTTCAGATCTGGATCGCTATAACGCTTGCTGCCTAACTCTCTGGCCAGCACGTAATCGGCAAAGCCGCTGACCAGTTCCCGGCCGTTAGGCGCACGGAACCCGACGGAATAGTTCAGCGCGTTTTCCAACGCGTAGCCTTCGTGCGGGAATCCAGGCGGAATATACAGAATATCGCCCGGCTCCATTTCTTCATCGATAATGGCGTCGAATGGGCCGACTTGCAGTAAATCAGGATGAGGACAGTGCTGTTTCATCGGCACTTTTTCACCTACGCGCCAACGGCGGCGACCCGTACCCTGAATAATAAATACGTCATATTGATCAAAATGAGGGCCAACGCCACCGCCCGGTACGGAATAGGAGATCATCAGATCATCCATTCGCCAGTCTGATAGCGCACGGAACGGACGCATCAGCGCTGCCGATGGCTCATGCCAATGATCGACGGCCTGAACCAGCAGAGACCAATTGGTTTCCCCTAAATGATCGTAGCTCTCGAACGGCCCGTGGCTGACCTGCCAGCGACCTTCCTGATGGCTGACCAAACGGCTATCCACCTCCGTTTCCATAGCCAGACCGGCTAATTCATCGGGAGATAGGGGGTCGATAAAGTTTTTAAAGCCGCGTTTCAGGATCACGGGGCGCTTTTGCCAATAGCGTTGCAGGAAGTCTTGCCAATCCAGATCGAGTTGGTAATCCATTTTTTATCCCAGGGATTGAGTGAACTTGCGAATGATTATAACGGATGGCGCGTGACAGTATCAGGGGCAGGGCGGCAAATTTTGTAGGAATGGCACTGGATGCAGAAAATGCGGACGATTCTCTGCGTCCGCACAGAGCATTTGAGAAATTTATTTGGCAAATGAATCCGGTTATGAATTATTCGTCGTGATGCTGATCTTGCTGTCGCCCAAAGGTTACCAGCATTTTGGCTCCGCCTAAGGGACTGTCGGTAACGGAAATTCGCCCCTGGTACTGTTCAATAATTTCTGCCGCGACGGATAATCCCAGCCCTTGCCCAGGACGTAAGGTATCAACCCGCTGACCGCGTTGGAAAATCACTTCGCGCTTGCTCTCCGGAATGCCAGGGCCGTCATCGTCCACAACGATGGTGAGTTGTTTTTCCGAGTGCAGGGCGGTAATTTCCACGAACTCGAGACAGTATTTGCAGGCATTTTCCAGCACGTTGCCCATCACTTCCATAAAGTCGTTTTTCTCCCCCATAAAGGTGACCTCGGGGGAGATATCCAGAGTGAGTACGACGCCTTTACGCTGATAAACCTTGTTTAATGCACTGCATAAACTATCTAAAAGCGCCGGAACTGAATGGATTTCCCGAGCTAATACATTGTGTTCAGAGCGCATGCTGGCGCGATGGAGATAATAGCCAATCTGCTGGGAGATTCGGCTAATTTGTTCCAGCATGATAGGCTCCACTTCTTCGATAGTGGCCTGTTTGCCGGAGCGCAACGAGCGCAGCGTGGTTTGCAGCACCGCCAGCGGGGTTTTAAGACTGTGGGTCAGATCGGAAAGTGTTGTGCGATATTTGGTATAGCGCTGGCGCTCGTTGGTCAGCAAAATATTCAGGTTTCGCACCAAGCTGAGCAACTCGCGCGGCGGATTTTCATCCAACTGTTCCCGCTCGCCTTTTTCCAGCTGGCTGATTTGGCTGACCAAAGCTTTGATAGGGCGCAGGCTCCAGTACGCCGCCAGCCACAACAGGGGGACGACCAACAACAGGTTGGCGAGCAGCACATAACTAAACCAGTTCCATACCATATCCGAACGCTGTAGCTCTTGCGGAATAGTATCTACCACCACAATGGTTAAAGCGGGAAGGCGTTCGGTCGCCTGATATGCGTTGACGGAAACCGAGTGCGTTAGCGCGCTGGCGTCGGTGTCGTCGTATTTCTTCAGCTGATCCTGCGCTTTGGGGTTGTCCCCTAATACCGCGCTACTGATTTCGGTACCGGTATCCAACTCATAGAACCCGGGTTTGCTAAGCCAGCTTTTCTGAATATGAGATTCCAGTTCAGGCACATGGCGCTGTCGCCACAGAATGTTGCCGTTATGGTCATAAATCAGTACCAGCGTAGGAACATTCAGCTCCAGCTCGGGAGGAATGGTAATGCTGAGTTTGTTGTCATGCCATTGAGCCAGACTAAAGAACAGATTGCTTTCCCCCCGATGAGCGCGGAAGGTGTTTTTATCGAAGCTAACAATATAGCCCACCACCGCTACCATTCCGTAGGACAGCGAAAGCGCTAGAATCACGCCCGCCGTAGCCATCAGGAAGCGGGCGCGCAGGGAGAAAGGTTTACTGTTCGATTTAAACATGGCGATTAGTTGGCATCAAACCGGTAGCCTTGGCCACGGATAGTGGTGATAACTTCTTTTTCGTGTTCGGCCTGCAACTTTTTGCGCAAACGGCCCATTAATACATCGATGGTATGGCTTTCGCGTAGTTCAGCGTCGGGGTAGAGCTGTAGCATCAGCGTGTCTTTACTGACGACTTTGCCCGCGTTTCGAATCAAAGTTTCGATAATGGTGTATTCAAAAGCGGTCAGTTTGATTTGTTGCTGATTCACGCACAGTTCACGGCGAGAGAGATCGATAAGGAACGGCGGGAATTCGATAATCTGCGAGGCCAGACCGCTGTTGCGGCGCATCAATGCCTGCATACGGGCAATGACTTCTTCCAGATGAAAGGGCTTGGTGACGTAATCGTCGGCACCGGCTTCCAGTACCGCCACTTTATCCTGCCAGCTTTCACGGGCGGTTAATACCAAAATGGGCAACTTGGTTTGATGACTACGCCAGCGGCGAATCAGGCTTAGCCCGTCTTCACCCGGCAGGCCGAGATCGATAATGGCGATATCCGGAGCATGTTCCTGCAAAAAATAGTCGGCTTCTTTCGCATCTTCGGCGGCATCGACCTGGTGTCCCATCTCGCGCATCTGTACCGAAAGGTGATGACGCAGTAGAGCATTATCTTCTACGACTAAAACGCGCATACCAAATTCCTCAAAAAACTTGAACCGGGTAAAAACTTACCCGGAAAAATAAGGGTGAGATTGATGGATCAGAAAGTATAACGCAAACCAACCTGACCAATCTGATCGTCTACCTTCCAGTTATGGTAGGTATAACCGACTTCAGCCGCCAGACTTTGCGTTAGGGCATAGCTCGCCTCAATACGTGCTTCGTGATACATCTTGCTATCATATTCCGCCAGGCGATAGGCAACGTCTAAGCCAATGTCCTGGGTCAATTTAGTCTTGATACCGACTTCACCGGTCGCGCTGTTGTAAGCTTCTGTTTTATCGCCATCTTTCTTAACATCGTACAGCATTGCGTGGCGGCTTGCACCGGCCAGCAGGTACATATCCGCATCTGGCGTCAGAGCAAAATGATAACCCACGCCAAGCAAACCATCGCCCATACCGCGATCGTTATCTGCGATAGCGCTTAGGCGAGCGGCCATGAACAGATTGTTTTCAAAGCCATAACCGCCGTTTAAGTAGAAACCGTGCATTTTGTCGCTACCAATGTGGCTGGTGCCAGATTGGTTAAATTGCTTATCGAAACTTTGCTTATTATCAATGGAACCGAATTGAATACCACCGGCGATAAAGGTGTAATCATCCGCGATAGCCAAAGTGCTAGTAGCGATAAGTGCCGCTGCTAATAAAGATTTTCTGAACATAACTGCTCCTATGATAGTTATTCCCTGGATGTCCGCAGGCAATTATCAACGGGAGAAACTAAACCTTTATTCAACAAGGGGGCAGTGTAAGTAAATGATAGTTAAACGGCAGAGCGTCGGATACTGAAAAATAAGCAGGCGACGGGGAGCCGCCTGCTGCAAAGACTTACTTCAGTTCATCCACCAGTGCGACGGCACGGCCAATATAATTGGCTGGCGTCATGGTTTTCAAACGAACTTTTTCTTCTTCTGGCAGCGCCAAGCCATCGATAAAGGCTTGCATACCGGCGGCGTCAACACGTTTGCCTCGCGTCAGCTCTTTCAGTTTTTCGTATGGTTTTTCAATGCCATAACGACGCATAACCGTTTGAATCGGCTCGGCCAGCACTTCCCAGTTATGATCCAATTCGTCCAACAGATGAGGTTCGTTAACTTCCAGCTTGCTGATGCCTTTCATCGTTGACTGATAGGCGATCAACGCGTAGCCCAGACCCACGCCGAGGTTACGCAGCACGGTTGAGTCGGTCAGGTCGCGCTGCCAGCGGGAAACCGGCAGTTTGCTTGCCAGATGCCCCAATACGGCGTTAGAAAGACCCAGATTACCTTCGGAGTTTTCGAAGTCGATCGGGTTAACTTTGTGCGGCATGGTGGAAGAACCGATTTCACCTGCAATAGTTTTTTGTTTGAAGTGATTGAGTGCGATGTAACCCCAAATATCACGATCGAAATCGATCAAAATAGTGTTAAAGCGCGCTACGCAGTCAAACAATTCGGCGATGTAATCGTGTGGCTCGATTTGTGTGGTGTACGGGTTCCAGTTGATGCCCAGCGAGGTCACGAAGCTCTCGCTAAACTGGTGCCAGTCAACTTCCGGATAAGCCACGATGTGAGCGTTATAGTTGCCGACGGCGCCGTTAATTTTGCCCAGGATTTCAACCTGAGACAGCTGACGGAACTGGCGCTCCATACGGTAAGCCACGTTCGCCATTTCTTTGCCAACGGTGGATGGCGTTGCAGGCTGGCCGTGAGTTCGGGACAACAGCGGCAAATCGCGATATTGGTGGGCCAGTGCTTTGATGGCGTCGATCATCTGGCGCCAGAAAGGTAAAATCACTTCCTGACGAGCGGTTTGCAGCATCAGAGCGTGAGACAGGTTATTGATATCTTCTGAAGTACAAGCAAAGTGAATGAATTCTGACACTGCATGCAGTGCAGGAATGCTTTCAACTTTCTCTTTCAGAAAATATTCAACCGCTTTGACGTCATGGTTAGTGGTGCGTTCGATGGCCTTAATGCGCAGGGCATCCTGTTCATTGAACTCTGCCACGATCTTGTCGAGGTAAGCGTTTGCGTTGGCATCAAAAGCAGGGACTTCTTTAATTTCTGCGCAGGCTGCCAGTTTTTGCAGCCAACGTACTTCGACCTGCACGCGGAATTTCAGCAAACCAAATTCGCTGAAGATAGCGCGCAGTGCGCTGACTTTGTCGCCGTAGCGTCCATCAATTGGGGATACGGCGGTCAGTGAGGATAATTCCATCGGTAGCAACTCCTGGGATCAAATATTAACGATGAGCAAGAATACTCTGCGCCTGCTTAAACAGACGATTACGAGAAAACATAAGCTGTAAACGGCTTCCACCTACCTGTTGCCACAGCACCGCAGAGCGGATACCGGCTAACAGGGCGGCGCGAACTTTGGCCTGGATTAAGGTGCTTTGCAGCATGGCCGGGTTGCCGGTAACCTGAATGCGCGGCCCAAGTGGGCTAATTACATCCACATAAATGGCGGCCAGAGCGCTCATCATAGTCTCTGATTCGAGATCAAAATGAGCGAGCTGACGATCTAACTGACTGATACGTTCGCCCAAGGTGCTCATGGCTGACTGGTGAGCATTTAGCTTCCGCTCCAATACCATCAGGCTCAGAGCGTAACGCGTCAGTTCGGCGCTAGGGCCTTGGCGGTTGGCATTCAGCACTACCTGCAAGGTTTCCAGCCCCATGGTGAGGAATTTCTCATCTCCACCGTACACCGCAAGAGTCGAATCGGGATTGGTCAGCAGCACGCTGTTGAGTGAAGTATGCAGTGCCTCGTTGTCGCATTGACCTTCGTGAGCCAGTTGCTGAACCAGACGCGCAGACTGGCAGATACCTGCCAGCGCCAGCGTGATGTCGTAATAATTCTTTGCCACGATTGCTCCTGTCGAGATTATTGGTCGCTAACGGGGTGACGTGATTCGATGATACCGCCGCCGAGACAGATTTCGCCCTGATAAAACACCGCGGACTGACCGGGGGTAACGGCGGCAACCGGATTGTCGAAACGCACATCGATACGTTCGTCATCCAACGGCGTAACCGTGCAAGGAATATCTTGCTGGCGGTAACGGGTTTTCACCACGCAGCGGAATGGAGCCGTAACCGGTTCGCGATCGACCCAATGTAATTGCTGAGCAATCAAACCGGTAGACATCAAACGCGGGTGCTCATGGCCTTGGGCTACAATCAGCAAGTTGTTGGCAACGTCTTTATCCACCACATACCACGGGTCATCGCCACCTTCTTTGGTGCCGCCGATACCCAGACCTTTACGCTGGCCCAGAGTGTGGTACATCAAACCTTGGTGTTCGCCGACGTGTTTGCCTTCAACGGTCATAATCGGGCCGGGTTGAGCAGGCAGGTAACGGCCGAGGAAATCGCGAAATTTCCGCTCGCCGATAAAGCAGATACCGGTTGAGTCTTTCTTCTTGGCGGTAACCAGATCCAGCTCTTCCGCGATACGGCGGACTTCCGGTTTTTCCAGTTCGCCAACCGGGAACAGGCTTTGCGCCAATTGATCGTGGCCCAGCGTATATAAGAAGTAGCTTTGGTCTTTATTGCCATCCAGACCGCGCAGCAGTTGGCTTTTGCCATTGACATCGTGGCGACGAACATAGTGGCCGGTGGCGATGTAATCGGCGCCCAGATCTTCGGCGGCAAATTCAAGGAAGGCTTTAAATTTGATTTCTTTATTGCACAGAATATCCGGATTTGGCGTGCGCCCAGCCTTGTACTCTTCGAGGAAGAGTTCAAAAACATTATCCCAATATTCTGCGGCGAAATTGACGGTGTGTAACTCCATGCCCAGCTTATCGCACACTGCCTGAGCATCGGCCAAATCGGTCGCTGCGGAGCAATATTCTTCATCGTCGTCTTCTTCCCAGTTCTTCATGAACAGGCCTTCAACCTGATAGCCCTGTTGTTGTAGCAGGTAAGCTGAAACGGACGAATCGACACCGCCGGACATACCGACGATTACTTTTTTCTGGCTGTTATCTGACATGGGAGTCTCACTAACTTAAGCGCCGAGCGTGCTGACAATGGATAATCCGTTTCGCATTGCGCGGCAAACAAGGCATTACAAAAACAAGCGTCGGATTTTATCACGTTGCCTGTCGGGGCGCACCGCACAATCACGGCTTAGGGTAAATTACGCCAATTAATTATCGGGCTGAATCAATGTGGCCAGTTAAAGGTACTAATTAGATCGAGCGAGTAGCGCTCAGGCTGCAAATAACAGCGGATACTTTCGGCAACCAGAGGAGAGCGCAGATTGGGTGCGTGCAATATTTCATCGGCGGTTAGCCACAGGCAGCGATCGATATCGCTATCGTGAGGCTGAGTAGGCAAAATGGTTACCAGTTCAATCACAAAGGCGAAGCGTAGGAACGGCGTATTATCGGGTGCAACCCATTGATGCATCCGTAAAAAGGATTGAGGCGTCGCGCGAATACCGGTTTCTTCCCACAGTTCGCGTTCTGCGGCCTGTAGCAAGGTTTCATCGGCTTCCAAATGACCGGCCGGTTGGTTCCACAGCGCTTTGCCATTAATAGTTTCTTCAACCACTAAAAACTTGTCTTGAGAATGCACCACGCAGGCCACGGTAACATGAGGTTTAAACATCGTTAATCTCCTTCCATTGGCCGGGTTGTAAATCTCCCAGGCTAAGATTACCCATACTAAAACGAATCAGTCGCAGGGTAGGAAAACCGACGTGGGCGGTCATTCTGCGTACCTGACGATTGCGTCCTTCGTACAGGGTTATTTTCAGCCAACGGGTCGGGATAGATTTGCGCTCCCGAATTGGCGGATTTCTTGGCCACAGCCACTCCGGTTCCGGCACTTTTTCAGCGCCAGCGGGAAGCGTGGGGCCATCTTTTAACGTCACGCCCTGACGTAAACGGCGAAGTGCTTCTTCGTCCGGTTCACCTTCAACCTGAACATAATAGACCTTACCGGTTTTTTTCCCCGGTTGCGTCAGTTTTGCCTGTAATTTCCCATCGTTAGTCAGAACCAGCAAACCTTCGCTATCTCGATCCAAACGACCGGCGGCATAAACATCATTAAAAGGAATAAAACCCTTCAATGTTGCCCGTCCAGCCTCATCGGTAAACTGTGGTAACACATCAAATGGCTTATTCAGTAACACCACGCGACGTGGGCCTTGCACCGGCGCAGGTTTCGCCTGTGAGCGGGAGCTGAATCGGTTAACTTTGTGATTTTTAACAGAGATTTTATTCATGATGATTGCGCTTCCAGTTGATTAGCGCATTATACATCAATCCGTTTTGGATTGGCGTGAAACGAATATTCAAGTACTATTGACAAGAATCTTACAAGGCATTAACAAAAATTGCGCTGAAGGAGAGGTTGATGGAAAGCAAAGTAGTTGTTCCGGCAGAAGGTAAAAAAATTACGGTCGACGCTAAGGGTAAATTAGTCGTTCCTAATAACCCGATCATTCCGTTCATTGAAGGCGACGGCATTGGCGTTGACGTGACTCCTGCTATGATCAACGTAGTGGATGCAGCGGTTAAGAAGGCCTATAACGGCGAGCGTAAAATCTCCTGGATGGAAATTTACACCGGTGAGAAGTCAACTCAGGTTTACGGTAAAGATGTCTGGCTGCCAGAAGAAACTCTGGATCTGATCCGCGATTATCGCGTTGCCATCAAAGGCCCATTGACCACTCCGGTTGGCGGCGGTATTCGTTCTCTGAACGTGGCTCTGCGTCAACAGCTTGATCTGTATATTTGCCTGCGTCCGGTACGTTATTACGAAGGCACCCCAAGCCCGGTAAAACACCCAGAACTGACTGATATGGTGATTTTCCGCGAAAACGCCGAAGATATCTATGCCGGTATTGAGTGGAAGGCCGGTTCACCAGAAGCTGAGAAAGTGATCAAGTTCCTGCGTGACGAAATGGGTGTGAAGAAAATTCGCTTCCCTGAACAATGCGGTATCGGTGTAAAACCTTGTTCAGAAGAAGGCACTAAACGTCTGGTGCGTGCGGCGATTGAGTATGCAATCGACAACGATCGTGAATCAGTTACTCTGGTTCACAAAGGCAACATTATGAAATTCACCGAAGGCGCTTTCAAAGACTGGGGTTACCAGTTGGCGCGTGAGGAATTTGGTGGTGAGCTGATCGACGGCGGCCCGTGGGTTAAGATTAAGAACCCAAAAAATGGCAAAGATATCATCGTTAAAGACGTTATCGCCGATGCCTTCCTACAGCAAATCTTGCTGCGTCCGGCTGAATACGATGTTATCGCCTGTATGAACCTCAACGGCGACTATATTTCTGATGCTTTGGCTGCACAGGTCGGCGGTATTGGTATTGCTCCGGGTGCCAACATCGGTGACGAATGCGCGCTGTTTGAAGCGACCCACGGCACGGCACCTAAGTATGCTGGTCAGGATAAAGTGAACCCAGGTTCTATTATTCTCTCCGCAGAAATGATGCTGCGTCATATGGGCTGGACTGAAGCCGCTGATTTAATCATTAAAGGCACTGAAGGCGCGATTCAGGCCAAGACAGTGACTTATGACTTCGAACGTTTGATGGAAGGCGCTAAGCTGCTGAAATGCTCAGAGTTTGGCAACGCTATCATTAAACACATGTGATATTGACATGTCTATAAAACTTCACGGGAGCTTATGCTTCCGTGGGTTTTCCAGCTACTTAATATTTCTTCTGCAAAACTCCTGCAAAACCCTTCTGCAAAACTGTACAAAAAACACCCTCAATTAAACAGCTAATACCAGCCATTCTTTACCCCTATCATCATTATATTTATCAGTCATAGCCTGATTTTTATGTCCGAGTAATGTTTTAGTATCCACTCCTTGTTCTCGATATAACCGCTCTGCTAGGGATCGCTGTTCATGGAAAGTAGGTGGGGTACCCTCTTTCCATTGCAATCCACTTTTATCTCTGGCCGCCGAAAATCCGGTAGTGATTGCGTTGCTAGATACTTGACCACCACGTTTAGCCATTGATGTTGTATGATGATAATGAAGCATGTACGGACTAACGATCATATTGCGACACCGTGCTATAACATCTTGCAGCGTATAACCGACAGTCTCACATTTTAAGGTTATGGGTATGGCTATTCTGGTGCCCGTTTTTTCCTGCACGATATGAAGGTGATTATCCCAAACATCGCTAAATTTCATGCCAGCGATGTCACCTAAGCGCTGACCGGTAACCAAAGCAAGAAGCATTGCATTTTGGATATAACCTTGCATATTGGCAGCGGCATTAAATATTGACTCCCATTCATCAAAGTTCAAGCGAATACGGGTAACCTTGTTTGCTGGTTGCTTGGTGGCCAGAGCAGGGTTATAGCCAGGCGGCACCTCCCCAGCGTGTTGAGCTTCTTTGTACACATCGATCAGCACCATCCGAACAACCTGCGCCATCCGTTTTTGCCCCTTCTCCTTATACTCTTCAATGACAAAGGCTATATCTCTAGCGCCAACATCAGGAAGGGTTAGCATTCCACAATGACGTCTGAACGCTTCGACTGGTGCATTTTTTTGCTTAAGTGTGTTGAGTTTTATTTCCTCACTGTCGTAACGTTCTTTCTGGATAGTGAGATAGCGATCCAGCCAAGAGTTAACTGTTATTGCCTTACCAGTTTTGAGACTGATCTCATCTCGCGCTTTGAGCAATTGCCCCATTTGTTGACGGGCAAAACGGCTATTAGCCTCAATAGCGATAGCCTTTGCTGCAGCCTCATCATCACCTAATCCATGAAATTTACGGGTAATAGGATGCTTATAACGCCAGTAGACCTTTTTAGTTCTGGCGTCGGTATAGCACGATAGACCCGGTACATTTATGTTGTACTTACGAGGTCTGGCCATCTTCCATTATCCTCTTCAACCTTGGATCATCATCTTTCTTCACTGCCGGTTTGACGGTCACGCCGACAAATCGTGCGTTCTTGTCCACTCGCCAGCACCTGCCAGCTTTAAACGGTGGCGGTGAGATCATGCCATGTTGCGCATATTTTAGTAACGTTGGATAGCTGGGGATCGGCTCGTCAAACTCCTCGGCGGCTAATTCATCCTCGGTAGGGACATAAACGGGAATATCCTCCCAAACTGGCTGGCCTTGCTTTCCGGCTATTCTGGTTTTACCGGCTGGCGAAGCACAGGCAAAAAACGTCTGATAAGTCTCGTCCGTTATTTTAACGGCATCCTCCGGCCAAGTTTGCGCAGCCTGATATTCCGTTTTTAACGATTCTGGATAAGCGGCATTATTCGCTGGGCTGTAGAAATAATTCATTTAAACCTCACTTAATAACCAATAACGCGCCACATAACTCTTTGCGCTGTAGGGATGTTTTCCCCGCTTTTCTTGCTCAGTGGGATCGCTGCCCATGTTCTTGCTAACATATCCGCAGCGAGCGTTTTTCCTATTATCGAAATATCGGTGATGCCGTGGAGTGTCACACTCATATTTAAAACTTTATTGGGGAACGCTATTGGGAAAAAAGCGTCAGCATAAAAAAACTGGTCATTTGATCTGGAAAAGGATGATTCTCCCCATTGTTCAATTAAACCATCGGGTCGCTTCATCCAGCCTGTTGAGGTCATTGAGCTGGTAAAACTCCACATATCCGGTATCTGATTAATCCCAGTGCCGACATCTCGCTTAGCCGCTTCTTTTAAACCAAGGTTTGCGAGATCACCGGCGGCAACACTTTCTTTAGTCACCAGCCTTGCTGTGACACACTCCGATTATTT